>JAHBUY010000007.1:0-300000 GCA_019637795.1 bacterium | reverse complement strand
GCGGTGCTGTCGCGCGCCCAGGCGCGCGGCGCCTCCGACGTCCACCTCGGCCCCGGCGCGCCGCCGGTGATGCGCGTCAACGGCGCGCTGGCGCTGCTCGACGACGTCCCGCCGTGCGACCCGGCCGTGCTCCTCGGCGAACGAGGCGAGGGCGAGGTCTCGGTCGACCGCGCCCTCGAGGTGCCGGGGATCGGCCGACTGCGGGTGAACGTCTACCGCAGCGCCGAGGGCCTGTGCGCCGCCATCCGCCTGCTGCGCCGCGAGGCGCCGGACCTGGCGGCGCTCAATCTGCCGCCGCAGCTCGCCGCCCTCACCGAGCTGCCGCACGGCCTGGTGATCGCCTGCGGCCCGACCGGGTGCGGCAAGAGCACGACCCTGGCGGCGCTCCTCGAACATGCGCTGCGCGCGCGCGCCCGCGTCCTGGTGACCCTCGAGGATCCGATCGAGTACCGCATCCGACCGCAGCGGCCGGCCGGCCTGGTTCGCCAGCGCGAGGTCGGCACCCACGTGCGCGACTTCGCCAGCGGTCTGCGCGATGCGCTGCGCGAGGATCCGGACCTGCTGCTGATCGGCGAGATGCGCGATCCCGAGACCATCTCGCTGGCGCTGACCGCCGCCGAGACCGGCCACCTGGTGTTCGCCAGCCTGCACAGCCGCACCGCGCCCTCGGCCATCGAACGGGTCGTCGACACCTATCCGCCGGAGCGCCAGCGACAGGTGCGAGTGCAGCTCGCCGAGGCGCTGCGGGCGGTGGTGGCGCAGCGCCTGGTGGCGACCGCCGACGGCGGCGGCGTGGTGCCGGCGGTGGAGATCCTGCGCGTCACCCACGGCGTCGCCAACCTGATCCGCGAGCACCGCACCGCCCAGTTGGTCAGCGCCCTGCAGGCCGGCGGCGCCGAGGGGATGCTGGTACTGGAGCGCCACCTCGCCGACCTGGTGCGCGGCGGCCGCATCGCCCGCGACGCGGCGCTGACCGCCGCCAACGATCCGGCGACGTTGCAGGAGTACCTGCGGCAGTGAGCCCGCGCGCCCGCTGCCGAGGTCGCCGTCCGACCCCGGCAGCGGGCGCCGTCGCTGCTTCAGCCGCCGATCGGCGTGTCGGCCGCGGCGCCGTTGATCAGGATGGCGTCGGCCGGGAGGAGGAAGCCGGCCTCGACGGCTGCCGCGGTGGAGGCCGCGACGGCCGCGGCGTAGGTCGCCGTGTCGCCGTAGAGCGCCGCCAGCGTCTCGGCGTCGAACGGCGTCGTCGAGCCGAAGAGGGCGCAGATGAGCGTGCCCGGTTGGGGATCGCCGGAGAGGACCGCCAGGGGCACGTCGACCGCCGGAGTGCGGATGCCGCCGAGCGCGATGCCGCGCGCGTCGCGCGCGATCGCGGGCGGCGTATCCTCCGTGAGCGCGAGCCGCGGCGACACCGGCGGCGGGGTGCCGTCGCGCACCCAGCGCTCGAGCGCCGCGACGGCGGCGTTGATCACGAAGTGCTGCGGGCCGGAGTTGATCGGCGCGCCACAACGCACCAGGCCGGCGACCGGTTCGCTGGTGATCACCAGCCTGGCGGCGTCGATCGAGTCGCCGATGTCGGCGGGGCCGTTGACCAGGGTATAGGTGTCGACGTGCGCCGTGCCCGCCACCTCCCAGGTGCGCACCCGCCCGCCGTCGGGCTGGCGCGCCGCGTGATAGTTGAGGAAGGTCAGATCGGTCTCGGTCTGGAAGATGAGCGTCGGCACGTCCAGGTCGTCACGGATCGGCACCGTCCCGGGCACCGGGATGTTCGCCTGCGGCGCTTCCGAGAGCGGAGCGCCGATCGCGCCGCGGCTGTGCACCAGGTAGCCGTCGTAGACGCGCGCCGTGCGATGGATGGCGTTCAGGTAGGTGACGAAGCGGAAGGCGGACTGCGACTCGCCGAGCGCGACCAGGCGGCGCACCGGCAGGTCGTCCAGGGCGGCAATGCCGGCGCGATCGCGGATCGCCTGACCGGCCTGCGAGAAGATGTCGTACGAGAAGCTGTCGCCGGGATGCGAGAGCGAGCCGTAGCGCTGTGGGTCGTAGGTCTTGAGCGGGATGGAGATGACGCCGACCGCGGCGGTGCCGCCTTCGATGCCCACCTTCTGCGCCGACAGGCCCACCCAGGCGGCGCCCTGGCGGATGATCTCGACGTGCGCGTTGGCGAAGTCGGGCCCGGCATCGAGACCGCCGCTGACGTTCAGCCACTCGACGTAGACGGTGCCGTTGAAGTCGGCGGGATCGATCGGCCGTTGGACGATGACCCGGGTCTTGTAGGCGGCGCGATCGCCGTCCTGCACCGACCACCGGCCGTCCGGCCCGAGCGGGCCGTCGTCGCGGAAGGAGCGCGCGGTGCCGGACAGCAGCCACTCCGACTGCGCGTAGCCGACGCTGCCCGGGTCGTAGGAGGTGGAGGCGACGAAGGGCGCGCCACGGCCGCCGGTCACCGGCCCCTCGATGGTGGGCGAGGCAACGCCGAGGCAGCCGGCCACCGCGGCGGTGACGCCCTGCACCAGGCAGCTCACCGAGACCTCGCCGCGATGGCCGCAATCGGCGCGCGGGCACTGCGACAGCTCGCTGGACCCGAGCAGGATGTTCACGCCGGTGATCAGCTCGTTGACCGTGACCGTGCCGTCGCGGTTGCAGTCCGCGATGCAGGCCTGGCTGATCTCCGCCGACGCGGGCCGCGCCAGCGCGGCGAGCGTCGCGATCGCGACCAGACGTGTCCCCCAGGTGCGGCGCGCCGCGTGGCGCGCCAGGCGCTGCTCGAGCATCGTTCCCCCCTCGTTGCGGCGAGTGTACGCGTCGACCCTAGCCCGGCGGTCGCCGCAGAGACAAACCGCGGTCGCCAGCGGGCTGCGCAGGCGGCCGCGATCCGCTAGAGACTCGATCCCATGGCAGAGATCTCCGGCAGGCACGCCCTGGTCACCGGCGGCGCGAGCGGCATCGGTCGCCTGATGGCCCTCGAGCTGGCCGCGGCCGGGGCGCGGGTGACCATCTGGGACATCAATGGCGCGGCGCTGCAGGCGACGGTCGACGACCTGGCCGCGGTGCCGGGCAGCCACGCCCGCGGCTTCGTCTGCGACGTCGCCGATCGCGCCCAGGTCTACGCGCGCGCCGCCGAGACCGCCGCGGCGGGCGGTCCGGTCGACATCCTCGTCAACAACGCCGGCGTCGTCAGCGGCAAGGACTTTCTCGAGCTGCCGGACGACAAGATCGAGGCGACCTTCGCGATCAACGTGCTGGCGCTGTTCTGGACCAGCAAGGCGTTCCTGCCGGCGATGATCGCGCGCGGCAGCGGCCACATCGTCACCATCGCCTCGGCCTCGGGGCTGATCGGCGTCGCCCGGCTGGCCGACTACGCGGCCAGCAAATGGGCGGCGACCGGCTTCGACGAATCGCTGCGCGCCGAGCTGCGCAAGATCGCCCCCGGCGTGCTGACCACCGTGGTCTGCCCGTTCTACATCAACACCGGCATGTTCCGCGGCGTGCGCTCGCGCTTCCCGTGGCTGCTGCCGATCCTGGAGGAGGACGACGTGGCGCGCCGCGTCGTGCGCGCCATCGCGCGCGGGCAGCGGCGCCTGCTGTTGCCCTGGGCCGTGCACCTGCTGCCGCTGTTGCGCGTCCTGCCGGTCGGGGTCTTCGATTGGCTGGCGAACGTCCTCGGCGTCAACAGCTCGATGGACGAGTTCGTCGGCCGCGGCGGGGCGTAGGCAACGGTGCGCGTCCCGGCGCTGCTCCGCCTGCCGGTCGACGACTATCTCGCCGGGCTCGAGGTGCTGTTGCGCGCCCCGTCCCGGGCGACGCCGCTGGCGGCGGCGGCCGCCGCCGTCGCCGCCTGGTGGCTCTACCTGCCGGCCCACGAGCTGCTGCACGCCCTCGGCTGCCTGGCGGGCGGCGGCACGGTGACGCGGCTCGAGATCGACGCCATGTACGGCGCCGCCTGGCTGCAGCGCGTCTTCCCGTTCGTCGCCGTCGGTTCGCGCTACGCCGGGCAGCTCACCGGCTTCGACACGCGCGGCAGCGACCTCACCTATCTGCTCACCGATGCCCTGCCGTACGCGCTGACGATCCTGATCGGCGTGCCGGCCCTGCGCGCCGCGGCGCGCCGGCCGGCGGGGTGGGGCCAGGCGCTGCTCTTCGGCGCCGCGCTGCCGGTGGCGCTGGCGCCGTTCATCTCGCTCGCCGGCGACTACTACGAGATCGGATCGATCATCGTCTCGCGCCTGGTCGCGACCGTGCGGCCGGGGTTCGACCCGGCGCGCTGGCGCGGGGACGACCTGGCGCTCCTGGTGGAACGCCTGGGGACGCTCGATCCCGGGCGCCTCGACATGGCGGGCGTCGCGGCCTCCACCCTTCTCGGCACGGCGCTCGCCTTCCTGACCTACGCCGCGGGCGTCTGGGTCGCCGGCGGGCGCCGCCCGCGCGGCGCGTGAGCGCCCGCCGCGCCGTCACGGGCGCGCTGGCGATGGACCAGCGCCCGCCCAGCGTGTAAGGCGCCGACCGGATGAGCGCGAGCGACCGCGTCGGCGGCTTCAGCCGCCACGTCCCCGGGCCGGTGCGGCTGGTCGGCATCGCCGGCTGGCGCTTCTACATGGATCAGTGCCTGGTCCGCGCCTCGGCGCTCGCCTACACCTCCCTGCTGTCCATCGTGCCGCTGCTGGCGGTGATGTTCTCGGTCCTCAAGGGGCTCGGCGCCCAGCAGCGCCTCGAAGCGGTGCTGCTGTCGCGGCTGTCGCTCGATGCCGAGACCGTCAACCTGATCATCGGCTACATCGACAAGACCAACTTCGGCACCCTGGGCGCGCTCGGCGCGGCGGCGCTGATCGTCACGGTCATCAGCGTGCTCGGCAACGTCGAGGCGAGCCTGAACCTGATCTGGCGCGTCGCGCAGCAACGGACCGCCTGGCGCAAGGTGATGGACTACGTCGGGGTCGTCATGCTGACCCCGTTCCTGCTCCTCGCGGCGACGACGATCACCTCCGCCAGCCAGGCGCACACGCTGCTGCAGTGGATGCTCGACAACGGCTACCTCGGCGGGTTTGCCGTGCGCCTGCTCGAGCTGTCGCCGATCGCCATCAACACGGCCGGCATCGCCGTGCTCTACGCCGTGATGCCGAATCGACGCCCGGCCTGGGGACCGCTGCTGGTGGGCGCCGCGTTCGCCGGCGTCGCCTGGCACCTCGCGCAGGTCGGTTACGTCAGCCTGCAGGTCGGGGTGGCGCGCAACAACGCCATCTACGGCGCGCTGGCGCAGTTGCCGGTGACGCTGGTGTGGCTGTACGTGAGCTGGGCGGTGGTGCTCGCCGGCGCCGAGCTGGCGGCGGTGCTCGAGCTCGGCGGGGACGCGGTCCAGTCGGCGGGCGCGGAGCGCGAGGAGGCGCTCGCCCTGGAGCTGCTGCTGCGCGCCGCCGACGCCTTCGCCGCCGGCCGGCACGGGATCGAGCTGGCGAAGGTGGCACGGGCGCTGCGCACCGATCTCGGCGTCGTGCAGGAGGCCGCCGCGCCACTGATCACGCGCGGCTGGTTGCTGCCGGTCGAGGACCGCGCCGGCACCTTCGTGCTGGGCTGCGACGCGCACCGCATCCGCCTCGCCGAGCTCGCCGGCGAGACGCTGGTGAACGGCCTGCCCGGGCACCTCGATCCGCGGGTGCGCCAGGCCCTTGGCCGCCGCGCCGACGACCTGACCCGGCTGTGGGCCGAGCGCACGCTGGCCGACCTGCTGTAGCCGCCGTCAGCGCCGCCGACGGTCGTGAAACATGGCTGGGATTGGCCCGGCGCATGGGTTACAGGTCGGGATCTATGACCGATGCAGACCGCCGCCGACAGGCGCTCGACGAGGCGATCCGGGAGCGCATCCTGGTCCTCGACGGCGCCACCGGGACCGCCCTCCAGGCGCTGAATCTCACCGCCGACGACTTCGGCGGCCCGGATCTCGAGGGCTGCAACGAGCACCTGGTGCTCAGCCGGCCCGACGCCATCCGGCAGGTGCACCGCGGCTATCTCGAGGCCGGCGCCGACCTGATCGAGACCGACTCCTTCGGCGGCACCCGCATCGTGCTCGCCGAATACGGGCTGCAGGACCAGGTGTTCGCGATCAACGAAGCGGCCGCCCGTCTGGCGCGCGAAATGGCGGACGCCCATTCGACGCCGGAGAAGCCGCGTTTCGTCGCCGGCTCGATGGGCCCGGGCACGCGCACCATCTCGATCACCGAGAACGTCACCTTCGATCAGGTGCGCCGCGCCTATCACGAGCAGACCCTCGGCCTGGCGGCGGGCGGCGCCGACCTGCTCTTCCTCGAGACCCAGCAGGACACGCTGAACGTCAAGGCGTCGTTGCTCGGCATCGACGACGCCTTCGCCGAGCTCGGCCGCACCCTGCCGATCGTGCTGTCGGTGTCGATCGAGACCTGGGGCACCATGCTGGCCGGGCAGCCGGTCGAGTCGCTGTACGTCTCGGTGGCGCATCGCGACCTCTTCGCCATCGGCCTCAACTGCGCCACCGGCCCCGACTTCATGACCGACCACCTGCGCACCCTGTCCGAGGTCTCGCGCTTCCCGATCTCGTGCTTCCCCAATGCCGGCCTGCCGGACGAGGAGGGGCGCTACAACGAGCTGCCGCCGATGCTGGCCAGGAAGATCGAGCGCTTCTGCGCCGCGGGCTGGATCAACATCATCGGCGGCTGCTGCGGCACCACGCCGGAGCACATCCGCATGATCGCCGCGATCGCCGCCCAGTATCCGCCGCGCCGGGCGGCGGCGCCGCGGCGCAGCGTCGTCTCCGGGCTCGAGACGCTGGTCGTCGACCAGGACACGCGGCCGGTGATCGTCGGCGAGCGCACCAACGTGCTCGGCAGCCGGAAGTTCAAGCAACTCATCGCCGAGGGCAAGATCGAGGAGGCCTCGGAGGTCGGCCGCCTGCAGGTGCGCCGCGGCGCGCACGTCCTCGACGTCTGCCTGCAGGATCCCGACCGCAACGAGACCGAGGACCTGACGGCCTTCCTCGAGATGCTGGTGAAGAAGGTCAAGGTCCCGATCATGATCGACTCGACCGACGCGGCGGCGATCGAGGCGGCGCTCCAGCGCACCCAGGGCAAGTCGCTGATCAATTCGGTCAACCTCGAGGACGGCGAGGAGCGCTTCCACCGCGTCGTGCCGCTGGCGCGCCGCTACGGCGCGGCGCTGGTCGTGGGCTGCATCGACGAGGACAAGCAGCAGGCGCAGGCGATCACCCGCGAGCGCAAGCTCGCCATCGCCCAACGCTCGCACGACCTGCTGACGACGGCGTACGGGATGGCGGCCGAGGACCTGTACATCGACGCCCTGGTCTTCCCGGTCGGCACCGGCGATCGGAACTACATCGGCGCCGGCGTCGAGACGATCGAGGGCATCCGCCTGATCAAGCAGGCGCTGCCGCAGTGCAAGACGATCCTCGGCGTCTCCAACGTGTCGTTCGGCCTGCCGGCCGCGGGCCGCGAGGTGCTGAACGCAGTGTTCCTCTACCACTGCGTCCAGGCCGGGCTCGACATGGCGATCGTCAACTCCGAGAAGCTCGAGCGCTACGCGTCGATCCCGGAGGAGGAGCGGCGGCTCGCCGAGGACCTGATCTGGTGGCGCGGCGACGATCCGATCGCCGCCTTCAGCGCCCACTTCCGCGCCAAGTCGCCGCGCGCGGCGGTGGTCGAGCGCAGCGATCTGACGCTCGACCAGCGCCTCGGCCGTTACATCCTCGAGGGCACCAAGGAGGGCCTCTACGCCGACCTCGACGAGGCGCTCGGCGACCGCGCGCCGCTCGAGATCATCAACGGGCCGCTGATGGCCGGCATGGACGAGGTCGGGCGCCTGTTCGCGAACAACGAGATGATCGTCGCCGAGGTGCTGCAGTCCGCGGAGGCGATGAAGGCGGCGGTCGGTCACCTCGAGCCGCACATGGAGAAGAGCGACGCGGCGCTCAAGGGTCGCATCGTGCTCGCCACCGTCAAGGGCGACGTCCACGACATCGGCAAGAATCTGGTCGACATCATCCTCAGCAACAACGGCTTCCGCATCGTCAACCTGGGCATCAAGGTGCCGCCGGAAGAGCTGGTGAAGGCGTACAAGGAGCACCAGCCCGACGCCATCGGGCTCTCCGGCCTGCTGGTGAAGTCGGCGCAGATGATGGTCGCGACGGCGCAGGACCTGCGCAACGCCGGCGTCTCCTGCCCGATCCTGGTCGGCGGCGCGGCGCTGTCGAACCGCTTCACCCGCCTGAAGATCGCGCCCGAATACGAGGGCGTCGTCGCCTACGCCAGCGACGCCATGAGCGGGCTCGACCTGGCCAACCAGTTGATGGATCCGGCGCGGCGCCCGAACCTGGAGGAGCGTCTGGCGCGCGAGGGCGCCAGTCTGCGCGCCGAGGCCGAGCAGCGCGCCGCGGCGAGCGTCGGGGTGGCGCCGGTGGCGCCGGCGGTGGTGCGTCGCGATCACGACATTCCGACGCCGCCGGACCTCAAGCTGCACGTCCTGCGCGACTACGATCTCGACGCGATCTTCCCCTACATCAACCCGGTGATGCTCTATAACCGTCACCTGGGCTTCAAGGGGAAGTACGTCGAGGCGCTGGCCAGGGGCGACAGCGGCGCCCTCGAGTGGCGGCAGCGGGTGCGCGAGGTCGAGGAGGTCATGCTCGCCCGGCCCGACATCCGCGCCGCCGCGGTCTACAAGTTCTTCCGCGCCGCCTCCGAGGGCGAGACGCTGCACATCCTGTCGCCGGACGGCGCCACGGTCCTGACCTCGTTCCACTTCGGCCGCCAGACGGTGAACGAGGGACTGTGCCTCGCCGACTACACGCTGCCGCGCGGCGAGCGCCCCGACTACGTCGGCATGTTCGCCACCACCGTCGGCCCCGGGGTGCGCGCGCTGGCCGAGCAGTGGAAGGCGGAGGGCGAGTACGTGCGCTCGCACATCCTGCAGGTGCTGGCGCTCGAGGGCGCGGAGGCGTTCGCCGAGCTCTTGCACCAGAAGATGCGCGAGATGTGGGGCATTCCCGATGCGCCGGGGACCACCATCCAGGACCTGTTCAAGGTCCGCTACCGCGGCATCCGCGTCTCGTTCGGCTACCCCGCCTGCCCGCGCCTGGAGGACCAGGCGCCGCTCTTCCGCCTGCTCGAGGTCGAGCAGCAGATCGGCGTCCATCTCACCGACGGCTTCATGATGGAGCCGGAGGGGTCGGTGTCGGCGCTGGTGTTCCACCACCCCGACGCGAAGTACTTCAGCCTCAGCCCCGGCGACACGGAAAAGCTCGAGCGCGCCCTCGACGAGGGATCGCGCATCGGCGCGGCGGTGTAGGAGCCCGCTCAGCTCAGGGGCACGGTCCGTCGACCAATGGCAGCGCGAAGCTGCCGCTCGGCGTGGGGTTGGCCACCAGCTCCCCCGGGGGGCGTGCCAGCACCGACAGCGTGCGGGTCATCGGGGCGTAGAAGGACTGCACGTCCCAGCCCGCCGCGGGCGGGCAGGCCGTCGTCCTGCCGGCGGGGGGGTGGACGACGGCGAAGAAGAGCTCCTTCACCGTCAACACCGGCTTGTCACCGTCGCGCAGCAGGAGCCCGGTGAGCATCGCGCGCGGCACCGGATGCGCGGTATAGGGCCCGACCGTCACCGGCTCGAGATGGCGCGGCGGAATGGTCAGGGTGAGGGCGCCATCCGTGAGCTGCCAGGAGGCTGGCGGGACCCTGCTCACCGGCGCGGCCAGCGGCGGCCGCGCGGTCGGATCGCCCCAGAGGGCGAAGGCGAGAGCGGCGCGGTAGGTCTTGGTCCAGTCGGCGTGGCCGCGCTGCTTCTTCAGCTCGGTGACGGCGAGGAGGAAGTTGCGCGCGTTGCGCACCGCGGTGCCCATGTCGGCGCCGTCGTAGAGGAGGGCGTCGAACAGCGCCCGCGCGAAGGCCGACCCCGAGGCGCTGTAGATCGCCGCCGAGGTGGCGACGATGGCCTCGGTGCCGCGGTCGAGGAGGATGAAGGGATCGGAGCGGTCGAGGGTGTAGCAGCCCTGCAGGACGACGAAGGGCGGCGTGCGCGCGACCGCGATGCCGCCGCGCTCCTCCAGGGTGAGGTCGCGGGCATGTCCCTCCCAGACCAACAGGCCGGCGTGCAGCAGCGCGTCCTGGATGCCCGCCGGCGTGACGGCGTCGCGAAAGCTGGCGTGCACCTTGATGCCGGCGTTGCGCAGCTCGCTGACCGTGCTGCGCGAGATGGTCTCGCCGAGGGCGAACACCTGGTCGGCGTTGGAGAGGAAGACGATGCGACCGCCGTCGTTGGCTGGCGCGAGCTGACGCGTGAGCGTCGCGCTGCCGCGGGCGACGTCCTCGGCGACGAAGCGGCCGACCGCGTAGTCCTGGGGCTCCTGCCGCTGCAGGCGAGAGAACAGCTCGACGCGAACCTCGCGGGCGCCGCCGAGCGCTTCCGGCCCGCCCGCCTCGAGCACCGGATCGGGGACGCGATGGCTGCGCAGCGCCAGCTCGTCGCCCACCAGGTAGACGTGGGTCGGCGTATGCCCCGCGGCGGCGATCGCGGCCTCGACCTCGCGCTCGACCACCTCGGGGTCGGCGGCGCTCACCAGCACCAGGGGGGCCTTGTGCACGGTGGCGATGCGCGGCGCCAGCAGCGACAACGACGAGGGCGAGAAGCGACCGCGCCGATCGGCCGGGTTCGCGACCGCGACGGTGGTGAAGTCCCCCAGGGCCGCCACGGTGGCGGCGCGCACGGCGTCGAGCGTCTCCAGGCGTTGCACGCGGGCGCCGGCGGGTAGGGGAATCTCCGGCGGCGGGCTGCCGACGAGGATCCACTGCGTTCCCGCCCAGCGCTGCAGCGCCTCGGGCGCGAGCGGGCGGCGCGGGTTCACCGGCAGCAACGCGGCCGCGCGGGCGCCGGCCAGGGCCGCCGCCTGCAGCAGCCACGGATAGCGACCGCCCGGCACCACCACGACGGCGGGTGGCGACGGCCACCAGCGCTGCGCCAGGGCCAGCAGGTCGTCGGCGTTGACGCAGGCGACGCCGGCGAGATCCTCTTCGAGCGCGCGCGCCGGGGCGGCGGTGGTGCTGCGGGCGTAGCATTCGACCGGCCCGGAATGCGCGGCGCGGGCGCGCGTCGCGACGTCCTGGTCCTGCGGATCGAAGAGGATGACCGGCGCCGCCGGCGGCGCCGCCAGCAGCAACATGCTCGACAGCGAGGCATCGGAGGCGGGAGCGATGCGCAGCGGTGCGGTCTCCGCCCCGGCGCGCGCGGCCAGCAGCGCGAGCAGCAGCGCGACGGCGACCCGCCTCATGCCGGCGCCTCGGGCAGTGGCTTGGCCTGGATGGCGTAGCTGAAATCGGCGGCGCCCTCGACCTGCACCGCGCGCTGGCCATCGCGGGTGAGCGCCACGTAGGTCAGCGGCAGGCGGCCGATCCAACCGGAGGAGGCGCTGACCGGCCACCAGCGGTTCTGGCCCCAGACCTCGGTCCAGAAGACGCGCTTGCGGTGCGTGCTGCTGGCCAGGTTGACGCCCTCGACGAAGCGCGCCGGGATGCGCGCGCAGCGCAGAAAGGTGGTGAAGACGCGCTCGATGCCGATGCGTCTGCCCCGGCCGGAGCGGATGACGTCGAGCGTCAGGGTCTTGCCGTCCCCCGCCCAGGTGAAGCGGTCGCGCGTCACCTGGTGCAGGGTGCGGACGAGATCCGGCGCCCCCGGCGTGCTCAGCATCGGCGCGACATTGGTCTCCAGGAAGTCGCGCACCAGGATCGAGCGCGATTGGAAGGTCGGGCTGGGCATGAGGAAGGGCAGCAGGGCCGGTGGCGGCGCGTCGAGCGGCAGGATCACCGGCAGGGTACCGGTGGCGCGGGCGCGGTGCACGACGTACTGGACGGCGACGCGGCGAGCGCCCTTGAGCTTGCCCCGCAGCTCGACGTGCGGCGCATCGCCGTCGCGCACCACGGTGGCGGTCAGCCCTCGCGCCTGGACCGACACGTCGCGCAGCTCCTGCAGGTCGTCGTTCGGCGGCAGGGCGACGCGGGCGCTCACCGGCGTGCCGCCGCCGCCATCGAGGCGCAACGCCACCGTCACCTCCCAGGTCGAGGGCGGCGGCGCCGCCGTCGCCGGGCTGGCGAGCAGCGCCAGGACGGCGCCGATCAGAAGAGCTGGCGCGCGACCTGCAGACGATTCGACCATGTGGAGAGGGCGTCGCTGGGGACGCGCTCGGCGCGCCGCAGCCGCGGCAGGAGGCCTTCGGCGTTCGCCACCTGGATGGCGAGGCCCGGGCGGGCGTTGAGCTCGAGGAGCTGCGGTCCGTGGCGCGCGTCGATGACGATGTCGACGCCGAGATACCCGAGGCCGCTCATCTCCGCCGAGCGGACGGCGAGGGAGAGCACGTCGTCCCAGAGCGGAATGGTGAAGCCGACGATCGGCGCGCCGGTGTCGACGTGGTGGGTGACGCCCGCGTTCTGCAGCGCCGCGTGGACGATGCGCCCATCGCGGATGGCGATGCCGGCGCCGATGGCCCCCTGGTGCAGATTGGCGCGGCCGTCCGATTGCGCGGTCGGCAGGCGGCACATGGCCATGATCGGCAGGCCGCGATAGACGATCACGCGCACGTCGGGGACGCCGAAGCGGGCGATGGGGGCGAACGCCGCGTGCAGGACGACGCGCTCCTCGAGCAGACAGGCATCGACGTCGCCGCGCAGCGAGAAGAGCCCGGAAATGGTGTTCGAGACGTGTTGGCGCAGCGCCGCCGCGGTGAGCAGCGCGCCGCTGCTCTTGCGGAAGCCGCCGTTGCCGTCGCTCCCGGTCACGACCACGATGCCGTTGCCCTGGGCGCCGCGGGCCGGCTTGAGGACGAAGGACGTCCGGCCGGCGAACATCGCCCCCAGGTCGCGGAGCTGATGCTGGAAGGCGATGACGCCGTGCAGGGCCGGCGTGGGGATCCCGGCCGCCTGCGCCAGGCGCTTGGTGATCAGCTTGTCGTCGACCCGCGGGTAGTGCTGGCGCGGATTGAGCGGCAGGACGAAGGCGCCGTTGCGCTGATTGATGCCGAGCACGCCGCGCGCGCGCAGGGCGCGGGCGCGGGCGAAGAGACGCCGCATCAGGGGAGGGCCGAGCGCTCAGGCGCCAGCGGACGGGCCGCCGTTCGGCGGCGGCATGGTGGCGGATTGGCTGACGTCGGCGAGCTCACGAAAGCGCACGAGTTCGGTCAGACGGTAGCCGGTGTACCGGCCCACGGCAACGAGCAGGCCGAGGATGATGAGCAGCAGCTCGGGATAGATGAGGAAGAGCGTCTGCAGGCCCTGGGCGTGGATCACGCCATAGGTCAGGTAGATCGACGCCAGCGTGGCGCCGAGGCGGCGCAGCGTGTTGGCCAGCCCTTCCTCCTCGAGGCCGACGCTGATGCGCTCGACGATCATCGTCATGATGACGAAGGGGAAGGCGCCGACGCCGCCGGTCGGCATGTCGAAGCGGGCGCCGAGGATGAACAGCGCCACCATGAGCAGGATCACCAGCGTGAGAATGAACGCGATGCGCGCCGCCAGCAGCAGATAGAGGCGCTGGATCCACAGCCGCGACAGCAGCGCGAAGCCGATGATCAGGAGGAGGAACAGCGTGCCCCACAGCAGCCCGGTCCCGGTGAACGCGAGGGCGATGAGCACCGGCATGAACATGCCGAAGGTGCGCAGGCCGGCGATGTTGCGCAGCACGCACATCGCCAGCGCCCCGAGCGGCACGAGGAGGAGGATGCGCAGCGCATGCTGCTGTTGCACCGGCAGGAAGAGCAGCGAGAGGCGGTCGAGCCAGTGCTGCGAGTTGGCGCGCCGCCGATTCACCAGCTCGGCATAGGTTTCGAGCTCGGACTGGACGTCGAAGCGGTAGGACAGGGCGCTCAGGTTCTCGGCCGTGATCAGCTCGGCGCCCTTGATCGGTCCGAGCGACATGCGGTCGGCGGGCAGGCTGCCGGCGTGGCCGCCGACGACGTCGAAGGGGGCCCAGCCGCCGCCCAGGTAGACCTCGTTCCAGTACGCGAACTGGTCGCTGCGCCCGTCGACCAGGGCGATGCCGCCGACGACCCGGCAGGGCAGGCCGTTGGCGCGCGCCAGGGCGCAGAAGAGGCGGGCGCGGCCGAGCCCATTGCCGCGGCCCTCGCGCAGCACGGTGACGGCGTCCATCGGCGCGACGCTGTTCAGCGCCCCGATCTCACCGGAGACGAAGTCGAAGATGCCGCGCGCCAGGGCGGCCCTGTTCTTCTGGTCGAGCAGCAGCTCGCGGCTCAGGGCGGTGATCGCCGGGTCGCCCTGCTGCACCGCCGGCGACGGGGCGAGGTAGCTGGCGACCGAGTCGGGATACTTGCCGCCGGCTTCGTTCGGCGGCAGCGGGCGGCCGTACGGCGTCGCCTCGAGCGTCACCTGGTAGGAGGGGGCGGCGGTGCCGTCGAGCCGCCCGTGCCAGCGCCCGCGGCGGTCGCCGTCGCTACCCTCGCTGATGCTGAAGCGCAGTCCGTCCGAGTGCACCTCCTCGGTGAGGATGCGCTGGTAGCCCGACGGACGCGGGAGCGGGATGTCGATCACCGTCCGGCTGCCCTTGCCGGTGGCGGTGACGATGATGTCGACCCGCCACGTCCCCGGCGCGTCCGCGACGCTCAGCGGATAGCCGAGGACGAACAGCTTGTAGAGAAAGATCGCCACACCGGCGGCGATCAGGGCGCCGCTCACCACAATCCACGCGCGCATGGGTCAACGACGTCGCAGCGCTCCTACCATGGGCCGCGTCCCGAGGCCACTTGCCGTCGGCCTTCTGTGCCGTCTCATGTGGCAGGTGCGCATCGCGGGCGTAACACCCGATTCTGGCAAGCTTTCGACACTGTCCCGGAATTGCCGATCGAGACCCGCGCGCGGCCGCCGGGCACATCGATTGCACCCTCTCCGCGCGGCTCGATGGAGGGGTAGACCGATGCGACTGACGCCGCTCAAGCGCTGCCGATTCGAACGTGGGGTGATGCAGATGGTGCTCGCCAAGCGAGCGGCCATCGCCTGGGGGCGCCTGTCGGCGATCGAGAACGGGGTCGCCGAAGCGCAGCCTGACGAGCTGACGCGCATCGCCGCGGCGTTGCAGGTTCCGATCGAAGCCCTCCTCGAGCCGCTCGTCGCGCGCCGCCGGCCGCGGCTGCGCGCTGCCTGAGGCTCAGGGTGACTTCGCCTTCAGCGCGCTCCCGTCATCGGCCGTCAGACTCGTGAAGGTGGCTTCCCAGCAGGTCGGGGCGTCGTTGCGGATCAGTTGCGTGACCAGCGGTTCGCTGGCGAGGCCGAGGGGGAGGGCGGCGAGATCGAGGTTCGCGCCCTTCGCCTTGAGCAGCAGCGTGGACTTGCCGCCGGGCGTTCCCCTGAGCAGCAGCTTGAACGCGCCGTCGCCCGCGGCGCTCGGATCCCCGTAGCGGAAGCCGCTGCCGGCGCTTCGCCAGGCGCCGCCGCCGCCGGCGACGCCGACCGAGAGATCGATAGGGGTGGCATCGGCGTACAGGCAGAGGCGAAAGCTCGTCGCGGTGGTGGGATCGCCGAAATCGGCAGTGGCGCTGGCGACCGACCATCTCCAGAGCAAGGTGTTCCTGTTGGCGTCGCCGCCGCGCCTGGCCTTGATCGTGGCCTTGTCGGCGCTCGCGCAGCCGACCCTCGGTGACCCCGGACAGGCTGGCGCGGCAGCCGGGGCCTGCACGCGGTAGACGGTGCCGCCGTCGCTGGCGACGTAGAGCTCGCCGGCGACGTCCTCGCCGAACGCGGTCGGGAAGAGTCCGGCGACCGGGGTGCCCAACGACTGCGCGCTCCAGGTCAGGCCGCCGTCGGCGGTGGCGAGAGCGCGCATCTCGCCGGCGCAGTAGTCCGAGAACACGTAGAGGCCGGAGAGAGCGGGCACGGCGCTGCCGCGATAGCGGTAGCCGCCGGTGATCGAGCAGCCGGCGCCGTGGCCGTAGTCGTGGACCGGTTCGACGAACAGGCTGAGCGGCATGCAGGTCGCGGTGGTCGAACAGCCGCTGGCGCTGGCGGCCGAAGCAAACCCCTCGCGGCAGTCCCAACCGTAGTTCTCGCCGCCGCTCGACGCAGCGGGCTGGAAGTCGACCTCCTCGCGCGCGTTCTGGCCGACGTCGCCGATCCACAGGTCGCCGCTCAGGCGGTCGAAGCTGAAGCGCCAGGGATTGCGCAGGCCGAGGGCCCAGATCTCGTCGGCGATGCCGTCGGGGCCGGCGTAGGGGTTCGAGGGCGGAATGGCGTAGGGCGAGGCGCTGTCGACGTCGAGTCGCAGCAGCTTGCCGAGCAGCGAGCTGCCGCTCTGCGCCGTGTCGCCGGGATCGCAGGCGGCGCCGCCGTCGCCGAGGCTGATGTACAGATAGCCGTCCGGGCCGAAGTGGAGATCACCGCCGTTGTGGTTGGCGAAGGGCTGGGCGACGCTCAGCACCGGCGTGGCGCTGCCCGCGACGGCGACGTTCGGGTTGCCGCTCACCGTGTAGCGCACCACCCGGGTGGCGCCGGCGGTGTCGGTGTAGTCGATGTAGAAGAAGCCGTTGCTGGCGTAGTCCGGGTGGAACGCCAGGCCGAGCAGGCCCTGCTCGTTGCCGGTGGAGACGGCGCCGTGGATGTCGAGAAACGGCGTCGGCAGCATGCTGCCATCGGCCTGCACGACGCGGATGTAGCCGCCCTTCTCGACCACGAACAGGCGGCTGTCGCCGGCGTGGGCGAGCGCCACCGGACGGTTGAAGCCGCTGGCGAACGGGGCGAGAGCGACCTCGAGCGCGGCGGCGCCGGAGGCGCTGGCCAACCACGCCGCGAACACGGCGCTGCGAGCGAGCCGAATCGTCATGGACATTCCCCCCGATGTCGCCGCTGCATAGCACGCGGGCCCGGGGGACGGCGTGCCCTTTTCCTCCGCCCGCGCCGGGCGTGACGCGGCAGGGGAAGGCGGGTGGACGGGGAGCGAGGCAGAGGCCCGTCAGCGGGTCAGGTACTTGGGGGTGAACATCACGTCGGGCAGCTCGGCGTTGTACTTCACGTCGCTGACGTCGAGGCGGGACTTGGTGTTGTTCTTCAGGTCCTGCATCTCCTGCCCGGTGAGCGTCCAGATGCCGTCGATCTGCTCGACCTTGTCGATGGTCCAGACCTTCACCTTGTCGCCCTTCTGGTCGAAGAACTCGCGGCGCATGATCAGCAGGTCCTTGGGATCGAGGGCGAGCACCGTCCTGGCGTAGACCCCCTTCTCCGGGTCCTTCGGCGTCATTTCCACCAGGGTCACGCTGCGGCCGCCGATCACGTCCTTGCCCACGTACTTGTACGTGTAGTCCTCGATCTCGGGCAGGACGAGGTCGGACACGTAGAACGCCGAGCCGAGGAACGGCTGCGTGCGCACCCCCTCCTGGACCCGCACGGGATTCCGGCTCGCCTTCACCTTGATGTACTGCTCATTGGGTTCGTTCGCGCGCTCGATGAACAGGAAGCGAATCCCCTCGAGCTCGTCCGGCGCCGTCACCTCGAGGTAGCTGCCGTGGGCGCCGTTCAGGTACTTGCGGCTCATCGCCAGCTCGCGCGGCGGCAGCTCGCTCGAGGACAGCGTCAGCTTGGCGGTGACCGGACTCTTGGGGATCGCCGCCGCGACCTTGGCGACCAGCGCCTTGGCGTCGCCGTCCTCTTCCGCGGCGCGGCTCGCCATCGGCACCCCCAACGCCACCAGCAACCCGAGCGCGCCCGCGGCGCGTGCCGTTCTCGTCGTCATCTTCGCGATCCCCCTGGCAAACGGATCGGACCGGATTAGCCCATTTGCCCCGGCGCGCCAAACCGGCCGCCGTCGGCCGCGCCATCGTCATCGCGAGGACGACCGCGTCTCTCCACAGCCGAATGCGCCATCCAACGGCGCGCGCGACGGCGAGCGCCCTGGCAGTCCGCACAGCGGATCCGGTCCGAATCGTCGCGTTCCGTGACGCTCGGCGATCTTTCGACACTGCGGTGCCGGGGCCCGTCGATCGGGCGGCAGGGGTTCGCCTGAAAACGCGGTGGGGGCGCATTCAGCGCCCCCATCCGCATCGCCGCGTCGTTGTCCGGCACGAGGCGTGCTCTGATCGCCAGCCGTGCCCGAGCAGGCGACCAAGAATACACGGCAAACCAGCGGGAATGCTGCATTCCCGCTGGCCGTGCTGCACCATGCCCACGGCATCCTTCTGCTGCGCTGGGTGTTGATCGTCACTACCGCGTATCTGGTGCTGTTCAGCCGTCCACTGAGCGAGATGTCGCCCTGGGTGGCGCTCTTCGTCGCCGCGTATCTGGGCTCGAACGTGCTCCTCACCGAATGGTTGCCGCGCCTGCGCTCGGCGGCGGCGCTCGAGTGGACGGTGGTCGCCGTCGACACCCTGGCCCTCACGCTCGCGCTCGCGCTCACGGGCGCGGCGGGCGGCGACCTGTTCGTGCTCTACTTCGCCGTCCTCTTCCTCAGCGCGTTGTCGGAGCGCATCGGCCTGGTGGTCGGCGCGGCGCTGCTGATCACGGTGGCGAACCTCTACACCGTGGTCGAGTACCAGGGCATCGGCGCGCTGCTCGCGCAGGGCTACATGCTGCGGGTGCCATTCCTCTTCGTCGTCGCGCTCTTCTTCGGGCAACTGGTGCACCTGGCGCGCAACCGCGAGCGCGACGCCGAGGCGCAGCAGGCGCGCGCGCTGCGCCTCGACCTGCTGTCGGGTGTCAGCCACGACCTGAAGAACCCGCTCGGCGTCATCGAGTCGCTGGCCGATCTCCTGCTCGACGGGAGCGCCGGCGAGCTGAACCCGCAGCAGGCCGATCTCACCCGGCGCATCCGCGCCAGCACCCGCCAGGTGATCACCCTGTCGCAGAACCTGATCGACGCCGAGCGCATCGAAGCCGGGCGTCTGGTGGTGCAGCCGCGCAGCGCCAGCCTGGCGGCGGTGGTCGACGACGCGCTGGTGGTGGCGCGCAGCGCCAGCGCCATCAAGGGGGTGGCGCTGCAGACGCGCGTGGACGCCAACCTGCCGCTGCTGGCGCTCGACGCGGTGCAGATGGAACGGGTCATCGCCAACCTGCTGGGCAACGCGATCAAGTTCACGCCCGCCGGCGGCCGGGTGCGTCTCGGCGCCCGCCGGCAGCGCGGCATGGTGCAGCTCACGGTTGCCGACGACGGCCCGGGCATTCCGCCGGACGAGCTGCCGCGCCTGGCCGAACCGCACTTCCGCGGCGTCCGCAGCCGCGGCATCGACGGCGCCGGCCTCGGTCTCTTCATCGTCCGCGCCGTGGTCGAGGCGCACGGCGGCAGCGTCCGGGTCGAGAGCGCGGTCGGCGAGGGGACGACGGTCACCGTGGCGCTGCCGATCGACCCGGCGCCGCAGGTGGCAGGGGACGCCGCGCCGGCGCCGCGCCCGCTCCTCCTGGTCAACCAGCGGCCCTGAGGCGCCGCCGGGCGGCTTTCGCCGCCGGGCGCGCTGCGCTAACAGCGGCCGGTGCCCCTGCTGCTGAAACGCCTCGCCGTGGTCGCGGCGGCGATCGCCTGCGCAGCCGGGCTGCTGGAAATCGGCACCCGCCTGGTCGATGGCGGCGCACGGGCGGAGCGCGCCGGCCGCCTGTTCGCCAGCGCCGCCGACGATGCCGAGCTGCCGCGGGCGCAGGCGCTCGAGGACCAGCGCATCATGGCTCATCCGTACTTCGGCTACGTCGTCGATCCGCGCTCGCCGGGGATCAATCCGTACGGCTTCTTCCGCGCCTCGCCGCTCACCACCCGCAGCCCGGACCGGTACGTCGTCGCCTTCTTCGGCGGCTCCGTCGCCGACCAGGTCTTCACGCTCGGTCAACGGGCGCTGATCGCCGCCCTGCGCCGCGATCCCGCCTTCGCCCACCGCCACATCGAGGTGCTGAGCACCGCGCTCGGCGGCTACAAACAGCCGCAGCAGTTGCTGGTGCTGGCCGAGTTGCTGGCCCTCGGGGCGCAGTTCGACGCGGTGGTCAACCTCGACGGCTTCAACGAGATCGACGCCGCCGCGGACAACGTGCAGGACGGGGTCAATCCGTTCTACCCGCACCACTGGCAGGTGCAGGCGCAGCACGTCCTCGACCGCGACCAGCTTCGGCTGGTGGCGCGGATCGAGGGCATCCGCGAGCGGCGCGAGGCGCTGCGCCGCCAGTTCGCGGCCTGGCCCGCCGTCGGCCACAGCGCCTTCCTGCTGGCGCTCTGGGAGGCGCTCGACCGGCGCGAGCTGGCGGCGCTGCGGCGCGAGACGGCGGCGCTCGATGCCGCCACGGCGAGCCAGGCGAAGCCGCCGCAGGTGAGCGGACCGCCGTTCGCCTTCGCCGACCCGGAGGCGATGTTCACCGAGCTCGTCGAGGTGTGGGCCCGCGCCTCGCTGGCGATGGACAGCCTGTGCCGCGGCCAGGGCATCGAGTACCTGCACTTCCTCCAGCCCAATCAGTATTTCGAGGGCTCGAAGGTGCTGAACGAGACGGAGCGTCGCATCGCCTGGGACGCCGACGTCGCCGCCGCCGGTCGTGTCACTGCCGGCTACCCGCTGCTGGTCGCGCGCGGCCGCGAGCTGGCGGGGCAGGGGGTCGACTTCCACGACCTGACGATGCTGTTCCACGACGAAGCGGGCGACATCTACGCCGACACCTGCTGCCACTTCACGCCGCGCGGCGCCGAGCGCGTCGCCGAGGCGATCGCCGCGGCGATCATCGCCAGAACCCGGCCGCAGTAGCCGGCCGTCAGGTCGCGCTCAGCCAGGCGCTCGCGCTCGGCGTGAACAGGCCGGGGAGGCCGCCGGTGTGCACGAACACCACCGGCGCGTCGGCGGCGATGCGACCGGCGCGGCGGGCGGCGATCAGACCGGCCATCGCCTTGCCCGTGTAGACGGGATCGAGCACCAGGCCCTCGAGACGGGCCGCCATGGCGATCGCCTCGCGGCAGGCGTCGGTGGGCGCGGCGTAGCCGGGGCCGACCTGCGTCGCGTCGACCTGCGCCGCGCCGTCCGGCGGCGGCAGCGCGGCGAGCGCCGCGGTGGCGGTCGCCAGCTCTTCCACGTGCGCCGCCAGGCCCGGGCGAGCGCCGACGTCGATGCCGAGCACGCGGCGATGCTCGCCGAGCCCGGCGGCGAGCCCGGCATGCGTGCCGCCCGATCCGCAGGCGACGACCACCAGCGTGGCGCGCGGCGCCTGCGCCAGCAGCTCGATGGCGCAGCGCACGTAGCCGAGCGCGCCGAGCGGCGTCGAGCCGCCGATCGGGATGCGGTACGGTCGGCGACCGGCGGCCGCCAGCGCGTCGGCCGCGGCGTCGATCGCCCGTTCGATGGCGGCGAAGTCATAGGCGTCGACCCAGCGCAGGTCGGCGCCGAGCAGGTGGTCGAGCAGCAGGTTGCCGACCGGCAGCGGCGGCGGCTGGCCGCCGAGCACCAGCGTGCACTCCAGACCGAGCCGGCGCGCCGCCGCGGCGGTGAGCCGGGCGTGGTTGCTCTGGGCCCCGCCGCCGGTGACCAACGTGTCGCAGCCCTGCGCCCGCGCCGCGGCGCACAGGTACTCGAGCTTGCGCACCTTGTTGCCGCCGGCCGCGAGGCCGGTGCTGTCGTCGAGCTTGGCGAAGAGGCGCCCCGGCGCCATGCCGAGCGCCGCGCCGAGGCGATCGAGCGCCACCAGCGGCGTCGGCAGGTGGGCGAGCGGCAGGCGGCGGTCGAGGGCGGCGGACATCGCGATGCGTGTACCACGCCAGCGCGGGACCGCCCATGGTCGGCCGCGCGCCGGTGGCATCCCCCGATGTCGTATGCCAGAACAGGGAACGTCGTGGAGGATGCCGACCGTGCGCCACCTGGCCCGCTGCGTCATCGTGGCGTTGGTGATGGTGATGAAGAGCCAACTGATCCTCGCTGAGACGGTCCTCGACGACTTCGAGACCCTCGACGGCTGGACGGCGATCGGCACCGATGGCGCCCAGGTCGAGCTGGCGCGCGACCGCGGCGTCGCCGGCCAGGCGATGCGCATCGACTACCGGTTCCCGATCGGCGGCCACGTCCTGGTGCGCAAGTCGTTCGCCCTCGACCTGCCAGCGAACTACGCCTTCACCCTGCACACCCGGGCGGTCGGGCCGCCGATCGACTTCGAGCTCAAGCTGATCGACAAGACCGACCGCAACGTCTGGTGGTACCGCGAGCGCGACGTCACGCTGCCGGAGCGCTGGCGGGCGATGCGCATCAAGAAGCCGCGCATCGAGTTCGCCTGGGGACCGCTCAGCGGCGGCCCGCCGCGCGACATCGCCGCCATCGAGTTTGCCGTCACCGCCAGCGCCGGCGACAGCGGCTCGGTGTGGATCGACGAGCTCGGCCTGCAGACCCGCGTGCTGCCGACCCGCACCCCGGGGCCGATGCGCGTCACCGCCTCGACCTCCGCCGCCGACGAGACGCCGGAGCGCGTCCTCGACGCCGATCCCTACACGCGCTGGCGCAGCGGCGTCCTCGGACCGGAGCAGTGGCTGATGCTCGACTTCGGCCAGGTGCGCGAGTACGGCGGCCTGGTCATCGACTGGGATCCCGACGACTATGCCGTCGTCTACGAGGTGCTGACGTCGGAGGACGGCTCGTCCTGGACCTCCGCCTTTCGCAGCACCCACGGCAACGGCGGCCGCGATTACGTCTACCTGCCCGACGGCGAGTCGCGCTACGTCCGCCTGGCGCTGCAGGAGAGCAGCCGCGGCGAGGGCTTCGCCATCCGCCGCGTCAGCCTGCTGCCGCTCGAGCTCGCCGCGTCGCCGAACGCGTTCTTCACCGCCATGGCGCGCGAGGCGCCGGCCGGCACCTACCCGAAGTACTTCGGCGGCGTGCAGTCGTACTGGACCGTGCTCGGGGCCGACGGCGACCGCAAGAAGGCGGCGATGAACGAGGAGGGGATGCTCGAGGTGGACCGCGGCTCCTTCTCGCTCGAGCCGTTCCTGTGGAGCGACGGCCGTCTGATCACCTGGAACGACGTCCGCATCACCCAGTCGCTGGCCGACGGCTCCCTGCCGATCCCGACCGTCACCTGGGAGGCGGCGCCGCTGACCCTCGCCACCACCGCCTTCGTCGCCGGCAAGCCGGGGTCGTCGGTGCTCTACGCCCGCTACCGGGTCAGCAACGCCAGCGACACGGCGCGCGATGCGACGCTGTTCGTCGCCGTGCGCCCGTTCCAGGTGCTGCCGCCGTGGCAGACGCTGAACATGATCGGCGGCGTCACCCAGATCCACGATCTGAGCATCGACGGCCGCACCGTCTGGGTGAACCATCGCACGCCGGTGGTCTCCCTGACCCCCGCCACGCAGGCCGGCGCCACCACCTTCGACGAGGCGCAGATCGGCGAGCTCCTGCTCGGCGGCCGGGTACCGGCGCGCCGCCAGGTCACGGACCCGATCGGCTATGCCTCCGCCGCCCTCCAGTACGATCTGCGCCTGCCGCCCAACGGCAGCCAGGAGGTGCTGCTGGCGGTGCCGTACAGCGGCTCCGAGCACGACCTCGCCGACGTCACCCCGGCCACCGCCGCGGCGCACGTCGAGGCGGCGCTCGCCCGCACCATCGCCTCGTGGCAGCAGGCGCTCGGTCCCGTCGAGCTGGACGTCCCGGAGGACGCGCGTCCGCTGGTCGACACGGTGAAGAGCACGCTCGCCTACATCCTGATCAATCGCGACGGTCCGGCCATCCAGCCCGGCTCGCGCACCTACGCGCGCTCGTGGATCCGCGACTCCGCCATGACCTCGGCGGCGCTGCTGCAGATGGGCATTCCCGGTCCAGTGCGCGACCTCCTGCCGTGGTACGCCGGCTTCCAGTACCCCGACGGCAAGATCCCCTGCGCCATCGACCGCCACGGGCCCGATCCGCTGCCCGAGCACGACAGCAACGGCCAGTTCCTCTACTGCCTCGCCGAGTACTACCGCTACACGCGCGACGTCGGCATGGTGCAGCGCCTGTGGCCGAACGCGATCCGCGCCATCGACTACCTCGAACGCCTGCGCGCCCAGCGCCTGACGCCGGAGTACCAGCAGGGCGACCGGCGGGCGTTCTACGGGCTGCTGCCGGAGTCGATCAGCCACGAGGGCTACGCCGCGCATCCGGTCCACTCCTACTGGGACGACTTCTACGCCCTGCGCGGGTTGAAGGACGCCGTCTTCCTGGCGACGGTGATGGACGACCCGGCGCAGGCGCTGCGCGCGACCACCCTGCGCGACGGCCTGCAGCGCGACCTGCACGCCTCGATCGAGCGGGTCATCGCGGAGAAGCGCCTCGACTTCATCCCCGCCTCGGCGGATCTCGGCGACTTCGACCCGAGCTCGACCTCGGTGGCGCTGGTGACCGTCGGCGAGCAGGCGCGTCTGCCGGCGGCCGCGCTCGAACGGACCTTCCAGCGCTACTACGACGAGCTGATCGGCCGGCGCGACGAGACGGTGGCCTGGGACGCCTACGCCCCGTACGAGCTGCGCAACGTCGGCGTGCTCATTCGCCTCGGCCATCGCGACCAGGCGTTGCAGGCGCTCGAGCTGTTGATGGCGGGGCGCCGCCCGGCGGCCTGGAACGAATGGGCCGAGGTGGTGTGGCGCGATCCGGCGGCGCCCAAGTTCATCGGTGACATGCCGCACACCTGGGTCGGCGCCGGCTTCATCGAGTCGGTGCGGACGATGTTCGTCTACGAGCGCGAGGACGACGACGCCCTGGTCCTCGCCGCCGGCCTGCCGCGTCAGTGGGTGGAGCGCGACGGCGGCGTCGGGGCGAAGCGCCTGCCGACGCGCGACGGCGTGCTGAGCTACACGGTGCGCGCCGACGGCGAGGGGCGGACGCGCCTGCAGATCAGCGGCGAGCTCGAGGGGCCGCGCGGCGGTCTGGTGCTCGATCCGCCGCTGCCGGCGCCGCTGCGCCGGGCGACCGTGAACGGCCAGCCGGCTGAGATCCGGGATGGGCGCGCGATCGTCCGCGCCCTGCCGGCCGACGTCGTGCTGGAATACTGAGGCGGCCGGTGGCGAGCACCGACATCGCCCAACTCCACGACCCGACGCCGCGCGCCCGCGTGCTGTCGAACGGCCGCTATCACGTGCTGCTCAGCGGCGCCGGCACCGGCTACTCGTCCTGGGGCGACACGCTGCTGACGGCGTGGGAGGGCGACCGCACCGAGGACGGCGACGGGCTCTTCATCTACCTCCACGACCTCGACGACGGCGCCACGTGGAGCGTCGGCGCGCAGCCGATGGGCCTCGCCGGCGCCGACGCCTACGCCGCCATGGCGGACGACGGCGTGGTGGCGATCGAACGCCGGCAGCACGCCGTCACGGCCGCGCTGACCACCTGCGTCTGGCCCGACCTCGATGGCGAGCTGCGCCGCCTCGTGCTGCGCAACGACTCGCCCCGCGCGCGCCGCCTCGCCGTCACCGTGTACGCGCCGCTCGTGCTCAACCAGGCGTCGGCGCATGCCGCGCATCCCGCGTTCTCGAAGCTGTTCGTCGAAACCGAACACCTGGCGGAGCGCCGCCTGCTGCTGGCGCGGCGCCGCCCCCGCGCCGCCGGCGAGCATCCGCCGCTGATGGGCCTGAGCTGGCCGGACGGGGGCGCCTACAGCGTCGAGACCGATCGCGCCCGCTTCCTCGGCCGCAACCGCAGCGCGGCCGCGCCCCTCGCCGGCGCCAGCGGCGCGGCGTTGTCGGGGACGGTCGGCAGCGTGCTCGATCCGGCCTTCGCCCTGCGCGAGGTGGTGGTCTTGCCGCCCGGCGCCACACTGCAACGCGACCTGCTGCTCGCCGCGGCGTCGCAGCGCGACGCCCTGCTCGCCCTCCTGGCCGCCGGGGCGCCGCGCCAGCGCCGGGACCGCGCGACCGCGGCGGCGGCGGCGGCCGAGCGGGAGCGCTGCGCCCATCTCGGTCTGGCGCCGGCGAAGGGGGCGGAGCTGCAGGAGCTGGCGGCGGCGTTGCTCTACCAGCATCCGAGGCTGCGCGCCCCCGACGCCGTGCTGCGCCGCGCGCGGGGCGCCCTGTCGCAGATCTGGGCGATGGCGCTCGGCGGTCGACCGTTGGCCGTCGGCATCGGCGCCGCGGCGGAGAAGCACCTGCAGGCGATGCTGGGCGCGCACGCCTACTGGCACGCCCTCGGTCTCGGCATCGACCTGCTGCTGGTGACCGACAGCGCCGCGGCGGCGCAGGCGGCGGAACAGGCGGCGGCGCAGCAGACGCCCGGCGTCGTCGTCCGGGCGCGCGGCGCGCTGGCCGCGGCCGACCTCGATGTCGCGCTGGCGTGGGCGTCCGTGGTCAGCACGGGCGCGCCGCCGCGCCTGCGCTGGGGCGCCGCCGCGCCGCCGGCGGCGCCGGCCGCCAGCGCGCCGCCGCGCCCGACGCCGGGCGCGGCGGCATCGCCGGGCCATTTCGACAACGGCATCGGCGGCTTCAGCCCGGAGGGCGACGAATACGTCATCCGCGTCGGCGGCGGCGCCGCGGAACGCCCGCCACTGGCCTGGATCAACGTCGTCGCCAACGAGCACACCGGCTTCCTCGCCAGCGAGAGCGGCGCCGGCTACACGTGGAGCCGCAACAGTCGTGAGCACCGCACCACCGCGTGGGGGAACGACCCGATCAGCGACCCCCACAGCGAGGCGCTCTATCTGCGCGACGAGGCCTCCGGGGATGTCTGGTCGCCGCAACCCGGGCCGTGCCCGGCGCCCGGCGCCCGCCACGAGGTGCGCCACGGATTCGGCTACACGCGCTGGCGCAGCGAGAGCCACGGCCTGGCGCAGGAGGTGGTGCAGTTCGTGCCCCGGCACGATCCGGTGAAGATCACCCGCCTGCGCGTCACCAATACCGGCGGCGCGCCCCGCCGCCTGGCCGCCGCGGCGTACGCCCGGCTCGTGCTCGGGGTCACGCCGCGCGACAGCGCCCGCCTGCTGGTGACCGCCGGCGACCGCGCCAGCGGCGCGCTCCTGGCGCGCAACCTCCTCGCCGACGAGTTCGCCGACGGCGAGGCGTTCGCCGCGGTGCATCCCCCGGCCGGCGGCGCGCGCAGCGCCACCACCGACCGCACCGCCTTCCTCGGCCGCAACGGCAGCCCCGCCGCGCCGCTGGCGCTGCGCGCCGCGGCGCTCGACGGCACCGTCGGCGCTGGGCTCGACCCGTGCTTCGCGCTGCTGGCGGCGGTCGAGGTGCCGGCCGGCGCCACGGTGGAATGGATCTTCCTGCTCGGCGAGGCGGTCGGCCGCGACCGGGTGCGCGAGCTGGTGCGCCGCTATGCCGATGGCGGGGTCGTGGAGGATGCCCTGTCGGCGGTGCGCGCCTTCTGGCGCGGACTGGTCGGCGCGGTGCGGATCCGCACCCCGGCGCCGGCGATCGACGTGATGGTGAACGGCTGGCTGCTCTACCAGGTGGTGAGCTGCCGCATCTGGGGACGCACCGCGCTCTACCAATCGGGCGGCGCCTTCGGCTTCCGCGACCAGTTGCAGGACGCGGCCGCGCTGCTGCTGGCGCGCCCGGAGCTCACGCGCCAGCAGATCCTGCTGCACGCGGCGCACCAGTTCGTCGAGGGCGACGTGCTCCACTGGTGGCACCCGCCGCTCGCCCGCGGCATCCGCACCCGCTTCTCGGACGACCTGCTGTGGCTGCCGTTCGTCACCGCGGCCTACATCGACGCCACCGGCGATCACGCGGTGCTGCACGAGCTGGCGGGCTACGTCGAGGGACGGCTGCTGGCCCCGGGCGAGGACGAATCCTACTTCCAGCCCGCGATCGCCAGCGAGCGCACCGACCTCTACGAGCACTGCTGCCGCGCCATCGACCGCTCGTTGACCACCGGAGCGCACGGCCTGCCGCTGATGGGCACCGGCGATTGGAACGACGGCATGAACCGGGTCGGGCGCGCCGGGCGCGGCGAGAGCGTCTGGGTGGCCTTCTTCCTCTACGACGTGCTCGGCGCCTTCGCGCCCTACTGCGCCGAGCGCGGCGACCACGGCCGCGCCGAGCGCTACGCGGCGCACCGCCGGGCGCTCGGCGCGGCGATCGAGAGCAACGCCTGGGACGGCGAGTGGTACCGGCGCGCCTACTACGACGACGGCACGCCGCTCGGCTCGGTCGCCAGCGACGAGTGCCGCATCGACGCCATCGCCCAGGCCTGGGCGGTGATCTCGGGCGCGGCGCGGACGGAACGGGCGGCGCAGGCGATGGAAGCGCTCGAGCGCCAGCTCGTCGACGAGCGCGGCGGCCTGATCCGCCTGCTCACCCCGCCCTTCGACCGCGGCGCCCACGACCCCGGCTACATCAAGGGCTACGTGCCGGGGATCCGCGAGAACGGCGGCCAGTACACGCACGGCGCCATGTGGGCGGTACAGGCTTTCGCCATGCTCGGTCGGCGCGATCGCGCCGCCGCGCTCCTGGAGATGCTCAGCCCGGTGACCCACGGCGGCAGCGCCGCGCGGCTCGCCGTCTACCAGGTGGAACCATACGTGGTCGTCGCCGACATCTACGGCGTCGACCCGCACCTCGGGCGCGGCGGCTGGACCTGGTACACCGGGTCGGCCGGCTGGATGTACCGCATCGCCGTCGAGCGGCTCCTCGGCGTCCGCGTCGAAGCGGGCACGACGCTCGCCATCGACCCGCGCATCCCCGACGCCTGGCCGGGCTTCGAGGTCGCGCTGCGCCTGCACGACGGCGCGACGCGCTACACCGTCGCGGTCGAGAATCCGCACCAGCGCGCCGCCGCCGTGACCGCCATCACGCTCGACGGCGTCCCCGGCCGGATCGACGCCGGCATCGGCCGCGTCGCCCTGCTGCGCGACGGCGCCGAACACCTCGTCCGGGTGGCGCTCGGCTGACGCCTGCGGCGGCACCAACCGGTGACCGCCGGGCCAACCGCTCGGCGCCACTCCGCCGCCGGCCAGTGGGATCGCGGCCGGAGCCTCGGCCGGCGCTATCCGACGCGGCGGCGGGCGTCGTCGAACAGGTGGACGTTGGCGGCCGTCAGGCGCAGGTGATCGCCCGCGTTCGTGGCGAAGGCCCCGGGCAGGCGGACCACCAGGCGCTGGTCGCCGGCGCGGGCGTGGAGGAGCGTCTCGTGGCCGAGGAACTCGACCTGCTCGACGCGCGCCGCCATCCCGTCGCCGGCGAGCTGCCAGTCCTCGGGGCGAACGCCGGCGCTGCATACCGACCCGCGGTGGGCGGCGACGGCGCGCGCCAGCGAGGGGTTGGCGAGGCGCAGCGACTGGCCGGCGATGCTGAGGAGCACGACATCGCCGTCGGCGGCCGCGCTCGCCGGCAGCAGGTTCATCGGCGGGCTGCCGATGAACCCGGCGACGAAGGCGTTGGCCGGTCGTTCGTAGAGCTCGCGCGGCGTCGCGACCTGCTGCACGCGGCCGCGGTCGAGGACGGCGATGCGGCGGCCGAGGGTCATCGCCTCCGTCTGATCGTGCGTGACGTAGAGCATGGTGGTGCCGGTGCGCGCCTGCAGGTCGGCGATCTCCGCCCGCACCTCGACCCGCAGCTTGGCGTCGAGGTTGGAGAGCGGCTCGTCGAGCAGCGAGACGCTCGGCTCGCGCACCAGGGCGCGGCCCATGGCGACCCGCTGCCGCTCGCCGCCGGAGAGCTGGCGCGGCAGGCGGTCGAGGAGGGCCTCGAGGTCCAGCATCGCGGCGACGCGGGCGACCCGCGCCGCGATGCTGGCGCGGTCGAGCCGCCGCATCTCGAGCGGAAAGGCGAGATTCCGGCGCACGGTGAGGAACGGGTAGAGGGCGTAGTCCTGGAAGACCATCGCCACGTTGCGCGCCTGCGGCGCCAGGTCGTTGACCACCCGGTCGCCGATCAGGATCCGCCCGGCGGTCGCCGACTCCAGCCCGGCGAGCAGGCGCAGCAGCGTGCTCTTGCCGCACCCGGACGGCCCGACCAGGACGAGGAGCTCGCCGTCGTCGACGTGGAACGACACGTCGTCGATCCCCACGACGCCGTTCGGATACCGCTTGCCGACCGCTTCGAAACGAACGCTCGCCATCGCTCGCGCGTCACTCGAAGAAGCGCTCCTCGCGGATCACCGGCAGGGCGCGGACCATGATCGGGTCGGAGGCGAAGCGGCGCTGCACGGCGTGGTCGGCGAGATGATTGACGAGGGCCAGGAAGAGCATCGACTGGTCGAGCGCCAGGTACTTGTACGCGACCGCGCCGGTCGACGCATCCACCGCGTCGTAGAAGCCGAAGTCGCCGTACAGTCGGGGATAGCGGTTGGCGAGGATCTCGAGGTTGCGCATCGCGGCGTGCGGAATCACCGCCAGGGCGAGCGCGGAGGCGTGCGGCGTCACCGGCCCGGGGGCGTAGCCGAACGAGCCGAGCGGACGCACGCCGTACTCGCCGTAGGCATCGCCGCCCGGGGTCGCGCTCGGCGACAGTCCCCACACCGGCAGGCCCAGGGCACGGCGGGCGAAGCGCGCCTGTACCACGGCGTGCGCCAGGCCGTTGCGGCCGAGGCTGCGCGGCGCCGCGGCCATCTCGTCGAGGACGATGGTCGGCATCAGGGCCTCGAACATGCTGCCGCCCCAGGAGGGCACGAACTTCACTCCGCGCCAGCGGTAGTGGCCGCCCGTGACCGCGTAGCCGCGGATCTCCTGGGTGCGGACGTCGCGCGGTGCCTGCGTCTGCCAGAAGCAGTCGGCCGGGAAGGTGCGGGTCATGTTGAACCAGGCCTTCTCCGGGAACTGCCCCTTGCCGATGCCGATCAGCGCCCCGAGGCGGGCCTCGGTGTAGAGCACGCCATAGTGGTAGCGCGACGGTGCCCGTGGCTCGACGTAGTAGCCGTGCGAGACGAGATCGGCGCCGCGGTCGTAGAGGACGCTGAAGTCCATCTGTTCGATGAGCGCCGTGCAGCGCTCGTACAGCTCGGGAAAGGTCATGCGCGCGGTCATCAGGCCGGTGAGCAGCCAGGCCGAGTCGACGAACGAGACGAAGTGGCTGGTGCGCTCGAGCGAGGTGGTGTCGTAGTAGTTGAAGAAGAACCCGTTGTCGGTCTCCAGGCGGTCGAGCGTATCGAGGATGCGCCCGAGGCGCCCGCGCGCGCCGCGATCGTCGATGAGGCCGAGCTCGTAGGCGCCGACGATGTCGGCCATCTGGAGCCCGATGTTGGTGACGTTGGTGTAGTCGCCGATGCGCGCCGCCGCCGGGGGCCCCTTGCCGGCCGTGAACGTCACGGTGTCGAGGGGCAGGCCGGTGGCGCGATCGGTGAGCGCGTCGAGCCCGCGCCAGGTGTCGCGCGCCAGGCGCTCGGCGAAGGCGCGGCGGTCGCGCGGCAGCGCGCTGGCGGGCACCACCAGGCGCGCCGGCCAGCCGTTGAGACGGGCGCGCAGCGCCGCCTGCACGCGCGCGCTCTCGCCCAGCTCGCGCTCCCACAGCAGCTTGCGCGGCGTCGACACGGGGGGGCGGCGGACCCGCGCCAGCGTCCAGGAATCGAGCGACAGCAGCTCGCCCGGGGCGCAGCCGCGGTCGATCGGCAGGGCGGTGCTGCGCGGTGGCGGCGGCGCCAGGGTGAAGAGGGTGCGGGCGACGCTGACCAGCAGGGCGAGACCGCCCATGGTCACCATCACGCCGAGCGTCGTCACGGCGATCAGGGCCCGGCGGTCGCGGGCGCGGCGTTCGGCCCGCCGCTGCCGCCGTTCGCTCGACGAGGACGGGCTCACCGCCGGCGTCGCCCCGTGCCGGGCGCCGCCGCGGGCGCTGTCGTCGCCGACCAGCGGGCGCCGGCGCGGTACGGCGGCGCGCCGGGCGGGTTTCCCACCCACCGGACGTGCGACGCGGAGGGCAGCGGCGCGCGGGCCGGCACGGGGCTCAGGTGGCGCGCGGGCCGGCCGGGCGGCCCCAGCGCGCGGCGCGCTCGCGGTCGGGAAGGGTCCAGACGCGCTCGTGCAGTTGATCGATGAGCAGCGGATCGGTGAGGAGCTGGCGGCGCTCGCGCGCCGTCAGCGTGTCCGGCCCCTCGGCGATGAGACGGTCGACCAGGGCGTGGTGGGCGTCGCGGATCGCCGGCGCCAGGCGACGCGGCGCCCCGAGCAGGGCGCGGTGCAGGGCGTTGACCAGGGGATCGGCGGCGACGCGGACGACGCCGTCGTTCTCGACCGCCGGCCGCGCGGCCTCCGCCTTCTCCTCCACCGCCAGGCGCTCGCCGAGGCTGCGCAGCTCGCGCGGGGGATCCGCCTCCTCGGGGATGAGGAACAGCCGCCAGGCGCGGGCCCGATCGCCCAGCCCGATGCGGCTGGCCAGCACCGACGTCGGGATCGAGAGGATGAGCGCGCCGATGATCGGCGTCACCCACCAGAAGTAGTCCGGGTTGAGCCAGTAGAGGCTGATGCCCCAGGCGCTGGCGAAGAGGGTGTCGAAGCCGTGGTGGCGGATCGCCTCGAGCCAGCGGGTCTCGGCGTCCTCGCGCCCCTGCGAACGCCACGTCACGGTGCGGCCGAGCAGGTTCTGCACCACGAAGCGACTGTGGAAGGTCATCCGGATCGGCGCCAGCAGGCTCGACAGGATGATCTCCAGCAGCACGCTCAGGGTGAGGCGGGCCGCGCCGCCGAACGCGCGCGCGTTGCGCTCGTGGAACACCAGCAGCAGGACGCTCAGCACCTTGGGCAGGAACAGGATGATCCCGGTCACCGACAGCAGGGCCAGCGCCCAGTCGGGCCGCCACACCGGCCACTCGGGGAAGAGACTGGGACCGTGCGGGAAGTAGTCGGGAACGCGCACCACCTCGAGGATCGCGGCGACCGTGCTGAGGACGAGGAAGGTGAACCACAGCAGCGCCGAGACGTACGAGAGCACGCCGTTGACGAAGAGGGCGCGGTGGGCGCCGAAGAGCCCCTCGGTGAAGAGCAGGCGCAGGTGCTGCAGGTTGCCCTGGCACCAGCGGCGATCGCGCCCCATCTCCTCGAGCAGGGTCGACGGCACCTCTTCCCAACTGCCGCCGAGGTCGTAGGCGAGCCAGAGCGTCCAGCCGGCGCGGCCCATCAGCGCCGCCTCGACGAAGTCGTGGCTGAGGATCTCGCCGCCGAGCGGCGGCTTCCCCGGCAGTTTGGGCAGGGCGCAGTGCGCCATGAACGGAGCGATGCGGATGATGGTGTTGTGGCCCCAGTACTGGCCGTCGCCGAGCTGCCAGAAGTGCAGGCCGGCGGCGAACATCGGCCCGTAGACGCGGCTGGAGAACTGCTGCACGCGGGCGAACAGCGAGCGGCGGTTCACGGCGCTCGGCGCGGTCTGGATCATGCCGGCGTCCGGCCGCTGCTCCATCAGGTGCACCAGGCGCAGGAGCGTGCTGCCGGCCATGATGCTGTCCGCGTCGAGCATGATCATGTAGCGGTACTGGGCGCCCCAGCGGCGGCAGAAGTCGGCGACGTTGCCGCTCTTGCGCCGCACCCGCACGCGGCGACGGCGGTAGAAGATGCTGCCGAACCCGTCGACCTCGCGGCACCATTCCGCCCACGCCGCCTCCTCGGCGACGATGGTGTCGGGGGTGTTGCTGTCGCTGAGGATGAAGATGTCGAACTGGCCGATGGCGCCGGTGCGCGCCAGCGACTCGCGGATGGCGCGTAGGCCGGCGAAGACGCGGTCGACCGGTTCCTCGCAGATCGGCATGCAGATCGCGGTGCGGCCGCCGGGCGCGAAGTCGGCCGGTAGCTCCGGCAGGTTGGTGATGGCGAAGCGGCGGCGTTTGCGGAGCAGGGTGAAGAAGCCGAACACCGCGGTCCAGAAGCCGATCGAGATCCAGCCGAAGAGGGCGCCGAAGAAGGTGACGATCGCGAGCTCGATCCACGACCGTCCCTGGTGCGGCAGGACGCTCGCCATGAAGCCGCTGGCGACCACGGTCGGCAGCCACACCAGGAAGATCAGCAGCACCCGGCGGCGCCGCGCCTCGCCGATCCACGGCAGTTGGCGGCGTTGCTGGCGCAGCTCGCGGTGGGTGTGCGCGGCGCCCGGCGGCGAGGGGCGCCGGCCGCGGAAGAGGCGGGTGACGATGCGGCGCACGAAGCGGCGCTCGATCCATTCCGGCACCATGCGGCGGCGGGTGATGCGCGGCATCGACCACAGCCGTCCCTGGCACAGCGGCAGGCGGCCGGCGGGTCGCGTGGTGAGCTGGCGCAGGCGCCAGGCGACGAAGGGATCGAGATGGGCGGCCGCGGCGCCGGCATCCGGCGTCTCGCGCTCGACGAGGATCTCGCGCAGGGCGCGCAGGGTCATGGCGATGGCATCGCCGTCGGCGCCCCATGCGGGCGAATGCAGGGCCCGTTCGACGGCGGCGCTCGCCAGCGCGGCGCGGTCGGCCTCCGGCACCTGCAGGGCCTCGAGGTAGGTGAGGGCCCGCTGGCGGGCCAGCTTCCAGTCCTGCAGCAGCCGATCGGAGGGGACCCCCGGCGGCGCCGGCGCGCCGCCGCCGAACGATGCCGCGGCGTGCTCGCTCATGGGTGGATGACGTCCGACCAGGTCTCGGTGAGGGAGTTGCCGCCCTGGTCGAGGAAGGCCCGGAGCTCCACCGGATCGCTCTTGAGGGGGCGGATCTGGAAGGTGAGGCGCCAGCCGCCGGTCACCGGGTTCTTCACCACCTGCTGGTCGAGCAGCTCGGCGGTGTCGTCGCCCGAGGCGATGGTCACGACGCCGCGCAGCACGGTGTCCTCGGGCAGCGATTCGAGTTTCTTGCCGGCGAAGTCGATGACGAAGCGGTAGGCATTGTCCGCCGTGCCGCGGTCGCGACGGGTGGCGACGACGCGGCCGCTCGGCGAGATGCTCGGCAGGTCCGTGTACCAGTAGAGCGTATAGGCGTACGACCCCATCTGGCCCGGCTCGGGCGGTTTGCTGGGCACCCAGAAGGCGACCACGTTGTCGTTGATGTCGGCCTTGGTGGGGATCTCGACCAGCTCGACGCTGCCCTGGCCCCAGTCGCCCTGCGGCGCCACCCAGGTGCTCGGCCGCAGCTCGGGACGGGTCTCGAGGTCCTGGTAGTGATCGAAGTTGCGGTCGCGCTGCAGCAGCCCGAAGCCGAGTGGGTGCGCGGTGCGGAAGCTGCTCACCTGCAGGGTGCGGGGATTGTCGAGCGGCCGCCAGAGCCACTCGCCGCTGTTGAAATTGATGAGCAGGCCGTCGGAGTCGTGCACCTCGGGGCGGAAGTCCTCGTAGGTGCGTTGGCTGTTCTCGCCGACGAAGAACATGGTGGTGAGCGGCGCGATGCCGAGCTTCTCGATCTTGCGCCGCGGGAAGAGGCGGGCGGCGACCGCCACGGTCGTCGGGTCGCCCGGGTCGACCACGAACTGATAGGCGCCGGCGATGCTCGGACTGTCGAGCAGCGCGTAGATCGTCAGCTTGGTGTCCTTGGGCTTCGGCGTCACCAGCCAGAATTCGCGGAAGTACGGGAACTCCTCGCCGGACGAGAGCGCCGTGTCCACCGCCAGGGCGCGCGCCGACATGCCGAAGACCTCGTTCTTGCCGACGGCGCGGAAGTACGAGGCGCCGAGGAAGACGATGACCTCGTCGTAGTAGTTGGGTTTCTTGATCGGCGCGTGGACCCGGAAGCCGGCGTAGCCGAGGTTCTGCGGCACGCGGCTGGCGAACTCGTTGCGGCCGTAGTCGAAGTCGTTGGGCGAGAACGCCACGGGCTTCACCCCGCCGTCGCTGACGACGTTGATGGCGACCGGCCGGTCGTAATAGAGGCCGGGATGGAAGAACTGCACCTGGAAGGGGAGCTTCTGGTCCTTCCACAGGGCCCGCTCGCGGCGGAAGCGGATGTCGCGCCACTGGTCGTAGGTGAGGTCGCGGAGCCAACCCGGCACTTGCGGCGGCTCCTGATACGAGGCCTTGGCCAGCGCCTGCGCCTTCGCCGTCACATCCTCGAACCCGAACGCCGCGGCGGCGCGCGGCGTGGCGATCCCGAGCAGGGCGAGGCCCAGGAGCAGGACGAGCGCGATTTGCCGCCCGCCGCACGGGCGGCTAAGGGCGAGGGCGTCCTCGACGCGGATCATTCGCGGAGATCTCGAAGTGCGATCAGCAGATCACGAACGGGTCGGCAGCCAGGGCGCGTCACGGGCGATCGTCGGGACCATGACAGTTACGAGGCGAGTCGTCTACTCCCTGGGCGCGCTCCTCTTCGTCGCCGGCTGCGCGCGGCGCGAGGGGGCGCCGCAGACCGAGCTGCGCTTCTGGGCGATGGGCCGGGAAGGGGAGGTGGTGCAGCGGCTGCTGCCGGCCTTCGAACGCGCCCACCCCGAGATCCGCGTCCGCGTCCAGCAGATCCCCTGGAGCGCCGCGCACGAGAAGCTGCTGACCGCGTTCGTCGGTGGCTCGATGCCGGACGTGTTCCAGGTCGGCACCACCTGGACGCCGGAGCTGGTCGCCCTGGGCGCCGTCCAGCCGCTCGACGAGCGGCTCGGCGCCACACCGGATACCGACCAGTTCCCCGGCATCGCCGCCGCCAACCGCATCGACGGGCGCACCTGGGCGCTGCCCTGGTACGTCGATACCCGCGTGCTGTTCTACCGCTCGGACCGCCTGCGCGCCGCCGGTTGGCCGGCGGTGCCGCGCGACTGGGGGGAGTGGCTGCGCGCCCTGGGCGATCTCGAGCGCGCCGCCGACGGCGGCTACGCGATCCTGCTGCCGCTCGACGACTGGCAGACGCCGGTGATCCTGGCCATGCAGCAGGGCGCCGAGCTGCTGCGCGGCGACGCCGAGTGGGGCAATTTCGAGTCGGCCCAGTTCCGCGCGGCCTTCGCCTTCTACCTCGACTTTTTCACGCGCCATCTCGCGCCCACCGGGGCGCAGGGACAGATCGCCAACCTCTACCAGGACTTCGCCGGCGGCTTCTTCAGCGTCTTCATCAGCGGCCCGTGGAACCTCGACGAGCTGGCCGGGCGACTGCCGGCGCACCTGCAGGGAAGCTGGGCCACGGCTCCGATGCCCGGGCCCGACGCCGGCCAGCCGGGGGTCTCGATCGCCGGCGGCGCCAGCCTGGCGATCGCGGCCGGGACGCCGCACGCCGACGCCGCGTGGGCCCTGGTCACCTACCTGACGGCGGCCGAACAGCAGCTCGCGTTCCATCGGCTGAGCGGTGATCTGCCGGCGCGGCCCTCGGCCTGGGCGGCCGGGCAGCTCGCCGACGACCCGCGGGTCGCCGCCTTCTTGACGCAGCTCCAGCACGTCGAACCGCCGCCGCGTATCCCGGAATGGGAGCGCATCGCCGCCGCCATCAGCCGCGCCGCCGAGGCGGCGGTGCGCGGCGATCGCAGCCCGGACGAGGCTCTCGCCGAGCTCGACCGCGAGGTCGACGCCATCCTGGCGAAGCGGCGCTGGTTGCTGCGACAGGGCGCCGCGGCGGCGGCGCCCACCGGGGACGGATCGTGAGCGCCGCGCTCGAGACCCGGCAGGCGCGGGCCGGCATCGCCTTCGCCGCACCAGCGCTGCTGCTGATCGCCGGATTCTTCCTCCTGCCGGTCGCCGCCTCGCTGCTGCTCAGCCTCACCGACTTCGACATCTATGCCGTCGCCGACCCCGACCACCTGCGAGTCATCGGCGCCCGCAATTACCTCGCCCTCGCACGCGACCCGCTGTTCTGGCGGGCGCTGGTCAACACCGCCGTCTTCGTCGCCGTCGCGACGCCGCTCTCGATCGCCGTCTCGCTGACCGCGGCGCTGCTCGTGACCGCCGCGGCGGTGCGCCTCGCGGCGCTCTTCCGGACCCTCTTCTTCGTCCCGGTGGTGACCAGCCTGGTCGCCGTCGCCGTGGTGTGGCGCTACCTCTACCACCCGCGCGTCGGGCTGCTGAACTACGGCCTCGGACTGGTCGGCATCGCGCCGCGGGACTGGCTCGGCGATCCCCGCCTGGCGCTGGCGGCGATCATCGTCCTGGCGGTGTGGAAAGGCTTCGGCTTCAACATGGTCGTCTTCATGGCCGGCCTGCAGAGCATCCGACCATCGCTGTACGAAGCGGCGAGCGTCGATGGCGCCGGGCGGTGGGCGCAGTTCCGCCGCATCACCCTGCCGATGCTCCGTCCGACGACGCTCTTCGTCACCCTGATGACCCTGATCGGCAACTGCCAGCTCTTCGCCGAGCCGTACATCATGACCCGCGGCGGGCCGTCGAACCGGACCCTCAGCGTCGTGCTCTACATGTACGAGCAGGGGTTTCGCTGGTGGAACCTCGGCTACGCCGCGGCGCTCGCCTTCGTGCTCTTCGCCGTCATCCTCGCCGTCTCGCTGCTGGCGCGGCCGCGCGCGGTGGCCGCATGAGCCGCCGCGTCGGATCCCTCGCGCTGCACCTCGGCCTGCTGCTCGGCGCCGCGCTGACGGCGCTGCCGCTGTGGTGGATGCTGGCGGCGTCCTTCATGCCCACCGGGGAGGCGAGCCAGCTCCCGCCCCGCCTGTGGCCGAGCGCGCCGACCCTGGCGCAGTACCAGGCCCTGTTCGCGCGCCTCGACCTGTCGCGCGCCGCCGCCAACAGCCTGCTGATCGCGACCCTGGCGACCGCCGGCGCCGTGCTGATCAACTCGATGGCCGGCTATGCCTTCGCCAAGCTGCGCTTCCGCGGTCGCGAACGGCTCTTCCGCCTGCTGGTCGGGGCCCTGGTGATCCCCGGCCAGATCGCCATGCTGCCGCTCTTCCTGCTGCTGAAGGAGCTGGGCTTGATCAACACCTATTGGGGCGTCATCGTGCCCAGCCTGGCGAGCATCTACGGCATCTTCCTCGTGCGCCAGTATGCGCTCGGCATGCCGGACAGCCTGCTCGACGCGGCCCGCGTCGACGGCGCCAGCGAGTGGCGCATCTACTGGTCGCTGGTCCTGCCGTGGTGCCGGCCGATCCTGGTCACCCTCGGCCTCTTCACCTTCATGGGGGCGTGGAACGACTTCCTCTGGCCGCTGGTGGTGCTGACCGACAGCCGACGCTACACGCTGCCGGTGGCGCTGGCCGGTCTGGTCGGCGAGCACGTGCAGGACACCGAGCTGATGATGGCTGGCGCCGTCCTGACCGTGATGCCGGTGGTGCTGCTGTTTCTCGCCCTGCAGCGCTTCTACATCGCCGGCGTCATGGGCGGCGCGCTCAAGGAGTGAGATCCCACCGCTCGGCGCCGGCTCGGTTTGCACGACTCGAACGACTGTGGGACGGTGCGCCATCCGCAACCAACGTCAGGGGGGAGACGAGAGTCGCGCGCGCACGGTAACCGCGGCGAGGAAGGCTCGGTCCGTGCCGGTTCCGTGTCGGCCGAGCGCCGGGAGCGTGGAACGCTGCCGGCGGGCGCCCTCCGGCAATCCCACAGGAGGATGATGATGACGTCAGTGAACGGTTTCCGCGGCCAGGGTCGCGGCGCATGGTGCGCGCGTGGTCTGCTCGCCGCCGCCCTCTGCGCCGGTAGCGCGTCGGCCAGCGTCCTGAAGGTGGACGACGACGGCGTCCAGTGCGCGTCGGCCGCCTACACCACCATCCAGGCGGCGGTGACCGCCGCCGCGGCGGGCGACACGATCCAGGTCTGTCCGGGCGTGTACTCGGGTCAGGTGGTGATCGACAAGACGCTGCGCATCAAGGGCAAGGCGCCGAAGGCCAAGTCCTGCGACACGCTGGCGGCCCCCGATCCGACGCTGCACGCGATCTTCGAGCCACCGCCGGTCAGCGGCCTCGGCGGCATCGGCATCGACGTCCTGGCCGACGACGTGCGCATCCAGGGGCTGGTGATCCGCAACGCCGGCGAGGTCGGCATCCGGACCGATCCCGCCCACAGCGGGTTCTCCCTCAAGAAGGTGGTCTTCATCGACAACGCCAACGGGCTCTACCTGCACTCGAGCGGCACGACGTCGACGGCGGTGAAGGGCAACTGCTTCCGCACCAATGCGACCGGCATCCGCAGCCGCTACGGCCTGGCCGACGCCACGATCAGCAAGAACTACTTCTTCCAGAACATCGGCGGCGCGGCGATCATCATCGACCAGGAGCCGGGCGCCAGCACCCAGCAGCTCACGGTCAGCAAGAACCAGTCGAAGGGGGACGACACGTTCGCCGTCATCCTCGGCACGGTGGGCTCGACGTTCGCCAAGAACACGGTGGACGGGACCCTGGGCACGTCGTTCTTCGTCGGCCCCAACAATACCGGTCTGACGATCAGCAAGAACACCGTGACCAATGCCGGCACCCGCGCCATCCGCTTCAACACCGCGATCTACGCCGGCACGGCCAACGCCAACGTCGTGGTCTCGAAGAACACGATCGACAAGGCCGGCGTGCACGGGATCGTCGCCGACTCGAGCGCCGGCGAGTCCTCGCTCATCAACTCCACCATCGAGCGCAACACGGTCACCGCCAGCGGTCAGAGCGGCAGCGGCGACGGCATCCGCATCGCCGACCCGACGGCCTCGGGAGCGAACGGCGGCAACACGATCGCGCGCAACACCATTTCGGGCAGTTTCAACCACGACTGCCACGACGACACGTCCGGCACCGGCACCGCCGGCTCGGCGAACACCTGGACCAACGTCACGGCGGCGACCCAGAACGTCGCCGACCTGTGCGTCGCCGGCGCGGCCAACGGCGTCGCGGACTGACGGCGCGCTGTTCGCGCGCGAGCCGACCGGCGCGCGCGCCGCTCTCACGCAGCGGGGAGCGGCGCGCGCGTGTCGGACGTCACGTCGGCGAGCGCGACCTCGCGCCCCTCGGCCGCCGAGACATGGGCGGCGATGGCGAAGCGGAGGGTCTCCGCCGCCTCGTCCGCGTCCTGGGCCGGTTGGCGGCCGTCGAGAATGGCATCGACGAAGTCGTGGCCGCCGCGGCGGAAGCTCTCGGCCCAGTCGGTCGCGAGGTCGTGCCAGGCGCGCGTCTCGCCGTCGCGGTAGAGGACCAGCGCGGGCTCCTCGAGGAGCGCGCCGGTGCAGCGATTGACCCAGATGATCCCCTCGCTGCCGTGGATCTCCATCCGGTCGTCGCTCGCGTAGTAGCGCGAGCGGACGCGCAGGCCGAGCGAGGCGATGACCTCCCAACTGCCGAATTTCGGCACCCCGGCGTACTTCCAGGAGACGAAGCCCGGGCCATCGTAGAAGGCGCGGTCGCCGAAGCGATTGACGTGGATCCAGGCGTGCACCCGCTCCACCGGTTCGGCGATGAAGAAGCGGCCCATGTTGAAGCAGTGGTAGCCGTGGTCGAAGAAGGTCGGCCCGCCGCCGCAGCGCGCCGGATCCATGCGCCACGTCTGCGCGCTCGCCGGCACCGCCCAGCCATCGCTCGGCCGGCCGGCGGCCGTCGTCAGGCGCACCGACAGCGGTTCGCCGATGGCGCCGTCGCGCACGAGCTGGCGCGCCTTCTCGTGCGGCGGGTAGTACATGAAGTTCTCGAACACCCGCAGCGTGCGCCCGGCCGCCCGCGCCGCCGCGGCGATCGCCGCGAGCTCGCCGAGGGTGTGGGTCGGCGGCTTCTGCAGCGACACGTGCTTGCCGGCGCGCAGCGCCGCGATGGCGACCGCGCGGTGGAGCTGGTGCGGCAGGGCGATGTCGACGGCGTCCACGCGCGGATCGGCGAGGACGTCGTCGATCGCGGTGTAGGCGCGCGCCGCCGACCACTCCGCCTGTCGCCGGTGGGCGAGCTCGGCGTCGCGATCGCACACCGCCACCAGGCGGGCCCGCGGATGATCGCGGTAGCCCAGCACCTGCAGATCGGCGATGCGGCCGCAGCCGATCAGCGCCACGCCGAGGCGGTCGGACACGGCGCTCACTCCAGCGACAGCCACAGGCGCAGCAGGTGGCGCCGGTGGTCCGGTTCGTCCTCGTACGCGGTGCGGGCGTGCAGGATCGTGTGGTTGGAGATGAGCTGGATGTCGCCCGGCCGCAGCGCCATGTCGAGGTAGAGGGCCGGATCGCCGGCGATCGCCTCGTACAGGTCCATCAGCTCGCGCTCCGCGGCGGTGAAGCGCGGCGCGTCCGCGTGCCGTTCGACCGAGCGGAAGTAGTCGCTGTGGTAGAACGTGCGCAGGCGGCCACCGGCATGGCGGCAGGGGGGAACCGGGATCCAGGCCGGCCCACCGGCCCGCGCTTCGTCGCGGGTGTCGAGCGGAAACGGCTCGTAGAGGCGGTCGACGAGGTCCGGCCGGCGGCGCAGCAGCTCGTCGTAGACGGTGACCGAGCTGACGATGCGGCTGGCACCGCCGCGCCGCGCCTGGCGCAGGCAGAGCAGGCCGACGACGTCGGCGAGGTCGCAGTGATAGGCGATGTCGGCCGCGGTGCGGTAGCGGCGCACGAACGGATTGGCCGCATCCTCGCCGGTGTCGACGACGTGGCCGAGCAGCTCCCCCTGCGGGTTCTGGGCGCCGGGCCGCCCGAGATGCTGGCCGAGGCCCCAGAACGCGAGAGCGCTGTCGTCGTCGCCCCACTCCGCGACCGGCAGGCCGCGCAGGAGGAGAAAGCCGCGTCCATCGCGCAGCGCGTCGATCCAGCCGCGCAGGCGCGCGCCGAGGCTCGGGAGCGGGAAGTCCTCGCGCCGCAGGTCGCCCATCGCCAGGCCGCGGGCCCGCACGGCGTCGACGGCGGCGCGAAGCTCGGCGACGTCCCCGGGCTCGAGCGGCTCGATCCAGTCCTCGCGCCGCCGCACCTCGTCACCGCGCCACGCCGCCGGCCCGCCGATCGGCGTCCGCCGCACCTCACCGTGCGGGCGCTGGAAGTAATGGAGCGCCTGCGCCCCGAAGCTCAGCCACGCCTCGCTCATGCCTCCTCCCTGCCACGCCGCTGCCCGTCCCCTCAACCGGTGGGGCCGCTGCCGGAGTCGCTGCCCGCCGCGCTGCTTGTTGGTCGAGCCCGCGTGTGGTTGAAGCGTCGGCACCGGCGCGCGGGCGCGACGCGGCGCGGCGGCGGGGGTGACGATGGACAAGCGTGTGATCCGGATCGGCCTGCTGGCCGCTACCGTGCTCGGGGGGTTCGCCGCGTCGGCGCAGCGCGCGCGCGCCGTCGACGGCGTGATCGAGATCAACCAGGCGCGCGCCCTGGCGGGGGGCGTCGTGGCCACCGACGCGCCGGGGTTTCCGGTGAGCATCAACGAGGCGGGGAGCTACCGGCTGACGAGCAACCTGACGGTTCCCGCGTCCGACCCGGCCAACACCGGGGCGATCCTCATCCAGACGAACAATGTCACCATCGACCTCAACGGGTTCACGATCCAGGGACCGTCGAACTGCGCCGGCGGACCGATCACGTGCAGCCCGACGGGCTCGGCGAGCGGCATCGACGGCGCCGGCCGACAGGGCATCCGCATCGTCAACGGCGTGGTGCGCGGCTTCCCCTCGGTCGGCATCCTGCTCGGCGGGCGCTCCCGGCTGGAATCGGTTCGCACCGAAGCGAACGGCGCCGACGGCATGAACGTCGGCAGCCAGAGCGTCATCCGCGGCTGCGTCAGCTCGGTCAACGGCAGCAACGGCATCTTCGCCAGCACGAACAGCACGATCACCGGCTGCACGGCGGGCAACAACGGCCAGGCGGGGATTCGCGCCTCGAGCGGTTCCGTCGTCAGCAACTGCTCCGCGGCCCAGAACTCGCTCACCGGCATCGCCGTCGAGGCCGGCAGCACGGTGACCAGCAGCGCCGCGACGGGCAACTCGACCAACGGCATCAGCGCCGGATCCGGCAGCCTGCTGATCGGCAACACGGCGCAGTCGAACGCGCAGCAGGGCATGGTGCTGAGCGACCCCTCGGTGGGCTACGTCAACAACGTCGCCAGCAGCAACAACGGAGGAAACGGGAATCCCCAGGTGGCGGGTGGCACCAAGCTGGGCAACAACATCTGCGGCGTCGCGCTCTGTCCCTGAGCCGACGGCATGGCGTTGGGCCGTTCCCTTCCGGCAAGAGGCTGGCGCGTCGCGGCGGGTGTCGCGGCGCTGGCGCTCGCCGCCGCGGCGCCCGTCGGGGCGGCGACGCCGCTGCGCGCGCTGCTGTTCGCGACCGACACGACCGTGGCGCTGGACGGCGCCCTCCTGTCGCCCGATGGAGTCGCCGAGGAGGCGGATGGCGGGCTGACGGTTCGGGCCATCGCCGGCATTCCCCGTGGCAGCGCGCTCCTGGCCTACCACCGCGCCGCGGACGGCAGCGAGCTCTTCGCGCTGGACACGCCAGCGGCGCTTCCGGGGGGACTGACCGTTCGACCCGGCGACGTGGTTCGTCTGCAGGGCGGCACGTTTCAATTGGCATTCGATGCCACCGCCCGTGGTCTGCCGCGCGGCGTCGCCACCGATGGCATCGCCCTGTCGGGCGGCGACCTCGTCCTCTCGTTCGACACCGCCGTGCGCCTCGACGGCACGACCTACGAGGACGAGGACGCCGTGGTCTTCGACGGCGCCTCGTTCCATTCCTTCTTCGACGGCTCGGCCGCCGGCATCGCGCCGGCCCTCGACCTCGACGCCATCGACGTGCTTGCCAACGGCCATCTGCTGCTGTCGTTCGACGGCAGCGGCTCGGTCGCGTCCGTGTCGTTCGACGACGAGGACGTGCTCGAGTATGCGCCGGAGGCGGCCACCTGGGAGATGGTGTACGACGGTTCCGCCCGTCACGCCGGCCTGGCGCGCGCCGACCTGGTCGCCGTGTCGGCCGAGGTCGTCCCGCCGACGAGCACGCCCAGCGAAACGTCGACCGCGACCGCCACGGCGACGCCCAGCCTCCCGCCGACCAGCACCTTCGTGCCGACCCACACTGGCACCGCGACCCCGGCCGCCACCTCGCCGCCGGAGCCGTCGCCCACCCGGACATCGGAGCCGTCCCACACGCCTGGATCGTCGACGGCGACGGCAACGGTCGACGGCGGCGCGACGGCGACGGAGACCCCGGCGTCGACGCGCACTGCCATGGCGACCGCGACCTCGTCCGCGAGCCCGAGCGCCAGCGCGACCGCGACCCAGAGCATCCCGCCGACGGCGAGCGCGACGTCAGCGTCCACGCCCTCCGCCTCCGCGCTGGCGTCCGTCACGACGTCGCCGACCGCGTCGGTGACGCCGACCGCGACGCCCACCGCAACCGGCGAAGCGACCACCCCGCCGTCGGCGATGCCGACCGCGAGCCAGACGGCTTCGCCCACACCGACGCCGGTTGCGTCGGGATCGCCCACGTCCCCGGCCAGTCCGGCAGCGTCCGCCACGGTGACCGGCTCCCCGACGGCGACCGCGAGTCCCGGCGAGACGCCGCTTGCGGGTTGCGCCGGCGACTGCAATGAGAACGGCGTCGTCACGGTCGACGAGTTGGTGCGCGGCGTGAACATCGCCCTCGGCAGCCTGGACATCGCCGCCTGCCCGCCCTTCGACGACAACGGCAACGGCGTGGTGACCGTGGACGAGCTCGTGCGCGGGGTGAACAACGCGCTGACGGGCTGCCCGGCGAGCTGAGCCCGCACCCCGCAGCGCCGGCGCCCCGCGCGGGTGGGCGAGGCGTTCAGCGGCGGTGAACGACGTTCACCCTCATTGCGCCGCCGCCAACCACAAAACAGCGGGCCCGGCTCAGCGCGGTTCGCGTTCGGTGGGGGTCGTCGATGCGGAACCCGACGCGAGGCGCGCGCCGCGCCGGATTCTGGTATCTGGCCCGCCATGCTGCGCGCGTTCACGCTGCTCCTGGTCGGTCTCCTCTCCGCGTGGTCGACGCCGGTCCATGCCTGTGCCGGCGATTGCGGGATCGACGGCACGGTCTCGGTCGACGAGTTGATCCTCGGGGTCAACATCGCGCTCGGCTCGGCGCGTGCCGGGCGCTGCGAGGCCATCGACCGCGACCGCGACGGCTCGGTGACGATCGCCGAGCTCGTCGCGGCGGTGAACGCGGCGCTCGCCGGCTGTCCGGCGCCGCCACCGCGGCTGATCGTGGTGGCTCGCGACGGCCATATCGCCTCGCTCGACCTCGAGCCGCCGTGGACCGTACGCGCCACCGCGGCCCTGGGCATGAACATCGGCAGCGCTCGCTGCCGCGCCGGGCGCTGCCTGATCGTGCATCCCAGCGACGATGCGATCAGCATCGTCGCCGCGGACGATCTGGCGCGCGCCGAGCCGATCGCCCTCGAGCGCGGCGCCGAACCGCGCGACGTCGCGCTCGTCGACGACGACACCGCGCTCGTCGGCCTGTACGGCCGCGCCGAGCTGCTGCGCATCGATCTGCGCCTCCGCGCCCGCAGCGCCATCGATCTCCGTCCGCTCGCCGACTCCGACGGCACCCCCGAGACCCTGCGCCTGGCGCACTGCGGGCACCTGGTGCTGGCGCAACTGCTGCGCATCGATCGCCGTTCCGGCCTGCCGACGGCGGAGGGTCCGGGACTCGCCGCCATCGACCTCGACCGGCCGGCGGGTGACGAGATCCTGGACGCCGATCCCGCGGTGGACGGGCGGCAGGCGATCGCGCTCGCCGGGCCACCGAACTTCGACATGCCGGTGGACTGCGCGACGCGGCGCCTCTGGATCGCCGAGCCCGAGCCGCTGATGCAGGGCGGCGGCGGCTACGAAGTGGTTGACCTCGAAGCACTGGTCGCCAGCGATTTTCCCATCGCCACCGGCGCCGAGGTCGGCGGCTTCGAGATCGTCGGCCCGAACGCCTACTGGCTCATCACCCACACCGAATTCGGGCCCGGTCCGTCCTCGCACCTGAACTTCTTCGGCGCCACGATGCCGCCGACCTACAACACCTTCGCCGAGGAGCACGTCAACGATCTCGCCATCGACCGCCAGGGCAATCGGCTGTTCTTCCCCGATCCCTGTCGTCCCGGCCCGGTGAACACCGGCTGCGATCCGGGGATCCACGTGTTCGAGGCGGACAGCGGGACGCCGCTCGGCGTGCGCGCCATCGCCGTCGACTTCCCGCCGATCGAGGTCGCCGTGTCGCGCTGAGCGAGCGGTCGCTCAGCGCCAGATCGTCCAGAGCGCGAAGATCGCGGTCGCCAGGCCGAGCACGGCGAAGGCGATGGCGTCGTTGCGCGTCAGGCCGGGACCGGGACCGAGCGCGCCGCGGCGCGCCAGTCGCCACTCGCGGGCGATCAGGAAGAGTGGAAAGGTGACGCTGATCGCGACCAGCAGTCCCAGGATCACGTAGAGCCAGGGCAGGCGCATCTCGAGGCGCCGCGCCTCGCGCACCAGGAAGACGCTCGCCGCGAGCGTCAGGATGGCGATGTCGACGGTGATCGAGACGCTGGCGGGCGTCGCCAGGGTGTCGGGCCAGAAGCGCGCCATGGCGACCGCGAATCCCGCCAGCGGGCCGCGGTCGGCGGGCACGTAGTGAACGTTCTGGCTCCAGGTCGCCGCCAGGGCGAGGAGCGCCAGCGCCGCATAGGCGAGACAGAGCAGTTGGCGAGCACGCGACATGCGCGCCCTCTAGCACAGCGGGGCGCGGCAACCAGCCGCCGGTCCGCGAGGACCGATCACGGGTGAGCGCAGCCGCGGGCGATCACGGCCGCTGTGACCAGATCGCTCGCGGGTCGAGAGCGTGGGCGCTTTCGATGCCACACGCGCATTTTTTCCGGCTTGCTCGGCCCCCAGGAGCGGGCAGAGTGGGGCGCGGAGGTCGCGTGATGCCCATGCCCCGCACGGCTCTGCTTTCGTTCCTCGCGCTGGCGCTCGCCCTGTCCGGCGGCGGCTGCGGCTCGCCCGCCGCGGGCGGCGGCTCGCCGGCCGACGCCTCGCGCTGGAGCTGGCTTGCCGCGAACGGCGGGACGTACTGGTACGTGCCGACCGAGAACCTGCTCGCCTACCAGTGGGACACCGCGAGCCCGCAGGCGCAGACGGCGCTCGACGACCAGACGGTGTGGCACATCGAACGCTACGACAACGGCTATTTCTTCGGCCCGGTGGCGGCGCGGTTCTCGGGCTTTCCGATCACCTCCTGCCAGTATGCGGCGGGGTCGGTGACGCCCGATGGGCGGGTGTACATCTCGTTCACCGCCACCACGAGCCTCCCTGCCGGCCAGCCCTCGATCACCACCGGCATCGGCCGCATGACCAAGGTCGGTGGCTGGGCGTTCGAGATGCAGATGGCGTCCGGCAGCTCGAGCTCGCAGGTCACGCACTGGGCCTTCATGCGTCAGTGCAGCAGTGGACAACCCTGCTGGACCAGTCTGCCCGGCATCGGCGAATCGATCCCCGACCTGCTGGCGAGCTGCGACGCGAGCTGAGCGGACCCGGCGCAGTCCCTATCCCCGGGCGGGCGCCGTTCCCGCAGCGCCCGCGCCCCGTCCTCGCCCGCGACCGGCCTTCCGTCGCGGCGTCCGGGGGGCGTTTCATCGGCGGCGGTTCTGCCATATTTCGGAAGGTGGCCGCTCTGGCTTGGCCGCGGTGCGAAGACGGTTCGTCCGTCCGACCCCGGGGACATGGGCGGATCGGCCGATGAACGTTGGCACGGCCGCTGCTGTCGATCGGCCGCCGCGCCCGAGCAGAGGAGGGGAGATGACGAACCAGACCGAGCACGCGCACCTGAGCCAGAGCGAACGCGATGCCCTGCGGGTCAGGTACCGGCAGGAGCGCGACAAGCGGCTGCGCCCCGACGGCAACGACCAGTACATCGAGCCGACCGGTCGCTTCGCCCACTTCCTCGACGATCCCCACGCCCAGCGCGCGGAGCGGGCGCCGCGTCACGATGAAGTGACGGTGGCGTTCATCGGCGGCGGCTTCGCCGGTCTGGTGACCGGGGCGCGCCTGAAGCAGGCGGGCATCGACGACTTCCTGCTCATCGAGGGCGGCAGCGACGTCGGCGGCACCTGGTACTGGAACCGCTATCCGGGCGCGATGTGCGACACCGCGGCAATGGTCTATCTGCCGCTGCTCGAAGAGACCGGGCACATGCCGACCCAGAAGTACACCTTCGCGACCGAGATCTTCGCCCACGCGCAGCGCATCGCTCGCACCTTCGGCCTGTACGAGCAGGCGCTGTTCTCGACCGCCGTCACCGGCCTCGAATGGGACGAGGACGCCGCGCGCTGGATCATCCGCACCAACCGCGGCGACGCCATCAGGGCGCGCTTCGTCGCCATGGGCACCGGACCGCTGCACCGACCGAAGCTGCCCGGCATTCCGGGAATCGAGACCTTCGCCGGGCACGCGTTCCACACCAGCCGCTGGGACTACGCCTACACCGGTGGCGACCCCGCCGGCGCGCCCATGACCGGGCTCGCCGACAAGCGGGTCGGCATCATCGGCACCGGAGCGACCGCGGTGCAGTGCATCCCACCGCTCGGCCGCGATGCCAAGGAGCTGTACGTCTTCCAGCGCACCCCCTCGTCGATCGACGTGCGCAACAACCATCCCATCGACCCGAAGTGGTTCGCGACCCTGGCGCCAGGCTGGCAGCACGAGTGGCTGATGAACTTCGCGACCCTGCAGACCGGCGGTTTCGCCGACGCGGACCTGGTGCAGGACGGCTGGACCGACATCGCCATCCGCGTCCGCGACCGCATCGTCGCCGAGATGAACGCCGGCGCCAGCTTCGATCCGGCCACCATCCAGAAGGCGTTCGAAGACAGCGACGACGAGAAGATGACCGAGATCCGCGCCCGGGTCGACGCCATCGTGAAGGACCGGGCGACCGCCGAGGCCCTGAAGCCCTGGTACCGCCAACTGTGCAAGCGTCCGTGCTTCCACGACGAATACCTGCAGACGTACAACCGGGCGAACGTCCACCTCGTCGACACCGACGGCAAGGGCGTCGAGCGTATCGACGCGACGGGCGTCTGGGTCGGCGGACGGCACTACGACGTCGACTGCCTGATCTTCGCCTCCGGGTTCGAGGTCGGCACCGACTACCGGCGCCGCGCCGGCTTCGAGACCGTCGGGCGCGGCGGCGAGACGCTGTCGCAGCACTGGGCCGACGGCCTGCAGACGCTGCACGGCATCCACGTGCACGGCTTCCCGAACCTGTTCATCGTCGGCATGACGCAGGCGGCCAACCTGGTATCGAACATAACCCACAACCTCACCGACGCCGGGACCACCATCGCCGCCGTGGTCCGACATGCGCTGGACGTCGCTGCCGACGAGGTGGAGGCGACGGCCGAGGCCGAACAGCGCTGGGTGGAGCAGATCGAGAGCGCGCCGCTCACCTTCCTCGGCAACCCCGAGTGCACCCCCGGCTACTACAACAACGAGGGGCGTCCGTTCGGCCGGCGCGAGCGCATCAGCACCGGCGGCTATCCCGGTGGGCCGGTGGCCTTCTTCAACTACATCGACGATTGGCGGAAGTCGGGCCGTTTCGAAGGCCTGGAATTTCGCAGCCGCGCCGCCGCCCGCGCCGCCAACGAGTAGCCGCGACCGCTGACGCCGGGACCCGCCCGGGCAGTCGCTGCACGCGGTGCGCGCCGAACACGCCCGGCGACAGGATGCGCAACGACGACATCGGGGCGGTGCCGGCGCGGCGCCGGTCGTGAGGCGCCGCTACTCCGACTGCGTCTGCTCGATCAGGAAGGCCTCGATCTCGTCGTGCTCGGCGACGAGCGGGTTCAGCACGGCGATCTCCATCGGCCGCAGGACGAACGGGGGCGCGGCGGGCGGCACGTAGCGCGACGACTGGGCCAGCACCTCCAGCATGCCGTGCGCCGCGGGATCGTAGCGGGTGGCGCGCGTCGTGCCGGTCGCGGCGAGCATCGCGGCGGTCGGGCGCGGCGCCGCGACCTCGTCCAGCGCGGCCACCTGGAAGAGGATCTCCGGCGCGCCCCCCGCACGCACCGGGTCGGCGAGCAGGTAGGGGGCGAGGGCCAGCGGGTCGATCGGCTCGAGAATCCAGCGCGTCAGGTCGACCAGCGGATCGAAGAGGAGATGGCGATCCACTTCGTCGAACGGGCCGACGACGCCGAGCAGGGGTAGGAACAGGGAGTCGACCAGGGGCCGGAACTCGGGTGATTCGGCGAGCGTCTCGACGATCGATCCGGGCGGCACGTTCTGGATCCCGAAGCCGACGTCGGGCTCGGCGGCGAGCACTGCGGCGCCCACCACGGCGCCGAGCGAGTTGCCGATGAAGCCGATGCGCCGCGGGTCGAAGCCCGCCAGCGACGCGACGCCGGCGTCGCGCAGCGCCGCCAGCAGCTCGCCGTCGCGGGCGATGCGCACCGCCGCCACGATGTCGGCCTCGAACTGCAGGAACGCGCCCAGCGAGTACCCGGTGAAGGACTCGAGGCCGGGCGCGGCGCCGAGGACGCCGAAGACGCGGCCGGTCACGTCCAGCGCCACGGTCTCGGCGAAGCCGTCGGGGCCGGGCACGTTGCCGCGCATCGCGTGCAGGGTGTCCGTCGCCGAGGCGGCCCGATCGCCATGCTGGTAGGCGTCGATCGCCAACACCGCGAAGCCGGCGCGCGCCGCCGTGTTGGCGGAGGCGAAGCCGGTGACGCGGCTGGCGCTGAATCCGTGGTGCGCGACCAGGAGGGGGACGGCGGGCGCCGCGGGCGCGCGCGGCAGGGTGAGCACGAAGGGCACCGGCTGCCGCGGGCCAGCGACCACCGCGCCGCTCGCGTCGCGCCGGGCCGTGCCGATCTCGGTGCCGCTTCCGGTGACGACGCGGGGCGCCAGGAAGACCCCCGTGATGACGTCGCCGATCGCGTCGTGCGCGATCGCGCGGGTGCCCGCCACGCCCTCGGCCGGCGGCACGTCGATCCCGGGACGGTCTTCGCCGGGAATGCCCAGCAACTCGTCGATCTCCTCGCCGCGCCGCCAGCGGTCGATCGTCACCGGCAGCGGCGCGCCGCCCTGCACCGCGGCCCGCGTGCCGAGCACGTCGGCGGTCACGTCCTCGGTGGTATACGGCGCTAGGGCGACGATGCGGTTGCGCCCGATGCCGATCCGCTCGAGCTCGTCGAGCGCCGCCGCGACGACCGTCCGCGCCCGCTCGATCGCGGGAGCGCTGCTGCTGGTGTGGCGTCGCTTCGCCGCGGCGAAGGTCGGGCTGGCGCCGACCGGCCTCCCGTCGGCCGCTCGCAGGGCCGTCGTCAGGACGGCCGCGTAGCGCCGATTGCGATGCAGGGCGATCCCGGGGTTCGGTCGCAGGGCCAGGAGGTGGCGCTCGCCGTTCCATTCCAGGCGGAGGGCAATCAGGCGCCCGCGCTCCGGCGACCCGGGATCGACGTCGACCAGGAGGGCGGCGTCAGCGGCGCCGGGGCTGTCGTCGGCCGGCAGACTGGCCGGATCGATCGCGCCCTCGATGACGAAGTACGCGTTGCAGGTCGCGCAGAAGCCGTCACGCCCCTGCAGCAGGTCGCGCATCGCGCGCTGCAGCGGGGTCTCCGCCGCGCTGATGGGCAGCGCGCCGATGCGGATCGCGCCCGCGTCGTCGCGGTAGAGATCGCTGGGGAAGGGCACGTCGCCCCAGTCCAGGGCGCCGGCCTCGGGCACCGTGAAGCGGGCGACGGCGCTCGCCACCGGCGGGGCGGGGCAGCCGCCGAGCGCCGCCGCGACCGCCGCGACCAGCTCGTCGACAGAGACCCGGGTATCGCCATCGACGTCGCAGGCGTCACACGCGGCGAGCGGACTGCGCCCGAGGTCGATGGCAACGCAGCGCAGGATGTCACTCACCCCGACCGCGCCGGTTGCCGCGCAATCGCCGGCGCAGTCCTGGGCACGCAGCGGCCGCCCCGCCATCACCACGGCCAGCGTCGCCAGCGCCAGCGCGGCGGCGCGGCTCCGAGCCGCTAGGGAGTGCGTCGTCATCGATCTCGTGTACGTGCGTCGGGTCCCGGGATGCAAGGCTCCATCGCGGCGGGGACGGACGCCGCGGCGCGCGCCGTGGCGCAGCGCCGGACGGGCACCTTGACTCCGGCTGGGCCTTCGGGTCCAACTAACCAGTCAGTTAACCCCGATATGACGAGCACATTTCACCACGGAGGCATGGAGACACGGAGCAACCTGGACACGAGGGGGTTCGGGGTCGAGATCCTCAACGCCATCAGCAATGGCCATGGGGATCGCACCCACCCGCCGTTCCGACGCTGCACCCTCCGTGGCTCCGTGCCTCCGTGGTGAAGGTGTCTTGTCGTATCGAGGTTGATCTCGCCGTGACGACACCTTCACCCGGAGACGCAACAACGTGGCCGCGCGCGCTGAATGGTCCAGGATGTCCTCGCCCCGCCTCCTCGATGCCCTGCAGGGGATCGCGCGCGAGGGGACCCGCACGGGCCCGGAGCGCTGCGCTCGCGGGCCGGCCCTGTGTCTCCGCGGCTCCGTATGAGTCCGCGCCGCGCGCGTGATCGCATGCCCCCTCGCGCCGCCTCGAAGGACCGCCGACCCGCGCCCGCACCGGCGCGGGGACCGGACAGCCGCGCCGCGATACTGGCCGCGGCGGAGGATGCCTTCGCCCGCGCCGGCATGGAGGGGGCGCGGATCGACGCCATCGCCGCCACGGCGGGGGTCAACAAGGCGCTCCTCTACTACTACTTCGGAAGCAAGGGCGGGCTCTACGAGGCGGTGATGGACGATCACTTCCGCGAGTTCAACCGCCAGGCGGTGGCGGTGTTGCAGGAGCCCGGACCGGCGGGCGCGGTCCTGCTGCGCTACGTCAGCCTCTACTTCGACTTCATCAGCGCCCGGCGTCGCTATGCGGCGCTCTACCACCAACTGATGACGGCGCGCGGCCGCTCCCTCGAACGCCTGGCGCGCCGCTATCTGGTGCCGCGCAACGCCGCGTTCAAGAAGCTGCTCGAACGCGGCGTCCGGGCGGGCGAGTTCCGCCGCACGGATCCCCGGCACACGGCCATGTCGGTGGTCGGATTGATCGTCTTCTACTTCTCCGCCGCTCCGGTGCTCCGGGTCCTCGGTCACGCCGACGCCTACGCGCCCGCCAGCCTGGCGCGCCGCAAGCGCGAGGTGCTGGACTTCATCCGGCACGGCCTCTTCCTCGACTCCGGAGCCAGTTCCTCATGACGCGCCGCCTGCCGATCGTCCTCGTCGCCGCCGCCATCCTGGGGGCCGCGCTCGCCGCCCTGCTGCCCCGCCGTCCCGACGAGATCGTGCTCACCGGCGTGGTGACCACGGACGACGTCATCGTCGGCGCCGAGATCCAGGGCCGGCTGCAGGAGCTCGCGGCGCGCGAGGGCGACGTCGTCGAGCGTGGCCAGCTCCTCGCGCGCATCCGGCCGCGGGAGTGGAAGGCGGACGTCGATTTCTATGCCGACAGCGAGCGGCAGTCGGCGGCGCAGGTCGAGGAGGCCGAGGCCAACCTGCGTTTTCAGGAGGCGCAGACCAGCAACGCGACGCACCAGGCGGAGGCCAACCTGGCGGCCGCCCAGGCGCAAGTGGCGCAGGCGGTGGCCGACGAGGAGAACGCGCGTCTGACCTTCCGGCGCGCGGAGGCCATGTACCGCAAGGGGGTGGAGGCGGCGCAGGCCTTCGACCAGGCGCGCACCGCGTTCGCGGCGGCGACGGCGCACGTCGAGGCGCTGGGCAAGCAGGAGCAGGCGGCGGAGGCCGCGGTCGCGCTGGCCAAGGGCAACGCCGATCAGGTCGCCGCCCGCCGCGCCACCCTCGAGGCCAACCGCCACCGACTGGCGGCGGCCGGCGCGCAGCGGGAGAAGGCGCAGGTCCACCTCGACGACACCGAGATCCGCGCGCCGATCGACGGCATCGTCGACGTGCGCGCGGCGCGTCCCGGCGAGGTGGTGGCGCCCGGACGCGCGATCCTCACCCTGATCGATCCCGACGATCTCTGGGTGCGCGCCGATGTCGAGGAGACCTACATCGATGCGGTGCGGCTGGGGGATCGGATGACCGTGCGGCTGCCGTCGGGCAGCGAGCGCCTCTGCGCCGTGATCCACCGCGGGGTCGACGCCGATTTCGCCACCCAGCGCGACGTCAGCCGCACCAAGCGCGACATCAAGACCTTCGAGATCCGCCTGCGCTGCGACAACGCCGAGCGCGATCTGGCGGTCGGCATGACCGCCTACGTCGTCCTGCCGCTGGCGGCGCGCCCGGCGGCGGGCGAGGCGGCGCGATGAGCGCCCCCGTGCTCGACGTCGAGGTCGAGGCGATCGCCAAGACCTTCGGCGACTTCCGCGCCGTCGACGGGCTGAGCTTCAGCGTCGAGCACGGCGAGGTCTTCGGCCTGCTCGGCCCGAACGGGGCGGGCAAGTCGACGCTGATCCGCATGCTGACGACGCTGCTGCCGCCGTCGGGCGGCACGGCGCGGATCAACGGCTTCGACATCGTCCGCCAGGCCAACGAGGTGCGCGCCTGCATCGGCGTCATCCCGCAGGCGATGACCTCCGACCTCGACCTCTCCGCGGCCGAGAACCTGAGCATCTTCGCCAAGCTCTACGGCATCCCGCGCGAGCGGCGGCGCCGGACCATCGCCGCCCTGCTCGAGGCGGTGGACCTGACGCCGTGGGCGGACAAGCCGGTGAAGATGTTCTCCGGCGGCATGCGCCGGCGCCTGGAGATCGCGCGCGGCCTGGTACACGAGCCGCGCATCTTCTTCCTCGACGAGCCGACCACCGGCCTCGACCCGGTGTCGCGCGTCGCCGTCTGGGAGATGCTGTCGCGCCTCAAGCGCGAGCGGGACCTGACCATCCTGGTGACGACGCACTACATGGACGAGGCCGACAAGCTCTGCGACCGCATCGCCATCGTCGACCACGGGCAGCTCGTCGCGCTCGACTCGCCGCTCAAGCTGAAGGCCTCCATTCCCGGGAAGAACATCCTCGAGGTGAGCTTCGACCGGCCGCCGGCGGACTGGACGGCGACGCTGGCGGCGCTGCCCGACGTCGCCGACGTGCGCGCCGATGAGCACGTCTTCCGCATCTCCTCGCACAACGGGCCGCGGACCACGGTCGGGGTGATGGAAGCGGCGCGCCAGGCGGGCATCGCGGTCGAGTCGCTGTCGGTGCAGAGCACGACCCTGGACGACGTCTTCGTCCACTACACCGGCCACCAGCTTCGCGACGCGCTGCAGAGCGCCCCCAGGTACGATCCCAACTTCATGTACAACCGCTAGGGAACCTCTGCATAAGGCCGGGGCGTCATGTATAGTGCGCCGCAGCTGAGTGCGGAGGTGGTGTGGTGATGGAGAAGCAGCAAACGTTTGCGTCGGTGGCGTGGAGCCAGAAGGGCAAGGTGACGCGTCGCGAACGGTTCCTGGCGGAAATGGATGCCGTGGTGCCGTGGGCCGAGTTGCTGCGGGTGATTGCGCCGCACTACCCGAAGGCGGGCAACGGCCGGCAGCCCCTGGGGTTGGAGAAAATGCTGCGGATTTACTTCGTCCAGCAGTGGTTCAACCTGTCTGACCCGCAAGCAGAGGACTCGCTGTACGACAGCGAGTCGATCCGGCGCTTTGTGCGCATCGAGTTGAGCGAGGATGTCGTCCCCGACGAAACGACGATTTTGCGTTTCCGCCACCTGCTGGAGAAGCAGGGCCTGACGGCGAAGCTCTTCGAGCTGGTGAAGGAGCTGCTGCAGGCGAAGCGGCTGTTGCTGAAGGCCGGCACCATTGTGGATGCGACGATCATCGCCGCGCCGAGTTCGACCAAAAACGCGGACAAAGCGCGCGATCCCGAGATGAAGCAGACGCGCAAGGGGAACCAGTGGCACTTCGGGATGAAGCTGCACATTGGGACCGATACGCGGGGCCGCGTGCACAGCGTGGTGGCCACCAATGCGGCGACCGCGGACATCACGCAATTGGAGGAGCTGCTCCATGGCGAGGAGAGCGCGGTGTACGGGGACAAGGCGTACTGGAAGGAAGCCGATCGCCAGGCGTTCGAGGCGGCCGGAGTGCGGTACCGCATGAATCGGCGTCAGGCGGGTCGTCAGCCGCTGAGCGAGCGGTGGCGCCAGATCAACCGGGCGCGCTCGCGCATTCGCGCGCGCGGCGAACATCCGTTTCACATCGTGAAGCGGCTGTGGGGATTCGCCAAGGTGCGCTACCGCGGCTTGGCCAAGAACCTGGCGCGAGCGCAGACGATGTTCGCATTGGCGAATCTGTACAGTGTCCGTCATCACCTCCTGCCCGCGGGGGCGCGGTGCGCGCTGTGAATGGGCGAACGCGGACTGTGAACGCAATGCCACGAACCTCGACACTCCGGCGATACGCGGGCCCCCGGCAATTCCACCCGGCTGGCGGCGAATTCTCGCTCGTCGAGCCCTGCTGATGCCGGGAGCCGTCCAAGTTTTCACGATTTCATTCACTGACGGGACCTGTGCAGAGGTTCCCTAGCGAGGCGCTGCCGTGCACCGCATCTGGGCCATCATCGAACGCGACCTGCGCCGTTTCCGACGCAGCCCGAGCCTGATCGTCGTCTCCATGCTCATGCCGGTCGTCCAGTTGGTCGTGCTCGGACACGCCTTCGGCGGCCGGGTGAAGGATCTCGCGGTCGGCGTGGTCGACCAGGACCACGGCGTGCCGGCGGTGAAGGTGCGGGAGATGCTGCAGGCCGTGGCCGCCAACGCCAGGACCTTCGAGACCGTCGCCTACAGCGACCAGGCGCGAGCGCTCGACGACCTGCGCAACGGCAGGATCAGCGGCGTGCTGAACATTCCGCCCAACTTCTCGCGCCAGGTCCTGGCCGGCGCTGGTCCGCGCCTGGCGCTGATCGAGGACAATACCGACCAGTTCGCGGCGGCGACGCTCGAGGGCGCGCTGGCGGCGATGCTCGGGCCGTACAACCACCCGCCACCGCAGGAGCGCGTCGCCAGCGGCGCGACGCTGTCGATCGTCGAGGTCTACCCGTACGTCCCGTACGTCCAGTACCTGCTGCCCGGCAGCATCGTGCTGGCGATCTTCGTGTCCGCCATGATCGGCGGCGGCATCATCTTCATCGACGACAAGGCGCGCGGCCTGCACGAGGGCTATCTGGTGACGCCGATCCGCAAGCTCGAGCTGATCCTCGGCTTCACCCTCGCCGGCGCCGCCAAGGCGATCGTCGCCGGCACCGTGCTGGTGATCGCCGGCTCGCTGATCGCCGGCATTCCCCACCCCCTGGACCCGCTGCGCCTGTTGCGCATGATGACCATGGTGGTCACGACGTCGCTGGCGCTGATCAGCATGATGTTCCTGCTCATGGTGCGGGTCAGCGACCCCCTGATCCCGCGCGCCATCTACGGCGTGTTGAGCACCGTGCTGTTCTACCCCAGCGGCGCCGTCTATCCGGTCAACGCCTTTCCCGGCTGGATGCAGGCGCTCGCCGTCGTCGATCCCTTCACCTATGCGGTGCATGGCTTCAAGGCGCTGGTGCTGAAGAACACCGGCCTGGCGGCCATCGGCGTCGACCTGGCGGTGCTGCTCGGCTTCACGGTCGTGACCATGGCGCTGGCCACCGTCCTCTTCCGGCGCACGCTGTAGCGGGAGGCGGCCATCGGCCGCCCGGCTGGGGGGAGCATGGCGCGCCCCGGCGGCAGGTGGTAGAGGCGGCCCTCGCGACCGCTTCCGATGAGCAAGGCCTTCACCAGGGAACCGGACGGCGACGACGGCGACGAGGTCGCCGCCACCGCCCCGCCGCGCGAGGGCGCGAACTACATCACGCCCGCCGGGCTGCAGCGCCTGCACGACGAGCTGTCGAAACTGTGGCGGATCGAACGCCCGAAGCTCGTCGACATCATCGCCTGGGCGGCGAGCAACGGCGACCGCTCGGAGAACGGTGACTACATCTACGGCAAGCGCCGGTTGCGGGAGATCGACCGCCGCATCCGCTTCCTCCGGCAGCGGATCGAGGCGGCGGTGGTGGTCGACAACGCCGGCAGGGAGCACGAGAAGGTCTACTTCGGGGCGACCGTCACCGTCGCCGATGCGAACGGTGGCGAGCGCACGGTCAGCATCGTCGGCGTCGACGAGAGCGATCCCGCCCGCGGCCGCGTGAGCTGGATCTCGCCGATCGCGACGGCGCTGCTGAAGGGCACCGTCGGCGACGTGGTGACGCTGAAGACGCCCCGCGGCGACGAGGAGCTCGAGATCCTCGACATCCGCTACGAGGCCCTGCCGTAACGCGCGCACCGCATCGGATCGCGGCGCCGCCGCCTGGACCAGCGGCAGGTGCCCGAGTCCCGTTCGGCCGCCCGCGGCGGGGCGCGACTTTCGATCCGGAATGTGGTTGGACACGGGCCGCTCCCGCGCTCTCCCATGGCCCTTCCGTCCACTTCCGTATTAAGGCGACGCGCCCCGATGCTGCGGCGCGGTCGCGCCACGATCTACCGTCGCCTGCAGTCCCTGCGCTTCCTCGCCGGCCGGGATCGTCACGCCGTGCTCGCCTTCCTGCGCGCATCGCGCGCGGCTGGCCGACCCTGGCGAAGCGACCTGCGCCTGCTGGCGCGCTTCGTGCGCATCACCAATCACGTGCGCGCCTACCACACCCAGGCGGAGATGCTGACCGTGGCGCAGGCGATCCTGTCCCGGACCGGGACGCCCGGCCTGACGGTGGTCGAATGCGGGGTCGGCAAGGGAGCCAGCACCGCCAAGCTGTCGTTGGTGACGGCGCGGGCCGGTGGTCGGCTGGTCGTCTTCGACTCGTTCCGCGGCATGCCGCCGAACGAGGAGCGGCACGAGGCGCTCGACGGCCGCCCGATGGTGTTCCGCCGCGGCGCCTTCCACGGCCGCTTGCGCGAGGTGCAGCGCACCGTCGCCGCCTTCGGCGCGCCGCAGGTGGTCGAGTATCGCAAGGGCTGGTTCGCCGACACCCTGCCGCGCTTCGCGGCGCCCGTCGATGTCGTGCTGCTCGACGTCGACCTGCTGGCTTCGACCCGCACCTGCCTCGCCCACCTGGCGCCGCGCCTGCGCCCCGGTGGCGTCATCTTCACGCAGGACGGCCACCTGCGCGCTGTTGCCGCGCTGCTCACCGATCCCGCATTCTGGCGCGACGAGGTCGGCGTCGCGCCTCCGCGCGTCCCGGGTGCCGGCCGAGAGAAGTTCCTCGCCCTGGCCTTCGAGTAGCCCGACGGCGGTCGGGCGCGCGAAGCGACGCGCTACGGAGCGATCCCGGCGCCTGGCCGGGCGCCGAGAGCGGTGGTCGCCGATCGCCCTGGCAAACCGGCCTGCCCACAGCCGAACGCAGCCACCTCGCACGTGAAGCAGAAACGACGAAAGCCCTTGTGACACAAGGGCTTTCGCGGAGAGCGGGCGACCGGGGTCGAACCGGCGACGTCCAGCTTGGGAAGCTGGCATTCTACCACTGAATTACGCCCGCGAAGTGGCGCGACGGTAGGTGACGACAGCGGTGATGTCAATTCGCGGCTGCGGCGGCTGCGGCCGCGGCGTCTCCGACGCCCGCGGTGGGTTCGTCACTCGACGGTCGGTACCGAGGGACGCCGCGTCAGAAGCGCTGGGGCTCCCTCGCCGCCAGCGGTCGCCGGCAAGCCGGTGATCCGTTCGTACTGATCGCGCAGTCGGGCCGGGGCGCGGAGCCAGGCGGCGTCCGGCATCACCAGATAGGGCGGTGGGTCGCCGCCGCTCCGCGGATCGTAGACCGGCATGGCGCCGCCCCAGTAGAAGATGGTGCCATAGTCGAGATTCGGCACGGTGTGGACGCCGGCGGGGTCGCGCACCGCCTCTCGCATCGCGGCGACGAAGCCGCGCCGCGTCTCCACCGCGCCGATCGCCGGCATCACCACGAGCCGGACGGCCAGCACCAGGGCGCCGGTGACCCCGACGACGGCCGCCAGGAGCAGACGCGGTCGCGTTCCACGAACCGCCAGCGCGCCAGTCGTGGCGGCGATCGCGCCGATGCTGCAGAGCACCGCGAAGAGCGGCCGGGGCGCGTGCGCCGCCGCGACGATGGCGTCGAGGTGGGCGCTGGAGCGGCCGCGCGCCATTGCCGGCAACCAGGCGAGCAGGGGCAGACCCGCGCGCTCGGCCGTGGCGGCGATGGCGAGGACGGCGCAGAGGATGGCGAGCGCCCACAGCGCCGCGGCGAGCAGGGGGCGCGTCGGCGCGCCGGCGGTGCCGCCGCGCCACACCCGCTGCGCCCACCAGCCGATCAGCAGGGCGACGGCAGGGTAGAGCGGCAGCAGATAGACCCCGCGCTTGCTGCTGGCGACGGCGAAGGGCAGGAACACCGCCGCCGCCCAGAGCAGAGCGAAGGCGCGTGGATCGCCGCGGTGGATGCCGGCGCGTTCGCGCCACAGGGCCACCGCGGTGCTCGGCAGGAACAGGGTCCACGGCAGCAGGCCGAGCAGCAGCACGCCGACCAGGTAGCCGAAGCCGTGCGCGTGCCCGAGGCTCGCCGTCTTGGCACCGACGATGCGCACCAGGTTCTCGCTGGCGACGATGGCGAGGAAGGCGCGGCCGGCCTGCGCGGTCGCCGCCGCGTACCAGGCGCCGGCGACCAGCAGGACGAAGAGCAGGCCGCGCAGGGGTTGCAGACGACGAAGCGGCTGCAGACTGCGATCGCGAGCGCACAGGAGCGCGACCTGCAAGGCGGGAATCGCCAGGCCGGGAATGCCTTTGGCGAGGGTCGCCCAGGCGGCGCCGACGTAGAAGAGCCCGAGCCAGAGGGCGCGTTGGCGGCGCTCGAACAGGAGCAGACCGACGAAGGCCATCGTCAGGCCGAAGGTGAGCGTCATGTCGACCCGCGCCGCGGTGGCGGCGCGCAGCCATTCGAAGCTGCTGAGCAGGATCAGACCGGCGGCGGCGCCGGCGATCGGCCCGACCGTCGTCGCCGCCGCGCCGCTGACGAGGAGGGCGGCGAGGCCGCTCTGCACCGTCGAAGGCAGCCGCACACTGCGCTCGTCCACGACGCCGAGGGCGCGCGACGTCGCGCCGCCGAGCCAATAGAACAGGGGCGGCTTGCGCGGCAGGTCGACGCCGTTGCGGCGGGGCAGGATCCAGCGGTCGTGGGCCACTAGGTCCTGCACCACCACCGCCTCGCGCGGCTCGCCGCGGGTGTGGAAGGGCGTGTCGCCGAGACCCCAGAGCTGGAGGGTTGCCCAAGCGGCGCCGACCACCAGGAGCGCGAGCAGCGTCGCGGGCCAACGCGCGATCGGCGGCGGCTCGGAAACCATCGCGTCCGGACACCACATGCGCGGTCGCGATGCAACGCCGTCGAACCGGAGCCGACCCGGCGATGGCGACGAAGCGCCCGTCAGCGACGGGTCTCGTTTGCTCGCCCATGGCGCAGACGGGTACTGTCGAGTCTCGATGATCGGCCGCTTCCGCCTGCCGCGCCCGCTGCGTCGCGCTCTATTCGGTGGCGCTCTGCTCGGCGGCGTTCTGTTCGGCGCCGTCGTCGGCGGATCCGCGGTCGCGGCCCCGCAGCCGCCGATCGCCGTCACCGTGCGCGAACCGGACGGCGTCGAGCGACACCATTGGCCGCTCACCTTCAGCGTGCCGTGGCCGCGGGGGGCGCTGCAGCGGAGCGACGCGGTGGCGGTCCACGAGGAAGGCGGCGCGGCGCTGCCGGTGCAGACGCGGGTCCTCGCCAGTTGGCCGGACGGCTCGACGCGCTGGTTGCTGATCGACACGCAGGTCGACCTGCGGCCGCGCCAGGAGCGCCGTCTGCGGGTCGAGCGCGGCACGCCGCCGCGCCCGCACGCCGCGCTCACCGTGACCAGCGCCAGCGAGCGAGTCGACGTCGACACCGGGGCGCTGCGCTTCCGCGTGCCGCGCAAGCACTTCGCGCTGCTCGAAGGCCTGCAGCCGGCGGGCGAGAAGCGGCCGCTCGGCGGGGCGGTCGGCTCGCTGTTGGTCGCGGGCGAGCGGCGCGGCGAGGCGCAGAAACCGGTCGACGTCCGCATCCTCGAGCACGGGCCGTTGCGGGCCCGCCTCGCCCTCAGCGGCACCTACGGCAATGGCTTCGACTACGAGATCCGCCTCGACGCCTACGCCGGACAGCCCTTCGTGCGCGTCCTGCACACCTTCATCAACCGCTACCCCACGCCCTTCATCAATGTGCCACAGATCGCCCTCTCGCTGCCCCTGGGCGAGATCAAACCCGGCACGTGGCGCGCCGGGGTGGTCGGGGAACGCATGCGCAGCGGCGCCATTCCCGATACCGGGGTGCGGTTGGTGCAGCGCGACAACGAGACGGCCGAGATCGCCGGCGACGCCGAAGCGGTGCAACTCGCCGGCTGGGTCGAGGTCAGCGGCAGCCGCGGCACCCTCGGCATCGCCTCGCGCTGGTTCTGGCAGGAGTATCCGCAGAGCGTCGAGATGCGACGCGACCGGCTGACCTACAACCTCTGGGCGCCCGAGGCGGATCCGGCGAACGCCGGCGTGGGCGCCGCCAAGACGCACGAGCTCGCGCTCTGGCTGGCGCCGCCGCAGCGCCTGCCGGCGGGCATCGGCGCGGCGCTGGCGACGCCGCTGGTCGGCGTCGTCGACCCGCAGGTCATCGCCGCCAGCGGCGCCTTGCCGGGCGCGATCGCGGCCCGCGAGCCGGGCGCGCGCTTCATCCGCAAGGCCGCCGCCGGCGCCGATCGCTACCTGAAGCGCAACGCGCGGGAGCAGTGGAACGACTGCGGTCGTGTCCATTGCGGGGAGGCCGGGCTCGCGCGCATGCGGACCGGCGCTTACGGGATGTGGAACTGGGGCGACTGGAACTTCCGCGGCTACCAGGACACGGTCAAGGGCACCGACAGTTGGGGCAACCTCGAGTACGACACGACCGAGGTGCTGGCGCTGACGTACGCGGCCACCGGCGATCCGGCGCTGTTCGACGCGACCGCGGCGGCGGCCCGCCACTATGCCGACGTCGACGTGATCCACGCCGCGCCAGCGCGCCCGGAGTGGGTCGGCATGAACCACCCGAAGAATCCGCTCCACTTCTCGTTCCAGCTCGGCGGACCCGATCTCGGCCACACCTGGGCGCAGGGGCTGATCGACTACTACTACCTCAGTGGCGACGAGCGCGCGCTCACTGCGGCGCGCGGCATCGCCGACTATCTCGTGGCGCGCGTGCGCAACCCACTGCGCGGCAATCCCCGACAGTGGGGCTGGCCGCAGATCGCGCTGCTCGCGGTGCACGAGGCGACCGGCGAGCCACAGTATCTCGAGGCGGCCCGCCGCTTCGCCACCGGCGGCATGGCGGCGCACCCTCCCGACGGCACGAACAACTGGAAGCTCGGCATTCTCGCCGACGCGCTCGCCCACACCCACGCCGCGACCGGCGACGAGGCGATGCGCGACTGGCTGCAGCGCTACGCGGCGGCCATCATGGCGCATCCCGGCCGACCCGACGTGCGCGCCTTCCCCGCGGTCGCCTACGTCGCCCACCTGAGCGGCAACGCGGCGATGCGCGACGCCGCCTTGCAACGGGCCCGCGACCTCGACCTCGGCTCGTGGGGGAAGCCGTTCACGGCCAACGGGCGGCTCGGCTTCCGGATCTTCTCGCTGCTGCAGTGACCTCGGCGGCCGCGGCGACGGCGCCCGGTTGGCGCGCGCCGGCGCGCGGCGCCGCCCGCGCGGGTACGCTCACCACTTCGCGCCGTGCGTGACGCGCACCGGCGCCCGTGGTCCCGTCTTTCGCTGCCGGCGGAGGAGCACGTAGAGGGCCCCGGCGCCGCCGTCGCAGGGACGGGCGCTGGTGAAGGCGAGGACCAGGCGAGCCCAACTGCCACGGGCCAGCCAGGTGGCGAGGCGGGTCTTCAGCACCGGTACCTGGTCCTTCGAGTTGAGGCCGCGGCCGTGGACGATGAGGACGCAGCGCTGGCCCTGCTGCTGCGCGGACTTGAGAAAGCGGTCGACCGCGCCGCGCGCCTCCTCGGCGGTCATGCCGTGGAGATCGAGGTGAGACTGGTACGCGAAGTCGCCCGCGCGCAGGCGCCGGACGAGACGGCGGTCGACACCGTTGGCGGCACCCTCGATGAACTCGATGCTGTTGGCGAGGTCGAAGCTGCCGGTGCCGCCGACGAGGTCGGAGAGCTCGGCCAGCGCCTCCGCGTCCTCGTCGGTCACGGGATGCGTGGTCGTGGCCGGCGGCGGCGGCGCCACGCGCTGCCGCGCCGTGGCGGCGAGCGGCTGCACGCCGCGCATCTCGCGCGCGAACAGGTCGGCGTCCGCCACCTCGGGCGACGGTGTCGGCGGCGGGGCAGGGGGCGCGGGGGGCGGCGGAGGTGCCGGCGTCGGCGCGCGCGCCTTGAGACCGCGGAAGGGTTGGTGATGGAATCCGTCGGGCGCGGCCATCGGCTGATCGGCAGTTCGCTTCCGGCGGCTCATCGCATGCGCACCCCCATCTCCTGTACGGGAGGCAATCGGGTCCCGCAACGCCGTCGCGTCGGCGCGACAGCGCCGGCGGCGCGGTTGACCGCAAGGCGGAAATGATCGAGTCGTCGGCCATGGCAGCCGACGACGCCCTCCTCGTGCACCGCGAGCCCCCGCTCGCCTGGGTCGTGGTCAACCGGCCGCAGGCGCGCAACGCGCTCAGCGTCGCCGTATGGGAGGGACTGGCCGACGCGATCACCGCCCTCGGCGCCGACCGCGACGTGCGGGTGGTCATCGTGCGCGGCGCTGGCGAGCAGGCGTTCATCAGCGGCGCGGACATCAGCGAGTTCCGCGCCGTGCGCGCGGATGCGGCGGCGACCGCGGCGTACGACCAGGTCTCCGGCCGCGCCTGGGCGGCGTTGATGCACGCGCCGCAGCCGGTGATGGCGATGATCCACGGTTTCTGCTTCGGCGGCGGCGTCGCCGTGGCGCTCGCCTGTGACCTGCGCTTCGCGTCCGCCGAGGCGCGCTTCGCCGTCCCGGCGACGCGCCTCGGCTTGTCGTATCCCTTCGAGAGCATCGTTCGTCTGGTGCAGGTGGTCGGACCGACGCACGCCGCCGACATCCTGCTCTCGGCGCGCACGCTGAACGCCGGCGATGCGATGCACATCGGGCTGGTGAACCGCGTCCTCCCCGCCGCCGAGCTCGAGGCGGCGACGCGCGAGTACGCCCTGGCGATGGCGCACGGCGCGCCGCTCACGGTCGCGGCGCACAAGCGCGCCATCCGCGAGGCGCTGCGCGCGCCGGCCGATCGCGACATGGCCGGCCTGCGCGAAGCGATGCGGCGCTGCTTCGACAGCGCGGACTACCAGGAAGGGATCGCGGCCTTCCTGGAGAAGCGGCCGCCGCGCTTCCAGGGGCGATGAGCGCCGGCGCGCTGCACGGCGTGCGGGTTCTCGACCTCACCCGCTACCTGGCCGGCCCCTTCTGCACCATGCTGCTGGGCGACATGGGCGCCGACGTGCTGAAGCTCGAGCCGCCACGCGGCGGCCGCGAATTCGGCGGCGGAGGGGCGCAGGCGAGCTACTTCTTCCTCTCCGTGAACCGCAGCAAGCGCAGCGCCACGCTCGACCTGCGGCTGCCCGCCGGCCGCGATGCCTTCCGCCGCCTGGCGACGCAGGCCGACGTGGTGGTCGAGAACTTCCGCCCGTCGGTCATGACCGGTCTCGGTCTCGGCGCCGACGCGCTGCGGGCCGCCAACCCCCGCCTCATCTACTGCAACATCTCCGGCTTCGGCGCCGACGGGCCGTATGCCCAGCGGCCGGGGTTCGATCAGATCGCGCAGGGCATGTCTGGGCTGATGAGCGTCACCGGCACCGAGCAGCCGACTCGCGTCGGCATCGCCATCGGCGACATCCTGGCCGGAACCTTCGCGGCGCACGGGATCGCCCTGGCGCTCTACCACCGCGAGCGCACCGGCGACGGGCAGGTGGTGAGCACCTCGCTGCTCGAGGCCCTGGTCGGGGTGCTGAGCTGGAGCGCCGGCATCTACTTCGCGACCGGGACGCCGCCGCCGTTGGCCGGCAACCACCATCCGCTGGCGGCACCGTACGGCGTCCACCGGGCGCGCGACCGCGGGTTCAATATCGCCTGCGGCAACGACCGCCAGTGGCGCGCCCTGTGCGCTGCGCTCGACCTTCCGGCCCTGGGCGAGGACCCACGCTTCGCCACCCCGCTCGCCCGCGTCGCCGAGCGGGCCGCCCTCACCGCCGCGCTCGAGGCTCGCCTCGCGACCCGCGACGCCGCCGAGTGGGTGGCGCTGCTGAACGCCGCGGACGTGCCGAGCGGGCCGATCAACGACATGGCGGAGACCTTCGCCGATCCACAGGTGCGCGCCCGGCAGATGTACGTCGAGCTGGCGCACCCGACGCTCGGCACGCTGAAGACCACCGGCGTGCCGGTGAAATTGAGCGCCAGCCCGGGCGCGGTCGAGCGGCTGCCGCCGGAGCTCGGGGCCGACACCGACGTCGCCCTCGCGGGCTACGGCTTCAGCGCCGCCGAGATCGCCGCGCTGCGCGCCGTCGGCGCCGTATGAGCCGCGCCGCGCCGCGCCTGCGACTGCGCGGCGGCCGGGTGCTGACCGCCGACGGCTGGCGCGACGAGTGCGACGTGCGCATCGGCGGCGGGGCGATCGTCGGTATCGGCGCCGGCGCCACGGATGAGGCGGCGGAGACGATCGACGTCCGGGGCCACGTGGTCGCCGCCGGCCTGGTGGACCTGCACGTCCACGGCGCCGGCGGCGCCATGTTCGAGGACGCCGACGCCGACGGCGTCCGGCGCATCCGCGGCCGGCTGGCCGCGCACGGCACGACCGCGCTGCTCGCGACCATCGCCGCGCTGCCGCCGGAGCCGCTGCGGCGCGCCGTCGCGACCGTGACCGCCACCATGCGTGAGGAGGTCGGGGCGTCACTCCTCGGCATTCATCTCGAAGGGCCGTTCCTCAATCCCCGCCGCGGCGGCGCGCAGCGCGCGGACTGGATGCGCCCGCCATCCCTCGCCGAGCTCGACGCCCTGCACCAGGTTGCCGAGGGGCACATCCGTCTGCTGACCCTCGCACCCGAGCTCCCGGGCGCCCTGGAGGTGATCCGCCACGCGCGCGCGCTCGGCGTCGCGGTGTCGCTCGGCCACAGCGAGGCGACCGCCGCGGAGGTGGACGCGGCGATTGCCGCCGGGGCGACGCACGTCACCCATTGCTTCAATGCGATGCCGCCGCTGCACCATCGGGCGCCCGGCCTGCTCGGCGTGGCGCTGGCCGACGACCGGCTGCGCGTGGAGCTCATCGCCGACGGCGTCCACGTCGACCGCCGCGCCCTCACGCTGGCGATGCGCAGCAAGCCGCGCGGAGGATGGCTGCTGGTCAGCGACGGCGTGGCCGCGGTCGGTCAGGCGCCCGGACCGTTGCGCCTGTTCGGCGCCGATTGCGTCGTCACCGATGCCGTCCGCCGGATCGACGACGGCCGCCTCGCCGGAAGCTCCCTGACCCTCGCCGCGGCGGTGCGCAACCTGCGCGACTGGATGCCGGACCTGGCGGATGACCTCATCCTCGACGCCGCCAGCGCCGTTCCCGCGGCCGCGATCGATCGGGCTGATCACGGGCAGCGGGTCGCCATCGGGCGGCGCGCCGACCTCATTCTGCTCGACGCCGAGTGGCGCCTGGCCGGCGTCGTCCGCGCCGGGGAGGCGCTCATCCGCAGTTGCTAGAGCACCTCGCATGTATGCCGCCAACCGACTGATTACACGCAAAAAACTGCTTGAGGGTTGATCGCGGGCGGCTATCCTCGCCGGGGTGAAGGAGGAACGGTGATGCGGCGTGGAGCGGTACTCGTGGCAGGGGCAGCGCTGGTGGCTCTCGGCTGGGCGGGAGGGGCGCGAGCGCAGTCGCATCCGGCGGTCAACCGGCCGGAGATCATCGAGGTCGGCGACCCGATCCTGATCTCCCGCGGCACCCTGGCGGCGGAGATGGCGCGCAATTCGGATCTACGCGACTGGGTCCGCCTCTACGGTCCACCCGATTACGCCGAGGTGCAGCAGCTCGAGTTGGATCCCCCGTTCGCGCCCTACGAGGTGCGACTCTACTACGTGAAGGGAAACGCCTACCTCGCCTTCGGCCGCGTCCACGTGGCGCCGAGCGTCTACGACTACGGCGTCCGCAAGTACATCGGCAAGATCGATCCCGGCGAGCTCGACCGTCTGCTGACGGCGGCGCCGGCTGTGGACGAAACGACCGCGCCGCCGGCCTTCCCCGACACCGCGCCGCCGTGGATCGTCGAAACCACGGCGGTCGAGGGAAAACCGGTCACGCCATAGCCGGCGGCGGTCGGCCCGCGGTCCTCAGTCGGATCGCGCCTGCCGCTGACGGCTGACGGCGGCGCTCACGCGCCGCCGAACCTGGGCGGCCGCTTCTCCATGAAGGACATCATGCCTTCCTGGAAGTCCTGCGAGCGGAAGAGCAGCAGGAGCTGCATCAGCACGTGATGCGAGTGCGAGGAGAAGTCCTCGCTCAGACCGTGGCGATACAGGCGCTTCATGGCGCGGATCGCCAACGGCGCGTTGGCGGCGATCTTCGCCGCCCAGCGATGCGCCTCGTCGAGCAGGTTGGCGGCCGGCACGACGGCGTTGACCAAGCCGAGCGCGAGCGCGCGGTCGGCCGCGATGTCGTCGGCGATGAAGCCGATCTCGCACGCCTTTGCCCAGCCGACGAGCCGGGGAAGGTACCAGGTGCCGCCGCTCTCCGGCACGATGCCGCGCTTGGCGAAGCCGGGCAGCAGGCGGGCGGTGTCGGCGATCAGGCGCATATCGCAGCCGAGGGCGAGGTCGAGGCCGTAGCCGGCGGCGGGGCCGTTGATCGCGCACAGGACCGGGGTGTCGATCTCGTGCAGGACGACCGTCGGCAGCTCGCGGGTCCCGAAGTGGGCGGCGCCGCCGCCGGGCGCCAGGGCGCCGCTGCCGCCGATGCCCGTGCCGGCCATGGCGTCCTTGAGATCGAGGCCGCTGCAGAAGCCGCGGCCGGCGCCCGTGATGATGACGGCGCGCACGGCGCCGTCGCGGTCTGCGTCGGTGAGCGCATCGCCAAGGGCGCGCAGCATCTCGATGCTGATGGCATTCAGCCGCTCGGGCCGATTGAGGGTGATGACGGCAACGTGATCGGACTTGTCGTAGAGCAGATCGGGCATGGGCACCTCGACGCGACTCAGGCCGCGTTGCGCACCGCCGCGAAGGCGGCGTCGGTGACGTCGAGCACCTGGTCGATGTCGCCCTCCCGGTGGGCCGCCGACACGAACCAGTTGTGGTAGGGCGCGAGGTAGACGCCGCGCGCCGCGCAGGCGGCGGCGAAGACGCGGCTGCGGGCGAACTTCACATCGCCGGCGAAGGTCATGAAGGGGATCGCGGGCGGTCCCGAGTAGGTGATCGACAGGTCGTGGCTTGCGGCCTGCGCCGCGATGCCGCGCTGCAGCCGCCGTCCCATCGCCTCCATGTGGGCGATGGCGCCGGACGCCTCGAGCTCGGCGAGGCAGGCGAGCGCGGCCGCCATCGGCACCGCGCTGGTGAAGTAGGAGCCGGTGAAATAGACGCGCTCGGCGGCGCCCTTGAGCGCCTCGCGGCCGACGCACGCGGCGAGCGGATAGCCGTTGGCGAGCGCCTTGGCGTAGCAGGCGAGATCGGGCCGGACGGCGAAGCGCTCGCCCGAGCCGCCGAGGTGGAGCCGGAAGCCGGCGCGCACGTCGTCCAGGATCATCACCGCGCCGGCGGCGTCGCACAGCGCGCGCACGCCGGGCAGGAAGCCCTCGACCGGCAGTTCCTGGTCGTGGAAGGCGTCGTGGCGGAAGGGCGAGACGATGATCGCCGCCAGGCGATCGCGGTGCGCGTCGACCACCCGACGGACGCTGTCGAGGTCGTTGTACGTGAAGGTGACGACGTTGGCCGTGTCCTCCGCGGTGACGCCGGCGGGCGCCGGGGTGCACCAGGCGTGCGCGCCGTGGTAGGCGCCCGTCGCCTTGGCGACCAGCGGGCGGCCGGTGTGCTCGCGCGCCACCTGCACCGACCAGGTGCAGACGTCGGAGCCGTTCTTGGCGAAGGCCGCCCAGTCGGCGAACGGCGTGATCGCAACCAGGCGCTCGGCGAGCTCGACCCAGCGCCGGCTCGGGGCGTTGAAACAATCGCCCTCGGCCATCTGCCGGCGCACCGCCTCCTCGACGGCTGGGTGGCGGTGGCCGAGGACGATCGGCCCGTACGAACACATCAGGTCGATGAACTCGTTGCCGTCCACGTCCCAGATCCGGCACCCCTCACCGCGCGCGAAGAAATACGGGTACGAGCCGCCGACCACCATGCGCGGCGCCTGGTGTCCGTAGACACCGCCGGGAACGACGCGGCGGGCGCGCTCGAGCAGCGCCTCACTCTCGGCGAAGCGATCGGCCATGGCCTCCTTCACCACGGAGGAACACCGAGGTCTACCGCCGCTATGGCTTGGCCGCGGCGGCCGCCAGCTTCTCGCGCGTCTTCTCGGTGATGATGCCGTCGTCCCTGAGACCGGCGCTGCGCTGGAACGCCTGGATGGCGTTGATCGTCACCGAGTCGAGCGTGCCATTGATCTCGCCCTGGTACTCGTTGACCGCCGTCAGATTGCGCTGCACCTCCGAGACCACGTCGGCCGGAGCCTTCTGCTCCAGCGCCACCGCCTCGACGTCGACCATGCTCTTCTGCAGCTTCTCCGCCTGCTCGCGGGCCCGATCCTCGGGGGTCTGCTGGCTGCAGGCGGCGAGCAGGACGAGGCCGGCGAGGGCGAGCCAGCGGACGGGAGCGCAGCGCAACATCAGATCACCTTGTTAGCCTTGCTTAGGGGGTTCGGGGGGGGGGAGATCCCCAACGCCATCAACAATGGCCATAGGGATCGCACCCACCCGCCATTGCGACGCTGCCCCCTCCGTGTCTCCGTGCCTCCGCGGTGAAGGCGTTTTGTCGCATCGAGGTCAGATCACCTTGTTCAGCGGATACTCGATGATCCCGACGGCGCCGTTCTTGAGGAGCTGCGGGATCAGCTCCCGCACCACCGCCTCGGCGATGACGGTCTCGATGGCGAACCACTCGGTCTTGTAGAGCGGCGACACGGTCGGCGCGGTGATGCTCGGGATCATCGCCATGATGGCGTCGAGCTTGTCCTTCGGCACGTTCATCTTGAGCCCGACCTTGGCCTCGGCCTGCAGGGCGCCGTTGAGGAGCAGCGAGATCTGCTCGATCTTCTCGCGCTTCCACGGGTCCTCCCAGGCGCCGCGATTGGCGACCAACTGGGGATTGGACTGGCAGAGCTCGTGGATGATCTTGAGGCCGTTGGCGCGGATGGTGCTGCCGGTCTCGGTCACTTCCACGATCGCGTCCACCAGCCCCTGGACGACCTTCGCCTCGGTCGCGCCCCACGAGAACTCGACGTCGACGTCGACGTGGCGTTCACGGAAGTAGCGCTTGGTGAAGCCGACCATCTCGGTTGCGATCCGCTTGCCCTGCATCTGCTCCAGGGTGGTGATCGGCGAGGCCTGGGGCACCACCAGCACCCAGCGGGTCGGGCGCATGCTGGCCTTCGAGTAGACGAAGTCGCAGACGACGTGCACGTCGGAATCGTTCTCGAGCGTCCAGTCCTTGCCGGTGATGCCGGCGTCGAGCACGCCGTCCTCGACGTAGCGCGACATCTCCTGCGGGCGCGCCAGAACGCAGCGCAGGGTATCGTCGTCGACGCTGGGGAAGTAGCTGCGGTCGGCGCCCGAGATCTTCCAGCCCGACTTGCGGAAGAGCTCGAGGGTGGTGGCTTCGAGACTGCCTTTGGGAAGACCGAGAGTGAGCTGGGGCATCTGTCGTGTGCGGCCCGGCGCGGGATTCGCGATCCGCACGGGTGCCGGCGCTGATCGCCGAGCCGAGTCGTCGGCAGCTACCACAGGGTCTGCGCGACCGCAACGCACCGACGGGCCGAGTTGCCGCGCCAGCGCGCCGTCGCTAAGAGCGGCCCAGCACACGAGGAGGCGGACGATGCGCCTGAGCGATCTGGCGGCGCGGCTGGGCTGCGAGCTGCACGGCGACGGGGGGGTGGAGATCACGCGCTGCGCGCCGATCGAGAGCGCGGGCGCCGGCGATCTCACATTCGTGGCGAACCCACGCTATCTGAAGTTCCTCGCCGATTGTCGCGCCGCGGCGGTCATCCTGGCGCTCGACGCGCCGGCGACGCCGTTGCCGAGCCTGCGCACGCCGGAGCCGTACATGGCCTTCGCGCGCGCCGTGGAGCACTTCCACGTCCCGCTGACCTGGCCGCGTTCCATCCACCCGACGGCGCAGATCGCCGCCTCGGCGGTGATCGGGCCGGACGCGTCGATCGGCGCCTACGCCGTGATCGGCGAGCGGGTGCGGATCGGGCGCCAGGCCCGCCTCGCGCCGCACGTGGTGATCTACGACGACGTCACCATCGGCGAGCGCTTCACCGCTCATGCCCACGCCACGGTGCGGGAGCGGGTGCGCATCGGCGACGACGTCGTGCTGCACGCCGGGTCGGTGATCGGCTCGGACGGCTTCGGTTATGCGCCAGCGGACGGCGGCATCAAGCGCCTGCTGCAGGGCGGTGACGTGGTGCTCGAGCACCAGGTCGAGGTCGGAGCCAACAGCACCGTGGATCGTGCCATGGTCGGCTCGACGGTCCTCCGCCAGGGCGTGAAGCTCGACAATCTGGTGATGGTCGCCCACGGCTGCGAGATCGGCTCGCACAGCATGCTGGCGGCGCAGGTCGGGCTCTCCGGCAGCACCCGCATCGGCCAGTGGGTGCGGATCGGCGGGCAGGTCGGGACCGCGGGGCACCTGACCATCGGCGACGGGGCGCAGATTGCCGCCCAGAGCGGGGTGAACAACTCGGTGCCCGCCGGCGCGACGATGGGCGGCTATCCGGCGATGGAAATGGGGCTCTGGCGCCGGGCCATGGCGGCGACCACGCGGCTGCCCGAGCTGTTCCGCCGGGTGCGCCGACTGGAGCGTCGCCTGGGCGTGGAAGGTGCCGACCAATCTTGATTTTCGCCACCCTCGCCGATACTCTCGCGAACTTCTGCTCCCCGGTATGAGGCCGTGCGTATCCCCCTTCGCGACATCGACGAACGCGTCAAGTCGCTCGTCTGCGACGAGCCGACGGACGAGCTGAGCCCGCTGCTGGCGCACGGACCGGCGCACGACTACGAGTTCCGCGGACCCGCCACGGTGGACGTGCGTTTCTACCGCACCGGCCAGGAGCTGTTCTTCCAGGGCCACATGCGCAGCCGGGTGGCCGGCGTGTGCGCGCGCTGCCTGCGCGAGTTCGAATTCGACCACGACCCGGACTTCGATTTCATCATGGTGCCGCGCCGCGGACGGTGGGCCGACGAGGCGCTCGACGGCGGCGGCGACGAGCACATGATGTGGTACGAGGGCGAGGAGGTCGACCTCTCGCCGCCGCTGCGCGAACGGCTGCTGCTGTCGCTGCCGACGCTGCCACTGTGCCGCGAGGACTGCCGCGGCCTCTGCGCCCGCTGTGGCGCCGACCTCAACGCCGGCGCCTGCGGCTGCGCCGCCGACGACGGTGACCCGCGCCTGGCGGTGCTGCGGAGCCTGCGCCGCGATTCCTGACGAGGCCACACCCGTTCATCGATCACGATCGGCCCGCCGCGCCAGACGGCGGCCGCAAGGAGACCCCGATGCCCGTTCCCAAGCGACGTACCTCCGTGTCGAAGAAGAACAAGCGCCGCGCGCACGATGCCCTGGTGGCGCCCAGCACGGTGCCGTGCCCCGAGTGCGGGGAGGCGGCGCTCCGCCATCGCGCCTGTCCGCACTGCGGCATGTACCGCGGCCGGCAGGTGGTCGAGATCCAGGACTGAGCCGGACCGCGCCCAGGCGATGAGCGGTCCGCTGGCCGACCAGGTCGCCCTGGTCACCGGGGCGTCGCGCGGCATCGGTCGCGGGATCGCTCGTCATCTGGCGGGCCGAGGCGCGCGGACCTATGTCAGTTACGTCCGCGATGGCGATGCCGCGCAGTCGTGCGTCGCGGCGATCGCCGCCGCCGGTGGACAGGCGGAGGCGGTGCAGTTCGACGTCGCCGACGTCGAGGCCACCGCGGCCGCCATCGCCGGCATCGTCAGGACCGCCGGCCGGCTCGACATCCTGGTCAACAACGCCGGCATGGCGATCGACAACCTCCTGCTGCGGCTGAAGCCCGAGGAATGGGATCAGGTGATCGCCGTCAACCTGCGCGGCACCTTCAGTTGCACGCGCGCCGCGGCGCGCACGATGCTGCGGGCGCACTACGGGCGCATCATCAACATCACCTCGGTGGTGGGGGTGATGGGCAACGCGGGCCAGGCCGCCTACGCCGCAGCCAAGGCTGGGATCATCGGTTTCACCAAGTCCATGGCGCGCGAGCTCGCGTCCCGCTCGGTGACGGTGAACGCGGTGGCGCCCGGTCTCATCGAAACCGAGATGACCGCCTACTTGCCCGAGGACCGGCGATCGGAGTATCTGCAGCTCATTCCGGTTGGCCGACTGGGAACGGTGGACGAGGTGGCGGAGTTGGTTGGCTTTCTGGCCCGACGGGAAGCGGGCTACATCACCGGTCAGGTGATCGGCATCAACGGCGGCTTGTACATCTAGTCAGGATTAGGAGGTGGGGATGGCCTCTCCGGTCGAACAAAAGGTGCGCGAGATCATCTGTGAGCAACTGGGCGTCGGCGACGGCGACGTCACGCCTGAGGCCTCCTTCATCGAGGACCTGGGCGCCGACTCGCTGGACATCGTCGAGCTCGTGATGGCGCTCGAGGAAGAGTACGACATGGAGATCTCGGACGAGGAGGCGGAGAAGATCCGCACCGTCCAGGACGTCGTCAACTACATCGAGAGCCACAAACAGTCGTAACCCATGGCGTCCGCGCTCGAGCAGGCCGATCCCGAGATCTGGCGCGTCATCCGCGCCGAGGCGGAGCGGCAGCAGCACAATCTGGAGCTGATCGCCTCCGAGAACGTGGTCAGCCGGGCGGTGCTCGAGGCGCAGGGCTCGATCCTCACCAACAAGTACGCCGAGGGCTATCCGGGCCGTCGCTACTACGGCGGCTGCGAGCACGTCGACGTGGCGGAGCAGTTGGCGATCGACCGCGCCATGGCGCTCTTCGGCGCCGAGCACGCCAACGTGCAGCCGCACTCGGGCTCGCAGGCCAACATGGCCGTGTACTTCTCGCAGCTCCAGCCCGGCGACACGATCCTGGCGATGGACCTGACCCACGGCGGCCATCTGACGCACGGCAGCCCCGTCAACTTCTCCGGCAAGTTCTTCAAGGTCGTACCCTACGGCGTGCGCCGCGAGGACGAGCGGCTCGACATCGACGCGATGCGCGAGCTGGCCCGCCAGCACCGGCCGAAGCTGATCGTCGTCGGCTACAGCGCCTATCCGCGCAGCATCGACTTCGCCCCGTTCCGCGCCGCCGCCGACGAGGTGGGAGCCATGGTGATGGTCGACATCGCGCACTTCGCCGGCCTGGTCGCCGCCGGCATCCATCCGTCGCCCGTGCCGCTCGCCGAGTTCGTCACCACCACGACCCACAAGACGCTGCGCGGTCCACGCGGCGGCATGGTGCTGTGTCGCGAGGCATACGCGAAGAGCCTCAACTCCTCGGTGTTCCCCGGCAACCAGGGCGGGCCGCTGATGCACGTCATCGCCGCCAAAGCGGTGGCGCTGCGCGAAGCGGCGCGGCCGGAGTTCCGCGTCTATCAGGAGCAGATCGTGCGCAACGCGCGCGCTCTCGCCGACGCCCTGACCGAGCGCGGCTTCCGGCTGGTGTCGGGCGGCACCGACAATCACCTGATGCTGCTCGACCTACGGAACACCGAGATCACCGGCAAGCTGGCGCAGGAGACGCTGGAGGCGGCGAACATCACGGTCAACCGCAACACCGTGCCGTTCGAAACGCGCTCGCCGTTCGTCACCAGCGGGGTTCGCATCGGCACGCCGGCGGTGACCACCCGCGGCATGCGCGAGCCCGAGATGACGGCCATCGCCGAGCTGATCGGCCGGGCGCTCGAGCGGGTGGGGGACAGCACCGGGTTGGCGTCGGTGCGCGACGACGTCATCGCGCTCTGCAAGCAGTTCCCGATCGAATCGATGGCGGCCGCGTAGGGCCCGAGCGCGGCGGCGGTCGCCGCCGAGAGGTCAGCGATGCTGGCGGCCGATCCCGGTCAGGTGCCCGACGTCCGACGCCGGTGCAGGGACGCGAGGAACTCCGCATCGGGCGCGAACCGTTCCGCCGGCCAGATGATGGTGTCGCGCGCCTCGGGCAGCGTCGCCGGGTAGTCGATCGTGTAGTGGAGGCCGCGGCTCTCCTTGCGACGGATCGCGGAGAGGATGATCAGCTCGGCGACGACGGCGAGGTTGCGCAGCTCGATCAGGTCGCCGGTGACGATGAAGTCCCAGTAGTAGCGGTCGATCTCCTCGCGCAACGCCTCGATGCGCTGCAGGGCGCGGGCGAGGCGGCGGTTGGAACGGACGATGCCGACGTAGTTCCACATGAAGCGGCGGATCTCGTCCCAGTTCTGGGTGACGACCACGGACTCGTCGCTATCGGTGGCGCCGGCCGGGTTCCAGTCGGGGAACGATGGCGGCTGGCGCGACTCGGCGGCCACCAGGGCCACCGCGTGCTCGGCGGAGCGGTGGCCGAGGACCAGCGCCTCGAGCAGCGAGTTCGACGCCAGGCGGTTGGCGCCGTGCAGGCCGGTCATTGCCACCTCCCCGGCGGCGTACAGGCGGCGGACGCTGGTGGCGCCGTCGGCGGTGGTGACGGTGCCGCCGCAACAGTAGTGCGCGGCGGGCACGACCGGGATCGGCTCGCGGGTGAGGTCGATGCCGTACTGGAGGCAGCGCGCGTGGATGGTGGGGAAGCGGGAGAGGAGGAAGTCGCGCGGCTGGTGCGAGATGTCGAGGAAGACGCAGTCGTAGCCGCGCACCTTCATCTCACTGTCGATGGCGCGGGCGACGATGTCGCGCGGCGCGAGCTCGGCGCGCGGGTCGTACGTGCTCATGAAGGGAGTGCCGTCGGGCCGGCGCAGGATCGCGCCCTCGCCACGCAGCGCCTCGCTGATCAGGAAGGACTTGGCCGCCGGATGGTAGAGGCACGTCGGGTGGAACTGGATGAACTCCATGTTCCCGATCGGCACGCCGGCACGGTACGCCATGGCGATGCCGTCGCCGGTCGCGATGTCCGGATTCGACGTATAGAGATACACCTTGCCGGCGCCGCCGGTGGCGAGCAGCGTCGCCCGCGCCGTCAGGGTCAGCACGGCGCCGGTGTCGCGCGACAGCGCATAGGCGCCCCAGCAGGAGACGCGCTGCGCGGTCGGGTCCTGTGCCGCGTCGGTGAGAAGGTCGATCGCCAGGTGGCGCTCGAGGACGCGGATGTTCGGCGTCGCGCGCACGGCGGCGACCAGGGCGCGCATGATCTCGCGGCCCGTGACATCCGAGGCGTGCAGGATGCGGCGGTGACTGTGCCCACCCTCCTGGCCCAGGTCGTACTCGGGATCGTCCTGATGGTCGCGGCGCGAGAAGTGGGTGCCGAGGGCGATGAGGTCGCGGATCCGCGCCGGTCCCTCGCGCACCACCAACTGGACGAGCTCGCGATGGCAGAGTCCGGCGCCGGCGATCAGCGTGTCCTCGACGTGCGCCTCGAAGGAGTCGTCGGCGCTCCACACCGAGGCGATGCCGCCCTGCGCATAGCGCGTCGCGCTCTCCGGGAGCACGTCCTTGCTGAGCACCAGCACATCGCCGGAGCGCGCCGCCTGCAGGGCGAAGGTGAGGCCGGCGAGACCGCTGCCGATGACCAGGAAATCAGCGTCCATGGCGCGCATATCTCACCGCCCCGATAGGCAGGCAAGGGAGGCAAAATTCCGCTTGAACGGGCCGGAGGCGGCACCTATTCTCCGCCTCGCGATGCGGTGGACGGTGGGTCTGTTGGCGGTGTTGTGTGGGTGGCTGTCATGGCTGCCGTCCACGGCCTCCGCCGAAATCTACATGTACCGCGATGCCCGCGGCCGGTTGTTCTTCAGCAACGCCCCCGCCAATCCCGGGTACACCCGCTACGCACCCAGCACGGCGGGGTTCCCGACGATGCGGTTCTACCGCGGCCGCCAGGACTCGGCGAGCAGCAAGGCGCGGCGCGAGGCGCTCGAGCCGATCATTTCCGAGGTCGCGGTCCGCCACCGCGTCGATCCGGCCCTGGTGAAGGCGGTCATCCGCACCGAGTCCAACTTCGTCTCGTACGCGCGCTCGCCGAAAGGGGCGCTCGGACTCATGCAGCTCATGCCCGCCACGGCGCGGCGCCACAATGTGTGGCGGGTGTTCGATCCGCGCGAGAACATCGAAGGCGGCGTGCGCCACCTGCGTTTGCTGCTCGACCAGTACAATGGCAATGTGCGCCTCGCGCTTGCCGCCTACAATGCCGGCGACGGCGCGGTGAGCCGCCATGGCGGGGTGCCCCCGTATCCGGAGACGATCGAGTACCTGCAACGCGTACTGGCGTATCGCGAGCAGTATCGCGCGCCGTGAGCCACGCGCGCTGGCCTCGGCGAGTGGAGATCGCCGGCCATGAGCGCTCCCCGCGAGGCGGAGGGTCTGATCCCGCTCCGCCACGTCCCGAACCTCATCAGCATCCTTCGCATCCTGCTGGTGCCGGTGATGGTCCTCCTGCTGTTGCGTCCGAATCGCACCGGCGCGATGCTCGCGGCGCTGACCTTCTTCCTCGCCTGCTGGAGTGACTTCTTCGACGGCTATCTCGCCCGCCGCTACGGCATCACCAGCCGGCTGGGGAAGCTGCTCGATCCACTGGCCGACAAGCTCATCGTCATGGCCGCACTGGTCATGCTGACCGCTATGCCGCGCACGCCGCGGGTGCCGGCCTGGGTGGTGGTGCTGATCGTCGGGCGCGAGCTCGCGGTAACGGGGCTGCGCGCGATGGCGACCGGCGAGGGCATCGTCCTCGCCGCCGAGGAGCTGGGGAAGTACAAGACCATCTTCCAGATGCTCGCCCTCCACGGGCTGTTGCTGCACTACACGTTCTTCGGCATCGATTTCTTCGCCGGGGGAATGTACTTCCTCTGGCCGTCGCTGGTGTTGAGCCTGTGGTCCGGCATCGACTATCACGTGCGCGTCCTGCGGCGGGCGATGCAGCCGGCGTGACCGCACGTCAGATCGCACGGCGGAACGGCGCGGCGCGGCACCCACCGGCACGCGGACGGGACGCAGCGGTGACGTTTTTCGTCATCCCGGCACCTGCCGCACCCGTGTTCGGCAGCGCACGTGCAATAGCCGATGCCTGCTAACGGGTACGCTCCTTGCAACAATTGCTGCCATGAACGCCGAGGAGCAGCGCGAGAATCCCGCAGGGCAGGCTGGGTTCACCCTCATCGAGCTTCTGGTCGTGGTCGCGATCATCGGCATCCTGGCCGCGATCGCGGTTCAGGGGATGAGCCGCTACCGGCAGCAGGCCTATGACGCGGCGGCGATCCATGACCTCGCCAACGCCGTCAAAGCGGAAGAGGCCCACTACGCCACCTTCCAGCAGTATGTGACCTTCAATGCCGTGGGGCCGACGACGGTCACGACACCGGCGACGTCGGTGTCAGGGACCGTGACCGTGGACATGGTCGGTGACGCCATGTCGTTCACGGGTACCGCGGTATCGAGCCGGGGAACCGGCCGCATCTACCGCTATGACAGCATCAGCCACACGTTCGTGTCGGACTGACGCGGATCACTTCGCGCGCGACAGGTACTGTCCGTTCTCCGTATCGACGCGGATGACGTCGTCGACGTCGATGAAGGGCGGCACGTTGACCACCAGACCGGTCTCGGTGGTCGCCGGTTTGAGCTGATTCGTCACCGTCGCGCCCTTCATTCCAGGCGCCGTATCGACGACCTTCAGATCCACCGTCTTCGGCAGCGCCACGGCGACCGGCCGCCCGTCGTAGAACTCCACCATCAGGCGGAAATTCGGGATCAGGTACTGGGTCGCATCGCCCAGCGTCTCGGCATCGAGCGCCAACTGCTCGTAGTTCTCGGTGTTCATGAAGTGGTACTGGTCGTCCGACTGGTAGAGGAACTCCATGTCGTGCTGTTCGAGGGTGACCCGGTCGACCTTGTCCTCCGAACGGAAGCGGTTCTCGGTCTGGGTGCCGCTGCGCAGGTTGCGCAGCTTGGTCTGCACCATGCCGCGCCAGTTGCCGGGCGTGACGTGCACGACGTTGGTCACCCGATGCAGCTCACCATTGTACGTGATGAGCATGCCGGCGCGCAGTTGGGTGGCGGGGATCACAGCCATGGCCGAGTGGTGCCTCCTTCGAATCGCGAGACGATCCGCGACCGTAGCACCGGCGTTTTGCGGTCGCAACGCGACCCGGGAGCGAGGATGGGCGCGGCGAGCCGTCGCGGCGGCTGGCGATCAGCGCGGCTTCGGCGCCATCAGCACCAGCACCTGCAGGCGCTCTGGTCCGGGGTTGCGAACCGCGTGCGGCACCTCGGATGGCGCCAGCGCCGCGGTTCCGGCCGGAGCCTCGCGCTCCTCGTCGCCGATGCGGATCCACGCCGTGCCGGAGAGCACGTAGTAGACCTTGTCCGACCCCGCATGGGTGTGGGCGGTCTGCTCCTGACCGGGCTCGAAGCAGTAGACGTCGCAGAACAATCGCTCGGTGGTGAAGAGGTTGTTCTTGGTCATCTTCTCGGGCGCGAAGCGGCTGTGATCAGACACATCGGCGAACCGGGACATGGCGGTGGCCATAGTGGGGCAGGTCGGCAAACGCAATGGACACCGCGTTGACTCCCCAGGGAGCACTCGATACACGTCGGCCATGCAATTGCGGGAGATCAGTCCCGGCAAGAACGAGCACGCGCTGCTCGACGACAGCGTGATCCTCACCACCGTCGACAAGGCGGTCGGGTGGGCGCGGAAGTTCTCCCTGTTTCCGTACCCTTTCGCCACGGCGTGCTGCGCGATGGAGTTCATGTCCCTGACGATGTCGCCCTACGACATCGATCGCTTCGGCGCCCTGCTGCCGCGCTTCACGCCGCGGCAGGCCGACCTGCTGATGGTGATCGGCACCGTCACCTGCCGCCAGGCGCCGATCCTGCGGCGCGTCTACGAGCAGATGGCCGAGCCGAAGTGGGTGCTGTCGTTCGGCGCCTGCGCTTCGACCGGCGGCTTCTACGACAACTACACCACCGTGCCGGGGATCGACCGCATCATCCCGGTCGATGTCTACGTGCCGGGCTGCCCGCCGCGTCCGGAGGCGGTCCTCGACGGGCTGATGGCATTGCAACGCAAGATTCAGCACTCGAAACAGCGACTCGCCGGCGAGGTGACCGAGCCCGCCTGAGCGGTTGCCGGTCGTCAACACCGCTTCCAGTCCCGATGAGCGAGAAGATCCTGCTGCGGCACGAGGACGTCCCCGATCTGCGGCGCCTCGAGGTGTACGAACGCGACGGCGGCTACCAGGCGGCGCGCCAGGCGCTCGGCGGAATGGAGCCGGCGGCGCTGGTCGAACTGGTGAAGGCATCGGGCCTGCGCGGTCGTGGCGGCGCCGGCTTCCCGACCGGCGTGAAGTGGGGCTTCCTGCCCAAGGACAATCCCAAGCCGCGCTACCTGTGCGTCAACGCCGACGAGAGCGAGCCCGGGACGTTCAAGGATCGGCAGATCATCGAGCGCAACCCGCACCTGCTGATCGAGGGCACGCTGCTCTCCGCGTACGCCATCCAGAGCCACACCGCGTACATCTACATCCGCGGCGAGTTCGCCTTCGGCGCCAAGGTGCTGGAGGAGGCGCTCGCGGAAGCGTACGCGAAGGGCCATCTCGGACGCCGCATCTACGGCACCGACTACGATCTCGACATCTACGTGCACCGGGGCGCCGGCGCCTACATCTGCGGCGAGGAGACCGGGCTCATCGAGTCCCTCGAAGGCAAGCGCGCCTACCCGCGCATCAAGCCGCCGTTCCCCGCCACTCACGGGCTCTTCGCGTCGCCCACCATCGTCAACAACGTCGAGACGCTCGCCTGCGTGCCGGCGATCGTCAGCCGCGGGGCCGACTGGTTCAAGGGCATCGGCCCGGAGAAGAGCCCGGGGCCGAAGCTCTATTGCGTCAGCGGACACGTGAACAAGCCGGGCGTCTACGAGCTGCCGATGGGCACGTCGCTGCGCGAGATCGTCTACACGCACGCCGGCGGCATCCGCGACGGCAAGGCGCTGAAGGCGGTCATCCCGGGCGGCTCGTCGGTGCCGGTGTTCACGGCTGGCGAGATCGACGTCGCGATGGATTTCGAATCGGTGGCCAAGGCAGGCTCGCTGCTCGGCTCGTGCGGAATCATCGTCATGGACGAGGACACCTGCATGGTCCGGGCACTGCAGGTCATTGCCCGCTTCTACCGTCACGAGTCGTGCGGCCAGTGCACGCCCTGTCGCGAAGGGACGGGGTGGCTGGAGGATCTGCTGATGCGGCTCGAGCACGGCGGCGCGCGGCCGCAGGACGTGGACCTGCTGCGCCGGGTCGCCGACAACATGATCGGCAACACCGTCTGCGTCCTCGCCGATGCGGCGGCCATGCCGGTGCAGAGCTTCCTCAGCAAGTTCCGACCGGAATTCGAGCGGCACGTCGAGACCGGCGGTTGTCCCGCGCGCGGGGATCGCCTGCATCCGGCCGCAGCCGCGGCGCAGGCCTGAGGACCCGCCATGCCCACGCTCGAGATCGACGGCCAGCGCATCACCGTCGAGGACGGTGTCAACCTGATCGAGGCGGCCGAGCGCCTCGGCATCGAGATTCCGCACTATTGCTATCACCCCGGTCTCACGGTCGCCGGCAACTGCCGCATGTGCCTGGTCGAGATCGAGAAGATGCCCAAGCTGCAGATCGCGTGTAACACGCGCGCCACCGAGGGCATGGTGATCCGCACGCAGAGCGATCGGGTGAAGGAAGTGCGCGCCGCGGTCCTCGAATTCCTGCTGATCAACCACCCGATCGACTGTCCGATCTGCGACCAGGCGGGCGAGTGCAAGCTGCAGGACTACTACATGGACTACGACCGGCAGGAGAGCCGGTTCGCGCTCGAGGACAAGGTCCACAAGGAGAAGGCGCTCGATATCGGACCGCTGATCATGCTCGACCAGGAGCGCTGCATTCTCTGCACGCGCTGCGTCCGCTTCCTCGACGAGGTCACGAAGACCAGCGAGCTCGGGGTCTTCGAGCGCGGCAACCACTGCGCCATCGATCTCTTCCCGGGCAGGCGCCTGGACAACCACTACTCGGGCAACGTCGCCGACATCTGCCCCGTCGGCGCCCTCACCAACAAGGACTTCCGCTTCCGGGCCCGCGTCTGGTACCTGGAGCGCACACCGAGCGTGTGCGCCACCTGCGCTACCGGGTGCAACATCGACATCCACCACCGGCGCGGCGAGATGTACCGGTTCCGGCCCCGCCACAACCCCGACGTCAACCAGTACTGGATGTGCGACGAGGGTCGCCTCAGCTACCAGCGTTACCAGGGCGAGGGCCGGCTGCTGCAGCCGGTGAGCCGCGAGGGCGACCGCTGGGCCGTGCGCGGGTGGGATGATGCCCGTGTCGAGGTTGTCGAGCGGATACGCGCCGCAATCGCGGCACACGGTCCGAACGCCGTGGCCGCCGTGATCTCGGCGCAGGCGACGAATGAAGAGGTCTTCCTCGCCGATCGCCTCTTCCGCGGGCACCTGCAGGCACGTGTTGCGGCGCTCTCGTGGTCGCCGGCCGATGCCCTGCACGACGATTTCCTCATCGACGCCGACAAGAATCCGAACAGCGCCGGCCTGCGCCTCCTCGCGTCGGACGCCGGCCTGGACGCGGTCATCGCCGCGGCCCGGTCGGGCGCCATCCGCGTCCTGGCGCTGCTGCGCAGCGACCTCCTCGGGCCCTGCGGCGAGTCGCTGCTCGACGCGCTCGCAGACTCGGTCGAGTTCGTCGTCGCGCTCGATACGCACTTCTCCCGCACTGCCGAGATCGCCGACGTGCTGCTGCCAATCGGCAGCTTCGCCGAGACCGACGGTACCTTCATCAACCGAAGCCGCCGGGTGCAGCGGGTCCGCGAAGCGATTCCACCGCCCGGCCAGGCGCGCCCGGGCTGGCAGGTGTTGAGCGAGCTGCGGCGGGACCTCGGCGGACCGGCGGTGCCGGCCGACGCCAGCGCGGTCTTCACCGAGCTCGCGGCATCGCACGCGTCGTTCAGGCACCTCTCCTATGCGCGCCTCGGCGACGCCGGTCTGGCGCTCGAGGGCGCCCCGTCGCGGTGAGCCGCATGGCCGAAGCGCCCGAGCCGCACCGCGAACCCTTCTACGTGGGGACGATACGCCGATTGTTCCCCAGTGCAGGCCTGGGCATGGTGCGATCGGATTCGGGCCGCGAGATCCCGTTCGCCGCGGCGCATGTGATCATCAGCGGCACGGTCCGCCGCTTCGAGGAACTGCGCGAAGGCATGCGGGTTGGATTCGACGTCGGCTGGACGTCGCGCGGCCTGCGCGTCACCGTCCTCAACGTACGCTCCGACCAGGTCCAGCCGCGACGCGACCCGGGCGAATCCGCCGCGTAGCGAGAGGTCAGATCCAGCCGCTGGTGCCGTCGGCGCGCGCGGGCCCGCGGTGACGCCAGTGCTGGATGAGGCCGATACCGGCGAGGAGCAGCCCGAGCATCGCGATGAAGCGGCCACCGCTGTCGAGGACGGTGTAGAGGTCTCGCTTGGCTTCGGCGTCACCATAGTCGCCGGTGCCGCGGTGCAGCCCCTCGAGCACGCCGCTGTTGGTGCGCGCCGTGAGGCGGGCGAAATCCGCGAACGAGGAGCGGGTATCGATCGGATCCGGAGCGCTCGCCCGGCGGGTGTACTCGGCGACTTTCGGCTGGCTGACGCTCCAGTTGCCGACCCCGAGAACGATGAGCACGAGCCCGACCGGCAGCATCGGATAGCGCCAGAACCACTGCATGGTCGGCGGCTAGCAAGCGACGGCGGTTGGCGCAACGCAGCAGAAACCCGTGTAGGCAGCACTCAAGATGTCCGGGGGTATAAGCACTCAAGAATGTCCGCCTTAACCGGCTACCGGCTCGGGGATGGTGTCCCTGGAGCGAGCGGTGGCGAGAGAGGTGAAGGCGATGACCAGACGCGAAGTGATCCTGCGAGCGATCGCGCGGGAGCTCACGTGGGTGCAAGCAGCCGATATCTGCGGCATGAGCGCGCGCCAGATGCGGCGGCTCAAGCGCGAGGTGGAGCGCCGGGGATTCGATGCGGTGCTCGACCAGCGCGGGCGCACGCCGCGGCGGCAGCGCATTGCAGTGGCCACGCTGGAGGAGATCTGTCGGCTCAAGCGCGAGGAATACCCGGACTACAGCGTCCAGCACTTCTGGGAGCAGCTGAGCGCGAGGCACGGCGTGGCGGTGTCGTACACGTGGACGAAGCTGACGTTGCAGGCCGCCGGGTTGGCCCCGACAGGGGGGGCGCGGGGGAGGTATCGGCGGCGCCGTGAGCGGCGGGCGCTGCGCGGGCAGATGGTGCACTTGGATGCGTCGCGGCACGACTGGCTGCCCGGGCTGCCGCCGCAGGATCTGGTGGTGGCGCTCGACGATGCCGACAGCCGGATGCTCTACGCCGCGTTCGTGCCCGAAGAGGGGACCGCATCCACCTTCGCGGCCGTGGCGCACATCCTGCGCACCTATGGCCGCTTCGCCGAGCTCTACACCGACCGCGGCAGCCACTTCTGCCATACGCCCACGGCCGGGGGCGGCGCCACCACGGAGCATCAGGGCGAGGTGAGCCGGGCCCTGAAGGTGCTCGGCATTCGGCAGATTCTCGCCTACTCCCCGCAAGCGCGCGGCCGCAGTGAGCGCGCCTTCGGGACGGTGCAGGGCCGCTTGCCGGCCGAGCTCCGCCACGCCGGCATCACCAGCTATGCGGCGGCCAATCGCTATCTGGCCGAGGTGTTCGTCCCCGACTTCAACGCCCGCTTCACCGTCGCCCCGGCGCAGACCGGCAGTGCCTTCATTCCGGTGGTCGGAGTCGATCTCGAGTTGCTGCTGTCCGTACAGCATGCGCGCACGGTGCAAAACGACAGCACCGTGTCGTTCCGGCGCCTCGCCCTCCAACTCCCGCGCACCGGCGACCGAGCGCACTACGTCCGCTGCCCGGTGCTGGTGCACGAGTTTCCCGATGGGCGCTTCGGGGTGAGTTACCAAGGCCGGCTCCTCGCGCGCTACGAACCCGACGGCACCGCGCTCGCCACCCCGCCGCCGCGCGCCGCCACCCCCCGCCGCGGTGCCCGGCTCGGTTCCGGCCCGCACCGCCCACCCCGGCGCACCCCCACCGCCCCAGGCCGCCCCGCGTCCCTTCCGCGGGCCTGAATGGCATCCACGAACAGCGGACATTCTTCAAAGCTAATGACCCGGACTTTTCAAAGTGTCAGCGACACGCAGCAGAAACCCGCAGCGGGAACGGCGGCGTTGTGCGTCGCCAATGGGCAGGGTAGGACACGCCTGATGACCGAGCGGACGGCCGCGCTTCTCGAGCGCATGCTCGCCGGCGACCGAGTCGGCTTGGCGAAGCTGCTGACCCTGGTCGAGAACCGCGACCCGGAAGCGGCCGAGATCATGGCCCGCCTGCACGGCCGGGGCGAGCAGGCGCGGGTGCTCGGCATCACCGGACCGCCGGGAGCTGGCAAGTCGACGCTGGTCGACCGCCTGATCGGTGCGTTCCGGCAGGCGGGACAGCGCGTGGGCGTGGTCGCCGTCGACCCATCGAGTCCGTTCTCCGGCGGCGCCGTGCTCGGCGATCGGATCCGCATGCAGGGCCACTTCCTCGACGCCGGCGTGTTCATCCGCAGCCTCAGCGCGCGCGGCAATGTCGGCGGCCTGGCGCGGGCGGCGCGCGAGGTGACCCGGCTGATGGCCGCGTTCGGTCAGGATGCCATCATCGTCGAGACCGTGGGCGTCGGGCAGAACGAATTCGACGTCATGCGCCTCGCGGAGACGGTGATCGTGGTGCTGGTGCCCGAGGCCGGCGACACCGTACAGGCGATGAAGGCAGGACTGTTGGAGATCGCCGACATCTTCGTCGTCAACAAGGCCGATCGCGAGGGCGCGGCGCGCATGAAGTCGGAGCTGGAACTGACGCTGACCCTGCGGCCACCGTCCGGCTGGAACGTGCCGGTGCTGTTGACCGTCGCCGTCGAGGGCAAGGGCATCCCCGAGCTCGTGACGCAGGTGGCGGCGCACCGCGCCTATCTGGACGCCAGCGGCGAGGGAGCCCGAAGGATGGCGGCCGGCCGCCGCAGTGAGCTCATGCACACCCTGCGCGACGAGCTCGATCGTCGCGCCAGCCGCGCCCTCGCCGGCGCCACCTGCGCCACGGTCGTCCGTGCAGTCGAGCAGGGCGCACTGGACCCCTACGCCGCCATGCGGCAGATCCTTGCCGATCCGGCATTCGCCGACGCTCTGCTCGCGGAACCAGACAGGGCGGGCAAGGCGTCATGAGCGTCGGGAGACGCTTCGTCGTCGGCGACGTACACGGCTGTCGCGACGAGCTCGAGCGCCTCCTCGACCACCTGGCTCCCGGCGCCGGAGACGCGATCTGCTTCCTCGGCGACTACGTGGATCGCGGCCCCGACCCGCGCGGCGTCGTCGACCGCCTGCTCCGCCTGCGCCGCGAGGGGCCGGAGTGCATCTTTCTCAAGGGCAATCACGAGGACATGTTCCTCGCCTTCATGGGAGAGCCCGGCCGTCACGGCGACGCCTTTTTGTGGAATGGGGGCGACGCGACGCTCGCCAGCTACGGCTGCCACGGACTGTCGGGCGCGGCCGTCGCGCGACACCTGCCGGCCGAGCACCGTGCCTTTTTGGCCGGACTCCGGACGCACGCGTACTTCGACAATTTCCTCTGCGTCCACGCTGGCGTCCGCCCGAACCGGCCGCTCGCCTCGCAGTCGGAGGAGGATCTCCTCTGGATCCGCGAGGATTTCATCGCCCAGGCGCATCCGTTCCCCTACACGGTGCTCTTCGGGCACACGCCCCACCGCGACGTGTTCGTCGACCTGCCGTACAAGGTCGGCCTCGACACCGGACTCGTCTATGGCAACCGCCTCAGTTGCCTCGAAATCGACGCGCGCACCGTCTGGCAGATCGGTCGCGGCCAGCGCCACGTCGTCGCCGACGCGCTGGAGTGAATGGGTCGTCTTGACCGGGCGGCACCCGTCCACTAACCAACCTCGCGGGCGGCGTAGCTCAGGTGGCTAGAGCACGGGTCTCATAATCCCGGTGTCGAGTGTTCGAGTCACTCCGCCGCCATCTCCTCCTTCCTCGCCGCATCGGCGCCACGCCGTGGCATCAGATCAGAGAGCGCATCGAATAAGCTGGAGTTCCGCGGCGTCAAAGCGAGCGTGAACAGACTTGCCAAACACGACCTGCCCAAGCGGCGGGTCGCCGCGCGCCTCCGACGCATGGGACTCTCCGTGCGTCCATTCCCGAGCGCCGCCGGGTACGACCTCCTGGTCAACGGGACCACCCGCGTCACCTTGCGGGTCGCGTTTCCCGGCATGCGCCGCCACTGCGTCACCGTCGCGGGCCGCCGGTACCAATACCGGTATCAAACGTGGCACTTCAATTTTCATCACCACGGCCAGCTACGGGATCGCTACACGGACTTCTTCGTATGCTTCGGTGCCCGTCTGGAGGACGCCGGCAGAGACGAGGTCTTCGTCATCCCCTGGGAGGCCGTCAGCGGCAAGACCTTCTCGCTGCACGGCGGCCGCCGCCAGTACAAGGGACGCTATGCCCCGTACCGGGATGGCTGGGCGGCGATCGCAGCGCACGCGGCGCAACAGGGCGCGCTGCGTCACGTCGCCTGACACCGCCGCGGCGCTGCGCGCGTCCACGGCGGGGAGATCCTCCCCAATGCTCGCAGGCGTTGTCAATGCCGCTTGCGGCGCGTGCGACTAGCAGCGTGTCAGCAGCCTTGCTTTGCCGCAGCACCGCCGATAGACAGCAGATTGTCTAGCTCGGCAACTGGCTGCCGAGCGGCTCAGCGAGGGGAGACTGATGAAGCGTGACCTGAAGCTCGAGGATCTCAAGGAACGCAGCGAGCTCGTTCCGATGAAGCTGCTGTCCGTACGGGTGCCCGTCGATCTGATCCAGCGCATCGACGACGTTGTCGATCTGCTCAACGCCGGCAAGGGCGAGGTGGTGGTCGCGCTGCTCAACGAAGGGCTCGAGCGGTATGACGACGCCAAGACCAAAGGATCGGTTCGCAAGCGCGCCAAAGGCAAGCGGTGATCGAACCGAGGGCGCGAATCGCGTCCGCGACGGCCGCGCCGCGGTTGCGGCGCTGGAGCGCCCGTGTTAGCTGCCTCCGGTACGGCGGCGTACCCAAGTGGTTAAGGGAGAGGTCTGCAAAACCTCCATGCAGCGGTTCGAATCCGCTCGCCGCCTCTCCTTCCTCCCCTCTCGCGCCGCGCGGCGTGATGCGCGCTGAGGGAGCCATCTCAGTAGCGTCGAGGGGGCGGGTTGCCGTAGCAACCCGCCCCCTCCGCAGGCTCCCCGGGCCGGACTCGAACCAGCGACCAATCGGTTAACAGCCGATCGCTCTACCGACTGAGCTACCGGGGATCAGGTGTATGGGGATTGCTGGCTCCGAGCCGCCAGCAATCGCAGTCGGGTACCACACGCCGAATGCGCGAGCAAGTCGAGGCAGACGGCTCCACCCACATCCGAACGCCCATGGCCGGGGCCGGGGCGCGGACGGTCCGCGAATTCGATGTCGATCCGCTTCGCTGGAGCGCCGCAGCGTGAAACCCTTGACACAAAATTTTCAAACGTATTTCAATGAACGTAATCCGGTCGATTACGGCAACTACCTCGGGCGCAAAACGAAGGGAGCGTTCATGAAGCGATTCATGTGGATGGCGGTCGGGTGTGCCGCGCTGTTCTGGAGCAGCGCGGGTACGGCTCAGACCTGCCCAGGAGATTGTAACGGCGACAACTCGGTCGCCATCAACGAGTTGATCACCTGCGTCAACATCGCGCTCGGCAGCTCGCAGGTCTCCGCCTGCCCGTCCTGCGATGTGAATGGCAACGGGGAGGTGGCGATCAACGAGTTGATCGCGTCGGTCAACAAGGCTCTCGAAGGGTGCGGTGGCACGTCGGGCGCGATCTGCGGCAACGGCACCAAGGAAGAGGGCGAGGAGTGCGACGACGGCAACATCTTCGGCGGTGATGGCTGCGCAGCCAACTGCACCACCGAGGACGCGCGCGTCGGTGTGTTCGATCCCGAGAAGACCGTGGCGACCGTGCAGACCGAAGCGCTTCCGATCACCCTGAACCTCACCGGCCAGCAGACCTTCCGCACCGGGCACGCGCGCGCCACGGCCACCACCCAGGTGGGCGGCGGCGTCATCCCGGCGGGCGAGATCCCGGCGGTGATCAAGGCCTCGGAGCTGAAGTTCGATCCAGTCAAGGTGACCGGTCTCGTCTGCGCCTGCGTGCGCGGCATCCCGGTCGACGCCTTCGGCCCCGGCATTTCAGCCAGCGGATCGGTCGGCTGCGGCGACCAGGGCCTGACGGACATCAGCTATCGGATGGTCCAGGACCACAACACCGCGCCGGGCAGCAAGGGCAACTTCCGCATGGGAACGCCCGATGATCCGGAGTGCGACGACACGGCCCCGTTGCCCGCGGGCGGAACGTCAGAGGCGTGCCGCGAGGGCGTCGGCGAGCGGTGCTCGACCAACAACAGCACGCACGTCCCCCCTGGAGTGGTTCCGGCCGCCTGCAATGGCCCGCGGATCCTCACCTTCAGCGGCGGCACTGCCCCCAAGGGCTCGGCGTACATCGTCAACAGCACGGCGATCGGCCTGCTGTCGGATGCCGGCGCCTGTGCCACCAACAAGCCGATGCGCAACGGCAAGTGCGTCTACGAGGACTACGGGCCGGACTGCCTGCCCTGCACCGACGACGACCTGCAGAAGGGCAACACCGAGACCAACCCGACCACGAGCGGAAGCGCCGAAGCGGCGCTGTTCGACGCCAACAACGGCAACGCAGTGATCGACAAGGACCAGAGCTGCTTCGGCGCGCCGTGCGCGACGTCGGTGACGGGCTCGGCCTTCGACTGCAGCAAGCTGACGCCGTGCCCCGAGTCCGGCTGCCCTCCCGGAACTCTGTCGGGCGGCTCGCTCGGCGTCTGCTTCACGTCGATCGACGCGGCGCAGATCGGCGACAACGTGACCTGCACGGTGTTCTCGAACCAGTAAGACGAGACCGCCTCAGGTGATCGCAACATGAGCGGAAGGGGTGATGCGACAACGCATCACCCCTTCTTTCTTGGCTCTGGAGGATCCCGATGCGTCATCCCCGACTCGCCGCCCTGACGGCGGCGCTTCTCATGATGGGCGGAGTCAGCGGCGCGGGTGCCGAGGAGCGCTGCGCCGGCGACTGCGATGGCGGCGGCGACGTCGCCATCAACGAGCTCGTGCTCTGCGTCAACATCGCCCTCGGCAGCGCGACGGTGCCCTCCTGCGCGCCCTGCGACGTCAACGGCGACGGCTCCGTCGCCATCAACGAGCTGATCGCGGCGGTGAACGCCGCGCTCGCCGGCTGCAGCCCGATCGGCGGCAACGAGGTGTGCGGCGACGGCCAGATGAACGTCGCTGGCGAGACGTGCGATGACGGCAACAACCAGGGCGGCGACGGCTGCGCCGCCAACTGCACGCTGGAAACCCGCCGCGTGACCGAGCTGGATCCCGCCCGCGCCAAGGCAACAGCGCAGGTCCGAACCCTGGCCATCCCACTGCAACTGAGCGGCACCCAGGTGTTGACCGTCGGCGCCTATCGCGACGTGCCGGTGATCGGCAAGGACGGCGCCCAGATCTTCAAGGCCGGTGAGATTCCGGTGGTCATCAAGGGCGCCGACGTGCAGTTCAATCCAGTGCCCGTGTTCGGCATCGCCTGCGCCTGCGTGCGCGGCGTGCCGGTCGACGATTTCGGCCCCGGCATCTCCGGCGTTGGCGTGATCGGCTGCGGCAGCGAGGGACTCACCGACATCAACTTCAAGGTCGAACAGGATCACAACACCACGCCCGGAAGCCCTGGCAACGGCGGTTCCGCCTCGGGGCTTCCCGACGATCCGGAATGCGACGACACCAGCACCGCCGGCCGCTACATCCACTCTTCGGCCTGCCGCGAGGGTAGTGGTGCCCTGTGCTCGACCGAGAACAACACGCACTTCCCGCCGGCGGTGACTCCCGCCGCGTGCAACAGCCCGCGCATCGTGACCTTCTCCGGCGGTCAGGCGGCGCGCGGCGCCGTGCTCCTCGTCAACAGCTCCTCGATCGGCCTGCTGCAGGACGGCGCCGCGTGCACGACGAGCAAGCCGATGCGCAACGGCAAGTGTCTCTACGCGGACTACGGACCCGACTGCCTGCCGTGCACCGACGACGATCTGGAGAAGGGCACGGCGAACATCGCGCCGACCACCTCGGGTTCGGCGGAAGTGGCGATCTACGACGTCAACAACACCGCCGGCGACGCGATCAAGGACGGCGCGACCTGCGGCGGCACCACCCAGTGCGTCACCAAGGTGAGCGGCTCCGGCGTCGATTGCGACGCGATCATCACCAACCCCAACGCGCCGCTGCGCAGCGCGCTCGCCACCGCCTTCCCAACCCTGGATGGCGCCATGGTCGGCGACACCCTGGTCACCACGTTGCTCGCGGCCAAGCAGTGACCGCGAGCCGGGGAGCGACCGCCGGCGCGGCGGTCGCTCCCCGGCTCAGGGCAACACGATCCGCGGCAACAACTGTTCGCCGAGGAAGGCCGCCAGCTCCCGCAGGCTGTCGGCCGTGATCTCGTGACCCATCTCGTACTCGCGGTAGCGCACGTCGGCGCCGGCGGCCCTCAGCGCCTCGACCGACTCCCGGCCGCGCGATACGTCGATCAGCTCGTCGCGCGTGCCGTGCTGGACGAGCACGGGCAGGCCCTCCAGCGACGCCGCCCCGCCGAGGCCGGGCGCGAACCAGGTGGACAGCGCCGCCACCGCGGCCAGTGCCCGACCGTGCCGGAGCGCCAGCGCGTACGCCATCACACCCCCCTGACTGAAGCCGAGCAGCGCCAGCCGGTCGCCGGCAATCGGATACCGCCGCTGCGCGGCGCCGATGAAGCCGTCGAGCGCGTCGACGGAGCGCGCGAATGTTCCGGGGTCGGGTGGCGCCCCCATGGTGATGGGGAACCACCCATAGCCGTTCATCCCGGGAGCGATCGGCACCTCGAGCGGGCCTTGGGGGCAGAGCACGAGGATCTGCCCGTCGCCGAGATGGGGTGCCAGGCCGAGCAGGTCGAGGGCATTGGCGCCCCAGCCGTGCAGCGCGATCAACGTCGGATGCGGACCGGGGCCCGCGGGTTCGTAGGCGGCGTGAATCAACTCCATGGCAGCGGCCTCTCAGATCGAGTGGGTTTCGAGGTTGTCGTAGAGCTCGCGCCATTTGCGGAAGCCAGACTCGAGCGCCTCACGCCGCTCCGCGTCGGGTGCGATCACCTCGTGACGGCACATGGCGCGTCCGGCGCTCGCCGGATCGGCATGCGCCCCGGCGCCAACCGCGACCAGCATCGCGCATCCCAGTCCCGTGCTCTGCGGCTCCAGCGCCCGTCGCACCGGCACCCCACAACTGTCGGCGACGAGGCGCACGAGCAACGGGCTGCGGGACATCCCCCCACCGACGATGATCTCCGCCGCCGGTCGCCCAGTCACGGCGGCGATCTGCGCTGCATTCGCGCGCACCGCGAAGGCGATGCTCGACAGGAAGGCGCGCAACAGCTCGCCGGCGCTCGGCCGCAACTGCAGCGTGGGGAACGGAAACAGGATGCCACCCGGCATGTCGGGGCGAATGCGCGTGAGGTCGAACACCCGCGGGCCGATGAAGGCATACGCGGCGCCGTCGGCCGCCGCCGCCGCCAGCGCCTCGGCGCGCGCGAAGCGATCACCATCGCCGCCGACCAGCAGATCGAGCAACCAGAGATAGGCATCACCGGTGCTGCCGCCGTTGGACTCGATGACCCAGCGCTCGGGTACGACGTGACACCCGGCCCAGAGATTGGCCGTCGGATCGAGGAGGGGTGCGCCGACGACCGCTTGTACCGGCGTCGTCGTGCCGAGGATGGCCGCCGTGTCGCCAACCTCCACCGCGCCGGCCCCCAACAGCGCACACTGCGTGTCGGCGCCGCCGGCGAACACCGGCGTGCCCTCACGCAGGCCCGTCGCCGCCGCAGCCGCCGCGCTCACGGTGCCGATCGCCGCGCCGCAGGGGACGATCGCCGGCAGGATGCCAGGCGGAATCGCGAAGCGCTCCAGGATCTCCTCCGACCACTGCCGGGCGCGGAAATCGAACAGCATCGACTCGCTGGCGTTCGACGGTTCCGCCGCCAGCGCGCCGCAGAGCCGGAAGCTCATCCAGTCGTTGATCATCAGGATGCGCGCCACCGGCTCGCCGCCCTGCTTGCGGTACCAGAGATAGCGCGCCAGGGGGAAGATGAACGGCGCCGAGTGGCCGGTGATCGCGTAGAGGCGCTCCGCTCCGAGGCTACCGAGGATCTCCAGACCCTCCATGAATCCCCGGCTGTCCAGATTCGGGCCGGCGTAGATCTCGCGCCCATCGGCGGCGAGGAACACGCACCCCTCGCGCTGACTGGTGGTCACGGCGCCGATCACCTCCGCCGGATCGACGCCCGACTGCGCCAGCGCCATCCGCATGCAGCGCGCCAGGGCACCCCAGAAGGCATCCGGGTCGAACGCGTATTCCTTCACCAGCGGCACATCGCGATGGGCGCGCACGCTGTAGCTCCACGCCTCGCTGTGGTAGCCGCGCAGCCTGCCGGTGAGATCGAATACGGTGCACTTCGCCCCGCCAGTGCCGGCGTCGAAGACGGCGATCGCCGCCATTGGCCGCTCAGCGCCCGAGAACCGCGGGATTGACGATGTGGCGGGGCGGTTCGCCGCCCAGCCAGGCCTCGATACCGTCGACGATCATCTCGGTCTGATGTCGCACGACGTCACGCGTCGCGCCGCCGAGGTGCGGCGCGACCAGCACGTTCGGCAGCCGCACGTAGCGGTTCTCCGGCCGCACCGGCTCGTCGGCGAAGACGTCCAAGGCCGCACCCGCGAGATCGCCGTCGCGCAGCGCCGCGTAGAGCGCCTCGTCGTCGACGATCGCCGCCCGCGCCAGATTCAGCACGTACGCCCCCCGTTTCATGCCGCGAATCCGCTCGGCGCTGATCAGGCCGTAGTTCTCGGGCGTGTCGGGACAGTGCAGGGTCAGGATGTCGACGCTGCGGACGAGGTCATCGAGGGCGGCCGGCTCGGCCCCGGCGTCGCGCACCGCCTCGGGGGCGACGAATGGGTCGAAGACGAGGACCCGGCTGCCGAAGGCGCGCAGCCGCCGCACGACGCGGCGTCCGATGGCGCCGAATCCGACCACGCCGACCGTTACCCCGCCGAGCTCGAAGCCGCCGTAGGTGTTGTAGATGTCGAGATAATCGCGTGTCGCGGAGAAGGTCATCTGTCCCGACTTGAGCAACGCGTTCACGGTGTAGATGTGGCGTGCCAGGGCGAGCATGAAGCCCAGCGTCAGGTCGGCGACCGCATCGGCGTTGCGACCCGGCGCGAAGAGCACTGGAATCCCCAGCGCCGTGGCGCGCTCGACGCCGATGTTGATCGGGTCCCCACGGCAGCAGCCGATCAGGCGGAGCGGAACGGCGGTCAGCACCTCGTCGTGCACGAGGTCGGCCTCGACGATCAGGATGTCCGCCCCGACGGCGCGGATGCGGCGCGCGAATTCCTCGCCGTCGAAGTAGATCGAATGCCGGGCGCGCCAATCCTCGTGCACGACGTCCATGTGACGGCGGAGGCGCTCCACCCCTTCGGGCGTGAACGACGCGGTGATCAGGGCTTTCACGCTCGCTTCCTCTTCTCGGCGCGGATGAGCACATGCACCAGGTCGATGATGTGCGGCCGGAGACGCGCTCGCATGTCCGGGCTGCGGACACTGCCGCCGAGCAGCGCCGCGAACTGCTGGCTGTCCAACATGAACAGCAGCAGCACGGAATGGACGGTCAACATCATGATCGGCGCGTCCTCGGCGCTCACCACCTTGCTCAGGTCGTACGTCCAGGTCGCGAAACCTCGCCACGCGGGCAACAGGATCTCGCGCTCGATGTCGCTCGTGTCGGTGCCCGTCTCGAGCAGACGGCGCACCATCAGGCGGGGGATGGTCGGATTGTCGGCGAAGAAGTCGTAGAGACGCCCCATGACGTCGTCCACCACCTCACGGCTCGCCGGCCGTTCCATCGAGGCGTCGGGGATCGAGGAGCGCACCAGCTCGAGGATGCGGTCGTAGACGTGCGCGAAGACCGCGAAGTAGAGCGTCTCCTTCGACTCCCAGTGGTAGTGGAGACTGGAGATGTTCACGCCTGCGGCGGCCGCGATCTCGCGCGTCGACGCGCCGTCGAAACCGCGCGCCGCGAACACCGCCTCCGCGGCACGGAGGATGCGCGCCTTGGTCGACTCCGGCGCCTCGCGCACCTTCTTCAACGCAGCACGCGGCACGTGTCCCCCCCTCGCCGTGGCGCTTCAATCATCTGACCGAGCCCGCTTATGAGATGCGGCTCCGCAGTGTCAAGCGAGCCGGCGACGCGGAGAGGCGCGGCCGCAGGCCGCGCCCGCCGACTGCAGCGCGTGGAAAATTGACAACTTCCGAGCACGCGGTTAGAGACGCCCGCATCGCCGCGGAGCGGCAATGTGAACCAGTCGGCTGACGCGGCCGGCGGCGGCGAAGCGCCGATCCGCGGCGCCCCGCGAGGAGGAGAAGATGCATCAGTGGATTCTGAATCCGCGCCGTGACGAGGACGAGGAATGGACCGAGGACGAGGAGTCCGACGAGGAGGAGGACGGCGACGAGGACGAGTGGGAAGACGAGGAGTGGGACGAGGAGGGCGAGGAAGACGAGGAATTGGACGAAGACGAAGACGACGACGAAGAGGACGACGACGAAGAGGAGTGGTGAGCGCCGTGCCCGTATGGCCGGCGGGGCGCGCCGCGCGCGCTGACTGACGCGATGCGCGCCGTACTCCAGCGCGTCAGCGCCGGGTCGGTTCTCGTCGACGGCGAGACCGTCGGTCGCATCGACCGCGGACTGGTAGCGCTCGTCGGGGTGAGCACGCACGACACCACCGCCGACGCCGACTGGATCGCCGACCGCATGGTCGGGCTGCGCATCTTCGAGAACGCCGCCGGGAAGCTCGATGCGTCGGTGCTCGACGTCGGCGGGAGCGTCCTGCTGGTCTCGCAGTTCACCCTCCACGCCGACACCCGCAGGGGGCGCCGGCCATCATTTACCTCCGCTGCCACCGGGCCGCAGGCCGAGCCCCTCTACGCGCGCGTCGTGGCGGCGGTCGCCGCCCGCGGCGTCGCCGTCGCCACCGGTCGGTTCGGCGCCCACATGCGGGTCGCTCTGATCAACGACGGTCCGGTGACCATCCTGCTCGATTCGCGCGAGACCTGACATGCCGCGCGCCGGCTTCTACGCCATCCACAACGCCAGCATCCGCTTCGGCCGCGACGGCCGCTGGTACGCCGATGGCCAGCCGATCGAGAATCAGCGCATCGCCCGCCTGTTCTCGCAGAGCGTGCGGCGCGCGGCCGACGGCGGCTACGAGTTGCGCGTCGCCGAGGAGCGGGCGGCGATCGCGGTCGACGACACGCCGTACGTCGTCATCAGCGCCACCATCGGCGACGACGGCACGGCGTGGATCGACCTCAACGACGGCAGCCGCGAGGCGCTCGACCCGCGCACGTTGGCGGTCGGCGCCGACGATGTCCTGTACTGCCGGGTCAAGGACGGACGCGAGGCGGCGCGCTTTCTCCGCCCGGCGTACTACCAGCTCGCCGACCGCATCGCCGTCGACGACGGCGGCTTCGTCTTCCGCACGGCGGCGGGGCGCTTCCCCATTGGCCGCCGCTGAGCCCGCCGCCGGGCTGCGCGTGGTGCTCGTGCAGCCCGAGATCCCGCCCAACACCGGCAGCATCGCCCGTCTGTGCGCGGCGACGGCGATCCCGCTCCATCTCGTCCGTCCACTCGGGTTCTCGCTCGAGGATCGCTACCTGAAGCGGGCCGGCCTCGACTACTGGCCGTTCGTCGACCTGCACGTCCACGACTCCTGGCAGCACTTTCTCGACGCCGAGCAGCCGCGAACCCTCGTCTGCTTCTCGGCCCGCGCCACCCGGAGCTATCTCGATGCGCCGTTGACCGACCCCGTCGTGCATCTCGTCTTCGGGGGCGAAACCCGCGGTCTGGACGCGGCGTTGCGCGCCCTCCACGCCGAGCGGCTGTACGCCATTCCCATCCTCACCCCGCACGTGCGCAGCCTGAACCTGTCCAACGCCGTGTCCATCGCGGTCTATGAGGGGCTCCGCCAGCGCATGACGGCGCTTCCCCGGATGGGACGGTCGGGCTAGGATCCCGACCAATGGACGAGCTGCAGTTCGACGATCTCGACTTTCCGCTCGGCTGGTGCGAGCCCTGCCAGCGCGAGGTCCTCACCGCGGTGGGCGGCAACGGCGAGACGCGGGAGTGCGTGCACTGCGGCACGACGATCAGCGGCCGCATCCGCCCGACGCGCGGCCTCGACCTGGCCGACAGCGGTTACGCCCTCTACGAGGAAGCGGGCTGCGGTCGGCCCGACTGCGGCGGCGGCCGCTGCGGCTCGCGCTCGTAGCCCCGGGGCCAGCCCCGATCCGTGCGCGCGGAGACGGGGAATCCAGGGGCAGGGGGGGCGTTCGACGGTAGGGCCGAGGCGCACGGTCGCTGGCGTTGGCGAAACGAGAACGAGCCGTGGAGGTCCGGCGCCACTCCGTCTCGTCGCGTCCTCGCGTTGATCGCGTCCTGTCGGATCACGACCCGCCCGCGGCCGTTCAGGCGCCGGTGCGCCAGATCGCCCGTGGCGAGCCGCAGCGCCATCTGGCACCATCTCCGCCATGACGTCCCTGGTCCGCGCGACGCGCTACGCCATCGTCGGCGTCTGGGCCGCCCTCCTGATCGCCCTCGCGGCGTCCAGTCTGCCGCATCGCGCGGACCAGGGTATGAACCCCGTGTCCGCGGCGGTCGGCTCGCTGGCCGGCGACGCGGCGGAAGACGAGTGGACCGGCATCTACATGAAGGGGAGCAAGATCGGGTTCGCGCACTATCGCGCCGTCCCCGAGTCCGGCGGCCTGCGCATCGAGGAGACCTCCGTGCTGCGCCTGACCGTGCTCGATCGCGAGCAGACGGTGCAGGCCACGATCAGCGGCAGCGCGGCGGACGACCTGTCGCTGCGGCGCTTCGACGTCGCACTGACCAGCGACCTCGGGACCTTCGCCGCCCGCGGCCGCGTCGATAACCACGGTCTGGTGCTGGACGTGACCACCGGCGGGCAGACCTCGAGCCAGCGCCTGCCGCTGGACCAACCCCTGTATCTGGCGGCCGCGGCACGCGTCCGGCTGACCCAGGGCGGGCTGCGCGCAGGGCGCACGCTGACGGTGCAGGTCTTCGACGCGGCCGCCATGCAGCAGCAGCCGATGACGATGCGGATCGTTGGCCGTGAGACGCTGACGGAGGACGGCGTCGCGGTGCCGACCTGGAAGGTGCGCGAGTCGTTCCGCGGCATGGAATCCGACGTCTGGCTCGACGACCACGGGCGTACCGTGCGCGAACGCGGCCCCATGGGTCTCGAGGCGCGACGCGAGTCACCCGCCGACGCCGTCGCCAAGGGCTGGGGCGAGACGCCGCTCGACCTCATGGGCGCCGTGGCAGTGCCCGTCGCCGCCATCAGCGATCCACGCGGCCGCGATCGTCTGCGCCTGCGCCTGACCGGCACCGCCGGCGTCGCCATCCCGAGCGACGGACGCCAACACGGCAATGCCGGGGAATGGGTCATCCAGCGCGAAGCCCTGCCCGCCGCGACCTACCGTCTGCCGTACGCCGGCGAGCAGTGGCGCGGCGACCTGCAGCCGACCATGTTCCTGCAGAGCGATCAGCCGCAGGTTCGCGCCGCCGCCGCCGCCGCGGTCGATGGAGAGACGGACCCCCGCAGCGCCGCCGAGCGGCTGCGCCGCTGGGTCCACGACTCGCTCGAACAGCGCCCGGCGGCCACCCTGCCCAATGCGCTGCAGGTGCTGCAGACGCGAGCCGGCGACTGCAACGAGCACGCGGTGCTCTACGCGGCGCTGGCGCGCGCCGTCGGTCTGCCGGCGCGGGTCGTCGCCGGACTCGTTTACCAGAACGACGCGTTCCTCTATCACGCCTGGAACGAGGTGTGGCTGGGCGAGGGCTGGGTGAGCGTCGACGCCATCTTCGACCAGATGCCGGCCGACGTGACGCACCTGAAGCTGATCGAAGGCGGCCCCGAGACCCACGCGGCGCTGGTACCGCTGATCGGCAAGCTCTCGATCCGCGTCCTGCCCGACGGGGACGCAGGCTGATGACCGATCACACCGACCTGCCGCCCCTGCATCTCCAACTCGCCGGCCCGGCGGCGCGACCCGCCGGACACCCGGGGCACGCCTTCGTGCTCCCCGCCCTGGCGGTTGGCGAGTATCCGACGCCGGAGGACGCAACCTGGCTGCGCCACACCTGCGGCGTCAGCGCGGTGATCTCACTGCAGGACGACCTCGACCTGGAGCGCAAGGGCGTCCCGCTGAGCGCCCTGCACCGTGCCTACGAGCGCGTCGCGATCGCCTTCTCCCGTTACCCGATCGCCGATGGCGATGCCGCCGCGCTGTGCCGCATGCTCGATCGGATCCTGGCCGATCTGCACGGCCGTCTGGGCAAGGGCGAGCGCGTCTACCTGCATTGCAATGCCGGCCTGAACCGGGCGCCAACCGTCGCCGTCGCCTACCTGCATCGCCACCACGGACTGAGCCTCGATGACGCCTGCGCCGCCGTGAAATCACGCCGCGCCTGCGTCCCCTACATGCGCGCCCTGCGCACCCACTACGCCGCCTGAAACGGCGCTGCGCGCCGGCCGGACGCGCGGGATCAGGCGCGAGCCAGCGGGCCGTCGATCGGGATGTGGATGCGGAAGGTGGCGCCGCGCCCGGGGGCACTGCCGACCTCGATCTCGGCCCCGAGCACGGTCGCCAGGCGTTTGACGATGTAGAGGCCGAGGCCGACGCCGCCCGGGGCGCTCTCGCCGTCCGGCGCCTGCCGGAACATGTCGAAGATCTCCGACAGGTGCTCGGCCTTGATGCCGACGCCGGAGTCCTGCACCACGAACGTCACCTTGCGCCGGTCGGGGTGGGCCGACACCGACACCGTCACCATGCCGTGGTGCGTGAACTTGAGCGCGTTGTGCACCAGGTTGCGCAGCAGGATGCCGAGCTTGGCCGGATCGGTGCGCAGGGGCGACAGCCCGGGCTCGACCCGCCAGTTGAGCTCGACCGAGGGCTTGCGCCATGCTGGCGGGATCTGCACCTGGAGCTGCTCGATGAGCTGGCCGACCGTGACGTCGCGCAGGTCGACGGTCATCAGCCCCCGTTCGAGGCGGCTCATGTCGAGCGTCGCCTGGATGAGCTCCAGCAACTGCAACGCCTGATGGCGCACCGTGTTCAGCGTCTCGATGTGATCCGCGGGCAGATCGCCGAAGGCGCCCTCGAGTTGCAGGTCGGTGTAGCCGATGATCACGTTCAGCGGCGTGCGCAGCTCGTGCGACATCGTCGCCATGAACTCTTCCTTGAGCTGGTTGGCGGACTGCAGATCGGCGATCAGGTTGGCGTAGTCGAGCGCGGCCGCGGCGTGGACGCCGATGCCGGCGAGAATGCGGCAGTCGCGCGAGGTGAAGGGCGGCTGGCGATCGCCGCGCGCCGCGAAGAGGAGACCGCGCAGATGCTCGCCGCGCTGCAGTCGCACGCCGACCAGGCTGGTCGCCTTCCAGCGCTGCAGGAGCCCGCGCAGCATCGCTTCGCGGACGCTGTTCGGCGCCAACTGGACAACGACGCCGGAGTCGCCCTGGCCGAGGGTCGGCACGGTGTCCGGCCGCACCTCGACCTGACGCAGGTCGGTGGCGCCGAGGGCGTGAGGTCCGTGAATCGCGCCGACCCGGAAGGTCTCGCTGGCGTCGTCCCAGAGCAGCAGCACCGTGCCGACGGCGCGGAGCTGGTTGGCGGAGCCGCGCACGATCTGGTCGGCGATCGATCCCGGATCGAGAGCGGTGGTGATGCCGTTGGCGACCTCGAGGACCGAGGTCGCCACCTCCGTGGTCTCCTTGATGGCGCAGTTCTCCGCTTCCAGCCGGACGCTCGACTCTCGCCAGCGCAGCGCCTCCGCTTCGGTGCGCTCCTCCGCCTGGCGGATGCGCCGCGCCGTCACGGTCATCAGCGTGGCGGCGCCGGCGGCGGCGCCGATCTGGAAGAGCAGGGCGGGGGCGGCGAGGGCGCCCCAGCCAGCATCGGCGTGCGCCAGCAGGGCGCCGCCGGCGAGGGCCAGCGCCGCCAACGGCGGCATCATCGGCCGCCGCGGGACCACCAGCGCGGCGGCCATCACCGCCGCGGCCGCCACCAGGGGCGCCACCGGTTCGGGCAGCGGCCGCAGACTGGCGGCGTAGGCGACACCGGCGAGCGGCAGCGCCGCCAGCTCCGGGGTGAGCGCCCGGATCGCCAACGGCTTCAGCGCCGGGGCGATGATCACCGCCGCGGCCACGAGCAGCGCCGCGGCGGCGAGCAGAACGGGGAGGCCGCCGCTGAGGTTGAACGAGAGCTGCACCTGCGACGCCAGGGCCACCAGGGCCAGCGCGATGAGGGCCAGGGGAAGCGGCCCGAGCGCCAGGCGCGACGGGGCGGGGGCCGGGGACGCAGGAGCGGGCGGCGACACGGCTTCGAGCGGCGCCGGCGGGGCCGGCTCGTGGGCGGTGGCCGGCGCCGCGGCGCGCGCGCTGAGCCGGGTGATCCGTCCGCGGTTGGCCATGCCCACGCGCGTGCCCGGTGCGAGGAGTGTGCCATGAAGCGGAACAGTCGGGGACGCGCGTCGGACGCGGCGGCGGCGCTCGCCGGCGAGCGGGGTCGCATGCGGAGGCTCACCTTCGACGCGCGCCCGAGCGTCAATTCGGCTCGCCGGCCGCCGCATTGTTGACGCCGTGTCCCGCGCCATGCGCGGTGACATTCCATGTCAGGCGCGAGACGAGGCGCGGCGCAATATTGACTCGGCGCACCTGCCCGGCTAGCAAGAGGCAGCCTTTAACTTGGTCCGGTGAGGCCAGAAAGGGTTCCAATGTCTCCTCGTCATACGTTCGACAACAGCGAAAGCGCGGCCTGAAGCCCCCTCGGTGGCGAGGGGGCTTTTTTTTCACCATGGCCGCGACGGAGCGGATGGTGCTCGACGCGCAGGGAGTGGAGCGTGCGCTCGCCCGCGTGACGCACGAGATTCTCGAGCGCAACAAGGGCGTCGAGGACCTGGTGTTCATCGGCGTCCGCTCGCTCGGGGTGGAGATCGCCGAGCGTCTCGCCGCCAAGGCGGCGGCGATCGAAGGGGTCGAGGTGCCGCGCGGCGTCATCGACATCACGCTCTACCGCGACGATCTCAGCCGCGCCGCCCAGCAGCCGGCGGTGAAGGGCACCGACATCCCCTTCGACATCGACGACCGCCAGGTGGTGCTGGTCGACGACGTCCTCTACACCGGTCGCACGGTGCGCGCCGCCCTCGACGCGTTGATGGACCTGGGGCGGCCGCGCTGCGTGCAACTGGCGGTCCTCATCGACCGCGGCCACCGCGAGCTGCCCATCCGCGCCGACTACGTCGGCAAGAATCTGCCCACGGCAACCAACGAATCGGTCGAGGTACGGCTCAGGGAACGCGATGGGCGCGACGAGGTCGTGCTCGTCCGCAGCCAGGAGGGTTGAAGATGACGTTCACCCACCGCCACCTGTTGGGCCTCGAGGGCGCGACGCGCGAGGAGCTCCTCCACCTCGTCGACACCGCCGCCTCCTTCAAGGAGATCTCGGAGCGCGACATCAAGAAGGTGCCGACCCTGCGCGGCAAGACCGTCGTCGGCCTCTTCTACGAGGCCAGCACCCGCACCCGCACCTCGTTCGAGATCGCCGCCAAGCGCCTGAGCGCCGACTACGTCAATATCTCGTCCGCGACCAGCAGCGCGAGCAAGGGCGAGACGCTGCTCGACACGGCGCGCAACATCGCCGCCATGCGACCGGACGCGCTGATCATTCGCCACCCGGCGGCGGGCGCCGCCCGCTACCTCGCCAATCGCATCGAGTGCCCGGTGATCAACGCCGGCGACGGCGCCCACGAGCACCCGACCCAGGCCCTGCTCGACCTGCTGACCATTCGCGACCATGTCGGCCGCCTGGAGGGACTGACGGTGGCGATCGTCGGCGACATCCTGCACAGCCGCGTCACGCGCTCCAACGTCCACGCCCTGCGCGCCCTCGGCAACACCGTCCGCCTGGTCGGCCCGCCGACCCTGCTGCCGCGCGAAGCGGCGGCCCTGGGCGAGGTGCACCACCAGCTCGGCAGCGGCGTGCGCGGCGCCGACGTCGTGATGATGCTGCGGCTGCAGCGCGAGCGGCAGGGGCGAAACTATCTGCCGAGCCTCGACGAGTACGCGCGCTACTTCTGCCTCACGCGGGCCGCCCTCGCCGAGGCGAAGCCGGAGGTGGTGGTGCTGCACCCGGGGCCGATCAACCGCGGCATTGAGATCGCCAGTGACGTCGCCGACGGCGCCGCCTCGCTCATCATGGACCAGGTCACCAACGGCGTCGCCGTGCGCATGGCGGTCCTCTTCCTGCTCGCCAGTCGGGCCCGCGGCGCGGCCCAGCCGGAAGCGGCGAACGAGGAGGCGCCGCCCGAACGGCGGCGGAAAGTCGGATAGATGGGAAGCGTTCTGATCAGCGGCGGCACGGTCGTCGACCCGGCCACCGGTCGCCATGGCGCCTTCGACGTGCGCCTCGAGGAGGGGCGCATCGCGGCCGTCGCCGAGCCTGGCGGCGCCGGGAACGCCGACGTGCAGATCGATGCCAGCGGTTGCTGGGTCACCCCCGGGCTCATCGACATGCACGTGCACCTGCGCGAGCCGGGGTACGAGTACAAGGAGACGGTGCTGACGGGCGCCCAGGCCGCCGTGGCCGGCGGCTTCACCGCCGTCGCGTGCATGGCCAACACCAACCCGGTGAACGACACCGGCGCCGTCACGAAGTACATCGTCGAGAAGGCGGCCGCGGCGCGGCTGGCGCGCGTCTACCCGATCGGCGCCGTGTCGGTGGGCCTGCAGGGCGAGCGCCTGGCGGAGATCGGCGAGATGCGCGAGGCGGGGATCGTCGCCGTCTCCGACGACGGCAAACCGATCATGGACAGCGCGCTGATGCGCCGCGCCCTCGAGTACAGCGCGATGTTCGGCCTGGCGGTCATCGCGCACGAGGAGGATCGGGCGCTGGCCGGCGAGGGATGCATGAACGAGGGGCCGACGGCGTTCCGCCTCGGCCTGAAGGGGATGCCCGCCGCGGCCGAGGAGGCGATGGTGGCGCGCGACATCGCGCTCCTCGAACGCACCGGCGGCCGCCTCCACATCGCCCACGCCAGCACCGCCGGCACCATCGACCTGGTGCGGCGCGCCAAGGCGCGCGGCCTCGCGGTGACGGTGGAGGCGACGCCGCACCACTTCACGCTGACCGAGGACGCGGTGGGCGAGTACGACACCAACGCCAAGATGAATCCGCCATTGCGCCAGCGCCAGGACGTCGAGGCGGTGATCGCGGCGCTGCGCGACGGCACCGTCGACGCCATCGCCAGCGATCACGCGCCGCACCATCGCGACGAGAAGGACGTCGAGTTCGAGTGCGCCGCGCACGGCATCGTCGGCCTCGAGACGTCGCTGGCGCTGAGCCTGGCGCTGGTCCGCGAGCACGGGGTCGACATCGAGACCCTGGTGCGGGCGATGAGCGTCACCCCGGCGCGCATCCTCGGCGTGCCCGGGGGCAACCTGGCGGTCGGCGAGATCGGCGACGTCACGGTGATCGATCCCGCCGTCGCCTGGGAGGTCGATCCGGACCGCTTCCACTCGAAGTCGCGCAACACGCCCTTCGCCAACTGGGCGCTCACCGGCCAGGCGCGCGCCACCCTCGTCGGCGGCGAGGTGAAATGGCAGGCGATCCCGCCCCTGGCGGCGGCGAGGAAGCGGAGCGCGGCGCGATGACGGCCATCCTCGCACTGTCGGACGGGACCATCTTCAAGGGCACGGCCTTCGGCGCCCGCGCCGAGGCGGTCGGCGAGGTGGTCTTCAACACCTCCATGACCGGCTACCAGGAGGTGCTCACCGATCCGTCGTACTGCGGCCAATTGGTGGCGATGACGTATCCGGAGATCGGCAACGTCGGCATCAACCCCGAGGATGTCGAATCGTCGCGGCCCTGGGTCGAGGGCTTCATCGTCAAGGAGTACTGGCAGACGCCGAGCAACTGGCGCGCGACCCAGTCCCTGGGCGACTATCTGGCGGGGCACGGCATCCCCGGCATCCAGGGCATCGACACCCGCGCCCTGGTGCGGCTGCTGCGCGACAAGGGCAGCCTCAACGGCGTCCTCTCCAGCGTCGACCTCGACCCCGAGCGCCTGGTGCGCAGGGCGCGTCAGGCGCCGAGCATGGAGGGCCAGGACCTGGTGACGCGCGTCACCTGCGCGGCGCCGTACGACTGGCAGGAGGGGTCGTGGACGCTCGAGCGCGGCTACGAGAACGCCCAGCGCCCCGGACGCCACTTCGTCGTCGCCTACGACTTCGGCATCAAGCGCAACATCCTCCGCAACCTGATCCAGGCCGGGTGTCGGGTCCGGGTCGTTCCGGCGTCAACGCCGGCGGCCGACGTTCTGGCGATGGAGCCGGACGGCGTCTTCCTCTCGAACGGTCCCGGCGATCCCGCCGCCGTGCCCTACGCCGCCGAGGCGGTGCGCGATCTGGTCGGCAAGGTGCCGATCTTCGGCATCTGCCTCGGCCACCAGATCCTCGGCCTGGCGCTCGGCGGCACGACCTACAAGCTCAAATTCGGGCATCACGGCGGCAACCAGCCGGTGATGGACCTCACCACCGGCAAGGTCGAGATCACGAGCCAGAACCACGGCTTCGCGGTCGACGTCGACTCGCTCGGCGGCAGGGCCACGCTGACGCACGTCAACCTCAACGACCGGACCGTCGAGGGCCTCACCCATACCGAGTTGCCTCTGTTCTCCGTCCAGTACCACCCGGAGTCGTCGCCGGGCCCACACGACGCCAACTACCTGTTCCGTCGCTTCGTCGACCTGATGGACACCGCCCGCTGAGCCGATGCCCAAACGCACCGATATCTCGACCATCATGTTGATCGGCTCCGGGCCGATCGTCATCGGCCAGGCCTGTGAGTTCGACTACTCCGGCACGCAGGCCTGCAAGGCGCTCAAGGAAGAGGGCTATCGGGTCGTCCTGGTGAACTCGAACCCGGCGACGATCATGACCGATCCCGAGTTCGCCGACCGCACCTACGTCGAGCCGCTGAGCGCGCCGATCCTGGCCAAGATCATCGAGCGCGAGCGCCCCGATGCGCTGCTGCCCACCATCGGCGGCCAGACGGCGCTCAACCTGGCGATCGAGCTCGCCGAATCCGGCGTGCTGGAGCAATTCGACGTCGAGCTGATCGGCGCCAAGATCGGCCCGATCAAGAAGGCCGAGGATCGCGACCTCTTCAAGGCGGCGATGGAGAAGATCGGGCTCGCGGTGCCGCCGAGCGGCATCGCGCACACCATGGAGGAGGCGCGGGCGCTCAAGGATCGCATCGGCCTGCCGCTGATCATCCGCCCCTCGCGCACCCTCGGCGGCACGGGCGGCAACATCGCCGTCACCGAGGACGAGTACGAGCGCTACGCCGCCGCCGGCCTCGCCGCCTCGCCGATCAGCGAGATCCTGGTCGAGGAGTCGATCGCGGGCTGGAAGGAATTCGAGCTCGAGGTGATGCGCGACCGCAACGACAACGTGGTCATCATCTGCTCGATCGAGAACCTCGACCCGATGGGCGTCCACACCGGCGACAGCATCACGGTCGCCCCGGCGCAGACGCTCACCGACAAGGAGTACCAGATCCTGCGCGACGCCTCGCTGGCGATCATCCGCGAGATCGGCGTCGACACCGGCGGCTCCAACATCCAGTTCGCCGTCCACCCCGAGAACGGCCGTCTGGCGGTGATCGAGATGAACCCGCGCGTGTCGCGCAGCTCGGCGCTGGCCAGCAAGGCCACCGGCTTCCCGATCGCCAAGATCGCGGCCAAGCTGGCGGTCGGCTACACGCTCGACGAGATCCGCAACGACATCACCCGCGAGACGCCGGCCAGCTTCGAGCCGACGATCGACTACGTGGTCACCAAGATCCCGCGCTTCACGTTCGAGAAGTTCAGCCAGACGCCCGACGTCCTGACGACGCAGATGAAATCGGTGGGCGAGGCGATGGCGATCGGCCGCACCTTCAAGGAGTCGCTGCAGAAGGCGCTGCGCTCGCTCGAGGTCGATTCCTACGGCTTCGACGACAAGGGCCGCGGCCCCCGCCTGAGCGGCGCGGCGCTCGACGAGAAGCTGCGCGTCCCCAACGCCCGCCGCATCTGGTACGTCGCCGACGCCTACCGCCAGGGCTACACGACCGAGCGCCTCTTCGCGCTGTCGAAGATCGATCCCTGGTTCCTGGAGAACATCGCCCAGATCGTCGCCGAGGAGACGCGCGTCAGCCTGGCGCCCGACGCGCTCCGCCGCGCCAAGGAGATGGGCTTCTCCGACGTGCGCCTGGCGCATCTCCTCGACCGCAGCGAGGAGGAGATCCGGCAGGCGCGACGCGCCGATGGCATCACGCCGGCCTACAAGACCGTGGACACCTGCGGCGCCGAGTTCGTCGCCCACACGCCGTACCTCTACTCGACCTACGACCACGAGGATGAGAGCGGCGTCACCGCGCGTCGGAAGATCATGATCCTCGGCGGCGGCCCGAACCGCATCGGCCAGGGCATCGAGTTCGACTACTGCTGCGTCCATGCCGCCTTCGCGCTCAAGGAAGCCGGGTTCGAGACCATCATGGTCAATTGCAACCCGGAAACCGTGAGCACCGACTACGACACGTCGGACAAGCTCTACTTCGAGCCGCTCACCCGCGAGGACGTGCTCGGCATCGTGGCCAAGGAAAAGCCGGACGGGGTCATCGTGCAGTTCGGCGGCCAGACGCCGCTCAAGCTCGCCGTGCCGCTGGAGCAGGCCGGGGTGCCGATCATCGGCACCTCGCCCGACGCCATCGACCGCGCCGAGGATCGCGAGCGCTTCGCCGCGCTCCTCACCCAGCTCGGCCTGCGCCAGCCGCGCAACGGCACCGCGCTCACCGTCGATGGCGCCATCGACGCGGCCCGCCGCATCGGCTACCCGGTGCTCGTCCGCCCCTCCTACGTGCTCGGCGGCCGAGCGATGGAAATCGTCTTCGACGACGATGCCCTGCGCCGCTACATGGACCGCGCGGTGGAGATCGGACCCGGCCGCCCGGTGCTGGTCGACCAGTTCCTCGAGGACGCGATCGAGCTGGACGTCGACGCCATCAGCGATGGCGAGACCATCGTCGTCGCCGGCATCATGGAGCACATCGAACGCGCCGGCGTGCACTCCGGCGACAGCGCCTGCTCGCTGCCGACGCACTCGATGACCGACGGGGTGCTCGCCGAGGTGCGCCGGCAGACCGTCGCCCTGGCGCGCGAGCTCGGGGTCGTCGGCCTGATGAACATCCAATTCGCGATCCAGGGCGACGCGGTCTTCATCCTCGAGGTCAACCCACGCGCCTCGCGAACCGTGCCCTTCGTCAGCAAGGTCATCGGCCGTCCGCTCGCCAAGTTGGCGGCGCGGGTCATGGTCGGCGAGAAGCTGACGGACCTCGGGTTCACCAGCGAAATCGTGCCGACCCACATCGCGGTGAAGGAAGCGGTATTTCCCTTCGCGAAGTTCCCGGGCGTCGACACGCTGCTCGGTCCGGAGATGAAATCGACCGGCGAGGTGATGGGCATCGACACCTCCTTCGGCGTCGCTTTCGCCAAGGCGCAGCTCGCCGCCGGGAACCTCCTGCCGCTCGCCGGCACCGCCTTCCTGAGCGTCGAGGACGGTGACAAGGCGAGCCTCGTCCCGGTCGCTCGACACCTCGCCAGCGCCGGCTTCCGTCTGATCGGCACCCGTGGCACCGCCGCCTACCTGAGCGGGCAGGGGATCGCCATCGAAGGCATCAACAAGGTGCAGGACGGCAGCCCACACGCGGTGGACGAGATCCGCAACGGCCGCATCCACCTGGTGATCAACACCCCCAAGGGGAGCGGTGCGCAGCGCGACTCGTTCCCCCTGCGCCGCGCCGCGCTCGAGTGGAAGGTACCGTACTTCACCACCATCGCCGGGGCCGCCGCCGCCGCCGAAGGCATCGAGTACCTGCGACGGCAGGCCCTGTCCGTCCGCTCCCTGCAGGAGTACCACGGCCGCGGCTGACGCGGCGGAGCGCGAGGTGCCCGAGCCTGCCGGAGCGCCGTCGAGCGGCGACGCGCTGGGCGAGTTCCTCGTCGCCGTGCGCCGCCCGCTCGACTACCTGGCGTCGGCTGGCGCCGCCGCCGCTGCCCGCACCCAGATCCCCGGCCGCCAGCTCGCCGCGCGCGGGCGGCAACTCCGGCGCGCCGTCGACGGCGACCGGCGCGCCGCGCTCGACACCCTGTGCCAACGGCTGGAACGCCTGGAAGCGGCATCCGCCGCTGCCGAACGGGCCCGGCTCGCCGCCGAGTGCCGCGACCTCGCGGCCATGGTGGCGGGGCAGGGCGGCCGCGACATCGAGCCGCGGTACCGGCAGCAGACGGACGACGTGACCGCGGCGCTCGAGCGGCTCCGCCTGGGGGTGCAGTACGCGAAGGAGGTCGGCCCCAGTCGGGCGCCGAAGTTGGGCAAGTTCGGCCTCGAGACGGTCGAGGACCTCCTCTACCACCTGCCGTTCCGCTACGAGGATCGGCGCCGCCTGCGCGACATCGCCAGCGTGCGGATCGGCGAGGAAGCGGGCATCGTCGGCGAGTTGGTGCAGCTCGAGGAACGGACCGTCGGGCGCGCCCGTCGCCGCATCCTCGAGGGCACGCTGCGCGACGACAGCGGGCTGCTCGGTCTCGTCTGGTACAACCACGTCACGTCCTATCGCGCCCGCTACCGCACCGGGCAGCGCTGCCGCGTCTACGGCCGCGTCGAGCGCACGCCCGCGGGGGGCAAGCGGATCGTCCATCCCGACGTCGAGCTGTCGCCCGACAGCGAGGCGAACGCCGGCATCGTCCCGGTCTACGAGAAGCCGACGACCCTGCCGCTCGCCACCATGCGGCGCATCGTCCAGCGCGCCGCGGCCGAGCACGCCGACAGCGTGCCGCGCGTCATCCCGGCGGCGATCGTGGCGCGCGCCGGCATCGCCGACCCCGGTCTCGCCCTGCGCGCCCTGCACGCGCCGTCGCCCGAGGCGGACGTCGACCGCCTCAACCGCTTCGCCACCGAGGCGCACCGCGCCCTGGTGTTCGACGAGCTCTTCTTCCTCCAGCTCGGCCTCGGGCTGAAGCGACGTCAGATCGCCCGCGAAGCTGGACTGCCGCTCCGCACGGGCGGCCCGCTCAGCCAACGGCTCGGCGCGGCGCTGCCCTTCGCGCTCACCGGGGCGCAGCGGCGGGTGATCGCCGACATCGAGCGCGATCTCGCCCGCGGCCATCCCATGCACCGCCTGGTGCAGGGCGACGTCGGCAGCGGCAAGACGGTGGTCGCCCTCTACGCCGCGCTCGCCGCGATCGAGTCCGGCTACCAGGCGGCGTTCATGGCGCCGACCGAGCTGCTGGCGGAACAGCACCACCGCACGCTGTCGACGCTGGCCGAGCCGCTCGGCGTCCGCATCGCCCTGCTGACCGGCGAGGCGGCGCGCGGCAAGCGCGGGGCGCTGCGCGCCGCCCTCGAGGGCGGCGAGGTGCAACTCGCCGTCGGCACCCATGCACTGATCCAGGCTGGCGTGCGCATGCCGCGGCTGGCGCTCGGCGTGATCGACGAGCAACACCGCTTCGGAGTCCTGCAGCGCGCCGCGCTGGCCCAGTTGCGCGGCGATCCTGACGGCCCGCTGCCGCACATCCTGTTGATGACCGCGACCCCGATCCCACGCACGCTGGCGATGACCATCTACAGCGACCTCGACGTGTCGCTGCTCGATGAGCTGCCGCCCGGCCGCAGACCGGTGCGCACCCACATCGTCAACGAAGCGGCCCGCCGGCAGCTCTACGACCGGGTTCGCGAACACCTGACCCGCGGCCGCCAGGCGTACATCGTCTATCCCTTGGTGGAGGCGTCGGAGAAGGAGGACCTGCGCGACGCCACGACCATGTGCGAGGCGCTGCGCGAGACGGTATTCAAGGGAAGCGGCATCCGGGTCAGTCTCCTGCACGGCCGGATGAAGGCGGACGAGAAGGACGCCGTCATGCGCCGCTTCCGCGCTGGCGAGATCCAGGTGCTGGTGACCACCACCGTCGTCGAGGTCGGGGTCGACGTCCCCAACGCCACCGTGATGGTGATCGAGCACGCCGAGCGCTTCGGCCTTTCGCAGTTGCACCAGTTGCGCGGTCGTGTCGGGCGCGGCAGCGAGGACGCCGTCTGCCTGCTGGTCGCGCCCTACGTCGCCGACCGCGCGTCGGACACCTATCGCCGCCTGCAGGCGATGGCGTCGACGACCGACGGCTTCCGCATCGCGGAGGTCGATCTCGAGCTGCGCGGCCCCGGCGATTTCCTCGGCACCCGCCAGCACGGGCTGCCGGACTTCCGGGTCGCCAGCCTGATCCGCGACACCCGGACGCTGGCCGAGGCGCGCGAGGCCGCCGAGCAGTGGCTCACCGTCGACCCGCATCTCCGCTCATCGGAGTCCGCGCCACTGCGCCAGGTGCTCGAGCACCGCTGGAAGGGCCGCCTGGGTCTGGCCGAGATCGGCTGACCTGGCGGGCGACACCCCCCGGACATCGCGCTCAGGGCGCGGCGCTGCCGCGCAGATACCGGTCGAGGAACGCGAGGACGTGCGCCTCGTATTCCCCCGGAGCGAAGTGCTGGAAGTTCACGTGCGCCGCGCCGGGCACGATCCACAGCCGCTTCGGCTCGTGGGCGGCGGCGAACAGGCGCTGCGCATCGGCAGGCGGGGCCCGCCCGTCCGCGGCGCCGGCGATGATCAGCACCGGCACGCGGACCCGCTTCATGCCCTCGACCGGTCGGAGTTGGTCCAGGCGCAGGCCGAAGCGCCAGCCGACCTGCGCCGTCAGCAACGGCGCCAGCCACGGCCCGAGCGGGCCGAAGCGCAGGCGGAGCCGGTTGGCGACCGCGTCGCGGATGTCCGCGTAGACGGCTTCGACGATCAGGGCATCGACCGCGAGCGGCTGTTCGCCGAGCAGCGCGGCGGCGCCACCGAGTGAGAACCCGATGGCGGCGACGCGCTCCCCTGGCGCCAGGGTTCGCAGTAACGCCACCGCCGCCGCCGCGTCGGCGGCCTCGCCGTAGCCGAAGGTGGTGCGGGTGCCACTGCTCTCCCCGTAGGCGTGGAAGTCGAAGAGCAGCACCGTGTAGCCGTGGCGGTGGAGGAAGCGCGCCCGCCCGATCATGGCGCGCCGCGTCTCGTGCGACCCGTGCATCAGCAGCACCGCGCCGCCGCCGGGCTCGCCGGGCACGAACCAGCCGCGCAGCGTGTCGCCATCCGCGGCGCGGAAGTCGACCGCCTGCGCCGGCAGGTCGGGCGGCGGCTGGCCGACGCGGCGGTGGTCGGCGGCCGCCCACTCGCCGGCCGACCAGTACGCCGCCGCGCCGACGGCGACCAGCGCCGTGACTCCGAGAAGGACGGCGCGGCGCCAGTGGGGCATTGACGTCCAATGGCACAGCTCCTGGACGCGTGCTAACCGCCCGTCGATGCGCGGTGCGACGAAGGACCCCGAGCGCCCGCCGAACCGGGCGCGGCAGCCCGTCGACACCCCGCTCGCCAGCGCCCGGCGGTGGACGCTCCTCGCGGGCATGCGCCCGGCGAGCGCCGCCGACGCCGGCGGCGACGTGCTGGCCGGCCTGAGCCTGGCGGCGATGAACGTCCCGCAGGCGCTCGGCTATTCGACCATCGCCGGCATGCCGGTGGTCACCGGGCTCTACACGCTCCTGCTGCCGCTCCTGGCGTTCGCCGCGCTCGGCTCGTCGCGTTTTCTCGTGGTGGCCGCCGACTCCGCCACCGCGGCCATCCTGGCCAGCGGCCTGGCGCCGCTCGCCGCGCCCGGCAGCAATCGCTACGTCGCCCTGGCGGGCCTGGTGGCGCTGCTGACCGCTGCCTACCTGTTGCTGGCGCGCCTCTTCCGCTTCGGCTTTCTCGCCGACTTCCTGTCCCAGACGGTGCTCGTCGGCTTTCTCGCCGGGGTTGGCGTCCAGGTCGGCATCGCGGTGCTGGGCGAGATGCTCGGTCTCGACAACCCGCCGGGCGGCGCGCTGCAGCAGGTGGCGGCGCTGCGTCACGGCCTCGCCGAGATCAACGGCGCCGCGCTCGCCCTGTCGACCGGCGTGGTGGCCGTGGTGCTCGTCTGCCGCGCCGTCTCGCCTCGCCTCCCGGGCGCGCTGATCGCGGTCGGCGGCGCGATCGCCGCCAGCGCCGCATTCGACCTCGCCGGCCGCGGCCTGCACGTGATCGGGCCGATCGCCGGCGGCCTGCCGCACCTGACGCTGCCGCCCCTGGACTGGCGCGACATCCGCGCCCTGGTGCCGGTGGCCGCCTCCTGTTTCCTCGTCATCGTCGCCCAGAGCGCGGCAACGGCCCGCATCTATGCCGTGCGCCACCGCCAGAGCGTGGACGAGAACGACGACCTGGTCGGACTGGCGGCGGCCAACCTGGCGGCCGCGGCGACCGGCACCTTCGTGGTCAACGGCAGCCCGACGCAGACCGCGATGGTCGAGGCGGCGGGCGGACGCAGTCAGCTCGCCCACGTGAGCACTGCCGCCGTGGTCGCCCTGGTCCTCCTGTTCCTCGCCGAGATCCTCTCCTACCTGCCGCGCTGCGTCCTCGGCGCCATCGTCTTCACCATTGCCGTCGGTCTGATCGACCTGCGCAGCCTGGCCGCGATCCGACGCGAATCCGTCGGCGAGTTCCGCCTCGCCGTCACCACCGCCCTGGTGGTCGTCGGCGCTGGCGTCGAAATGGGAATCCTGCTCGCCATGGCGCTGTCGCTGATGCGCCACGTCCGGCACAGCTATCTGCCGCACACGGCGGTGCTGGTCGCCGACGAGAGCGGCCAGTGGCGTGCGACGCCGGCCCGTCCCGGGGCGGCGAGCCTGCCGGGCGTGATCATCTTCCGCTTCGGCGCCGACCTCTTCTACGCCAACGCCGACCACTTCGCGACGACGCTGCGCCGCCTGATCGCCAGCGCACCCGCCCCCGTGCGCTGGCTGGTCATCGATGCCGGCGCCATCACCGCCATCGACTATTCCGCGGCGCGCGTGTTCGGCACCGTGCTGTCCGACCTGCGCCAGGCCGGCGTCACCGTGCTGCTGGTGCACGTGCCGCCGTCGCTCGCGCACGACCTCGCCCGACACCGGCTCACGGATGCGATCGGCGTCGACCACATGATCGAGACGCTGCGCGAGGCCCTGGCCTACATCGGTGCCGCGCCCGCGAGCGCCGGAACGGCGCCCAGCGCGTGCCGCTGAAGGCGTGACGCGGCGAATCGCCGATTGCACACCCGGAGCCCTTCGATTACACCACGCCGTTCCGGACGAGGAGAGCCCGCGTGGGGAACAACGCCATTCGCATCGGACTGATCGGCTTCGGCACCATCGGCACCGGCGTGGTCAAGCTGCTGCAGCGCCAGCGCGGCTCCATCCGCGACCGCGTCGGGGTGGGCCTCGACCTGGTACGAATCGCCGACGTCGACACGCGGCGCGACCGCGGCGTCAAGCTGGGACGCGGCGTCCTGGTGGGCGACGCGCGGCGCATCCTCGACGATCCGGCGATCGACATCGTCATCGAGCTGATGGGCGGCACGGGCCTGGCGCGCCGCTTCGTGATGGAAGCGATCGCCGCCGGCAAGGACGTCGTCACCGCCAACAAGGCGCTCCTCGCGCATCACGGCGACGAGATCTTCCGCGCCGCCGAACGGCAGGGCGTCCAGGTCGCCTTCGAAGCCAGCGTCGGTGGCGGCATCCCGATCATCCGCGTGCTGAAGGAAGGGCTGTGCGGCGACCGCAACCAGGCGGTCTACGGCATCGTCAACGGCACCTCGAACTACATCCTGAGCCGAATGAGCGACGCCGGCGGCGAGTTCGCCGACGTGCTGCGGAGCGCGCAGGCCGACGGCCTGGCGGAAGCGGATCCGTCGTTCGACGTCGACGGCATCGACGCGGCGCACAAGCTGACCCTGCTCATCCAACTCGCGTTCGGCGTCCGGGTGCCCTTCGACGCGGTGCGCGTCGAGGGCATTCGCCACGTCAGCCAGGCGGACATCGCCTTCGCGCGCGAGTTCGGCTACGCGATCAAATCGCTCGCCGTCGCCAAGCGGGCAGGAGAGCGCATCGAGGCTTCGGTGCAGCCGACGATGGTCAGCCGCCGACACCCGCTGGCCGAGATCAACGGCGCGCTCAACGCCATCGTCGTGCACGGCGAGGCGCTCGGCCCGAGCATGTACGTCGGCGCCGGCGCGGGGATGATGCCGACCGCGACGGCGGTGGTCGCCGACCTCATGGCCGTCGCGCGCGACCGCCTCCACGGGTGCCGTGGCCGGGTGGCGCCGCTCGGCTACCCGGTGCGGCAGCAGGCGCGGGCCCGCGCCCTGGCGCTCGACGGCCTGCACGGCGAATACTACCTGCGCTTCATGGTCGTCGACCGCCCGGGCGTTCTCGGTCGCATCGCCGGCATCCTGGGCCAGCACGAGGTGTCCATCGCCAGCGTCATCCAGCGCGAACGCGAGCACGGCCGGGTGGTGCCGGTGGTCATCCGCACCCACGACGTTGGCGAGCAGACCCTGCGCAGGGCCGTGAAGGCCATCGATCGGCTCAGCGTCGTGCGCGCCCGGACGACGGTCATTCGGATCGAGGAGAGTCTGAGCTGATCAGGCCGGCGGGGGAGCCTCCGCCCCCGGGCAGCCGAAGACGCGTCCCCGCTCGGCGATCATCGCGTTCACCGGTCGAAGCGCGCCAAGTCCGCGACGATTGTAGGAAAACCACACCGACCTCGGTATAGTGCCGATGCGAATGTTCCGGCGCCTCAACGCCTGCCGGAGCTGGGAGTGGAACGGCCTGTCATGGATCGGAATCTGGCTCTTGAAGCGGTGCGTGTGACCGAAGCGGCGGCGCTGGCGTCGGCGCGCCTCATGGGACGCGGCGACATCGACGCCACCGACCGCGCCGGCGCGGAGGCGATGCTGCGCACCTTTCGCTCGATCGCCATCAACGGCGTCATCGTCATCGGCGATGCCGAGGACGCCGAGGGCGGGGTGCTGCCGGTCGGCGCCCGGGTCGGCAACGGCACCGGACCCGAGCTCGACGTCGCGCTCGACCCGCTGGAGGGCGCCGCGATCTGCGCCACCGGCGGCTACAACGCGCTCTCCATCGTCGCCATCGCCGAGCGCAACGGATTCCTCCGCTGTCCGGACATGCACATGGAGAAGATCGCCGTCGGTCCCGAGGCGCGCGGGCTGATCAAGCTCGAACGGAGCCCGACCGACAACCTGCGCACCATCGCGGAGGCGCGCGGCGTCTACGTCGCCGACCTGACCGTCGCCATCCTCGACCGGCCGCGGCACGAGAAGCTGATCGAGGAGGTGCGCCGCGCCGGCGCCCGCGTACGCCTGCTGCGGGACGGCGACGTCGCCGCGGCCATGGCGACGACCAACCCGGAGTCGGGCATCGACATGTTGATCGGGACCGGCGGCGCCCGCCAGGGCATCCTCACCGCGGCGGCGCTGCGCTGCGCCGCCGGCGATATGCAGGCGCGCCTCGTCCCACGCAACGGTGACGACGCCGAGCGGGCGCGGGAGATGGGCATCCGCGACCTGGCCAAGATCTACGACATCGAGGAGATGGCCTCCGGCAGCGTCATGTTCGCTGGCACCGGCGTCACCAACGGCGACTATCTCGACGGCGTCCGCTTTTTCCGCGGCGGTGGCGCGACCAACTCGGTGGTCATGCGCTCGCGCACCCATACCGTGCGCTTCCTGCGCTCGGTCCACCGCTTCGACCTCAAGCCGGACTACAACTGATGGACTTCACCGCGAAGGCGCAGAGACGTCGAGATCGCGGCGCTCAGACGCATACCAAGCGAGAGCTCGGTCGAGAGATGCATTCGGATCTTCCACGAGAGATCGGACGGTGGCCGCTGGCAGGCACGCTCCGTCCCTCTGCGCCTCTGCGGTCAAGTCCTGCCTGATGTGGGAGCCATGTTACAGCACGTCCAACGAGTTCCAGGCTCACCTCGTGAAGGGCTATCTGGAACAGTTCGGAGTGCCCTGCCTGATCGAGGGCGGGCGGCTGACCGTCAAGCCGCTCGGCATCGGCGAGGTGCGCCTGTTGGTGCGCGCCGACTGGCTGCACATCGCGCAGGGCCTCATCCGCGGCCGCGAGCGCGAGGCCGAGGGGCCGCGCCTGCGCCTCGTCCGCACGGAGTAGGATCATGAACCAGCCCACCTCGCACCCGCTGCCGACGCGCGAGCCGGCGGCGCCGCGCTACAGCACCGTCTCCGACATGGAGATCGAGCCGCTCTACACCCCCGATCACCTGAACGGCTGGCGCTACGACCAACGCCTCGGCGCCCCGGGCGAGTACCCCTTCACCCGCGGCGCCTACCCGAGCATGTACCGCGGCAAACTGTGGACGATGCGCCAGTTCGCCGGCTTCGGCACGCCGGAGGACACCAACGCGCGCTTCCGCTTCCTGCTCGACCAGGGGCAGACCGGGCTCTCGACCGCCTTCGATATGCCGACCCTCATGGGCTACGACGCCGACCACCCGCGCGCGCTCGGCGAGGTCGGACGCGAGGGCGTGTCGGTGAGCAGCCTCACCGACATGGAGGCGCTGTTCGACGGCATTCCGCTCGCCGAGGTCACCACCTCGATGACCGTCAACTGCTCCGCCAGCGTCATCCTGGCGATGTACTTCGCGATGGCCGAGCGGCGCGGCGTTCCCCTCTCGGCCCTCGGCGGCACGATCCAGAACGACATGCTCAAGGAGTTCATCGCCCAGAAGGAGTGGATCAGCCCGCCCGAGCCCTCGGTGCGCGTCATCGTCGACATGATCGCGTTCTGCGCCGACCACGCGCCGAAATGGCACCCGGTGTCGATCAGCGGCTACCACATCCGCGAGGCCGGCTCGACGGCGGTGCAGGAGCTCGCATTCACGCTCGCCGACGGCATCGGCTACGTGCAGGCGGCGGTGGAGCGCGGACTCGACGTCGACCGTTTCGCCCCCCGGCTCTCGTTCTTCTTCAACGTCCACAACGACTTCCTGGAGGAGATCGCCAAGTACCGCGCCGCGCGCCGCATGTGGGCGCGGATCATGCGCGAGCGCTTCGGCGCCCGGCAGCCGCGCTCCTGGCTGCTGCGCACGCACGCCCAGACGGCGGGCTGCTCGCTCACCGCCCAGCAGCCGATCAACAACGTCGTCCGCGTCGCCATCCAGGCGCTGGCGGCGGTGCTCGGCGGCACCAACTCGCTGCACACCAACTCGATGGACGAGACGCTGGCGCTGCCGTCGGAGGCGGCGGTGCTGACCGCGCTGCGGACGCAGCAGATCATCGCCGAGGAGACCGGAGTCATCAACACCGCGGACCCGCTGGGCGGCAGCTATGCCATCGAGGCGCTCACCGATCGCCTCGAGCGCGAGGCCTTCGCCTACATCGAGCGCATCGACGCCATGGGCGGCATCGTCCGCGCCATCGAGCTCGGCTTCCCGCAGCAGGAGATCGCCGACGCCTCGTACCACTACCAGCGCCAGCTCGACACCGGCGAGAAGGTGGTGGTCGGCGTCAACAAGTACCAGAGCGACGACACCCACGCGCTGGAGATTCTGCGGGTGCCCAACGCCGTCGAGGAGGCGCAGCGCGAGCGCGTGCGGGCTCGCAAGGCGGCGCGTGACGCCCACACCGTGGCGGCGCGCATCGCCGCCGTGCGCGCGGCGGCGCGCAGCGGCGCGAACCTGATGCCGCCGATCATCGACGCCGTGAAGGCCGAGGTCACCGTCGGCGAGATCTCCGACGTCTTCCGCGACGTCTTCGGCGTCTACCGCGACCCGGCCTGGATCTGAGCGTGCAGGACCAACGGCTGCGCATCCTGATCGCCAAGCCGGGGCTCGACGGCCACGACCGCGGCGCCAAGATCATCGCCCGCGCGCTGCGCGACGCCGGCTTCGAGGTCATCTACACCGGCCTGCACCAGACGCCGGAGATGATCGTCGAGGCGGCGCTGCAGGAGGACGTGGACGCGATCGGGCTGAGCATCCTCTCCGGCGCCCACATGACCCTGTTTCCGGCCGTCCAGGCGCTGTTGCGCGAGCGCGGCGGCGGCGACGTGCCGCTGTTCGGCGGCGGCATCATCCCCCCGGAGGACATCGCCGAGCTCAAGGCGCAGGGGATCCGCGAGATCTTCACCCCCGGGGCCAGCACCGAACACATCGTCGCCTGGGCGCGCACGGCGCTGCAGCCGCGCCCCTGACGTTCGCGAGCACCGCCGCGCCATGGAGCGCCGTCCCGTCATCATCGTCGGCTCCGGGCCGGCGGGCACCGCCACCGCGATCGCGCTGCACCGCCGCGACCCGTCCCTGGCGCGCGACGTCCTCGTCCTGGAGAAGGCGCGTCACCCGCGGCCGAAGGTGTGCGCCGGCGGCCTCATCCCGGCCGGGCGCCAGTGGATGGCGGATCATGACGTGCCGTTCGGCGTACCCCACGTCACCGTCCACCGCGCCCACGTGGCGACGCCGACCCGCGCGGTCGAGCACGACGACCAGAACCTCTGCTACGTGATCCGCCGCAACGAGCTCGACGCGGCACTCGCCGACGCGGTGCGCGCCCGGGGCATCGAGATCCACGAGGACACCCCGGTCCAGGCGCTGGAACGCGACGGCGGCGGGATCCGCGTCGTCACCGGGGACCGCACCTGGCACACGCCATTGGTGATCGGCGCCGACGGCGCCGGCAGCGTGGTGCGCCGGCGCCTGGTGGACGACGCCCGCACCCGCATCGCGCGGGCGCTGATGGCGGACGTCCCGGTCGAAGACACCCGCTGGGACGGCGCGACGCGCGCCCGCTACGACTTCGATTTCCGCCTCCTGCGCCGCGGCGTACGCGGCTATCTCTGGGCGTTTCCCTGCCTGATCGACGGCGTGCCGCACGCCAACATCGGCGCCTACGCGGTCACCCCGACTGGCGCGGCGCTCGACGCGGCGTTCACCGAGTACCTGCGTGAGCTCGGCGCCGGCGCGCCGCGCCGCGTCGCCTTCCCGATCCACTGGTACGAGCCCGGGGCGCGCATCGCCAGCGACGGTGCCTGGCTGGTCGGCGACGCCGCCGGCGTGGATCCACTGATGGGCGAGGGCATCTCCCTGGCCATGGAGTACGGCGACCTGGCCGCCGCCGCGATCATCGGCGCGGTGCGGCGGCGCGATGCCTCGGCCGCCGCGTACCAGCGCGCGTTCGAGACGTCGTGGCTCGCCGCCAAGCTGCGCCGCCTGCATCTGGCGACGCGGCTCTTCTATGGCCCGACCTGGCGCCTCGCCTTCGCCGTCGCCGAGCGCAGTCGGCGCGTACGCGCCCTCGGACTGCGCTGGTACAACGGCGTCGACGGATGGGACCGTCGCAGCGGCTGGCAGGCCGTGGGCGCGCTCCTCACCAACCGCGTGGGCGCCTGATGGCGCGCCGCCCCGCGCGACGACGCCAAGCGCGCCGCGCCCCTTCGCCCCGCCGGCGGCGACTCGGCGGCAGGGTGATCGCGGTCGGCCTCCTGCTCGCCGGCGCCATCGCCGCCGCGGCCATCGCCGGTCTGGTGCGCGTCGCGCGGTCGCCCGAACCGGTGCCGTTCCGCTTTCCAACCCCGGTCGGTCACGCTGGTGGCGCGGCAGGTGAATCCGGCTGACCGATGGCCTGGCGCAGCGTCGCCGATGATCTGGGCCGCGAGCTGACGCTCCCGGCTCCGCCGCGCCGGATCGTCAGCCTGGTTCCGAGCGTCACCGAGCTGTTGTGCGACCTCGGCGCCGGCGCGCGGTTGGTCGGGGCAACCCGCTTCTGCACCGAGCCGCCGGACGTCGTCGCGCGCCTGGCGCGGCTGGGCGGCACCAAGACCGCCGACTGCGAGGCCCTGCTGGCGCTGCAGCCGGATCTGGTGGTGATGAACAGCGAGGAGAACGACCGCGCCCATTTCGCGCGCCTGGTCGACCACGGCCTGCCGGTGTTCGTGAGCTTCCCCACCAGCGTCGAGGCAGCAGGGGAGGGGATCCTCCGCCTCGGCGCCGCCATCGCCGCGGACGCCGCGGCCGCGGCCCTGGACGAGCGGATCAGGCGCGCCGCCGCGGTGCTCCGGCCGCTCCTCAGGCGCCGGCCCCGGGTCTTCTGTCCGATCTGGCGCACGCCGTGGATGTCGTTCAACGCCGACACCTATTGCCACGACGTCCTGGCGAGGGCGGGGGGCGACAACGTCTGCGCCCGCCTGCCGGCTCGCTATCCCACGGTCGACTTGGCGGCGATCGCCGCCGCCGATCCGCAGGTCATCCTGCTGCCCGACGAACCATACCCCTTTGCGACCAGGCATCTTCCCGATCTCGCCGCCCTGCGCGACACCACCGCCTGGCGGGCCGGGGCGGTCCACTTGATCGATGGCAAAGCACTGTCCTGGTACGGTGCCAGGACCGCCCCGGCCCTGGCGTTGTTTTTCCGACTACTGCAGGGCGACGACACGCCACTGCCCGACGATCTCGCTTGCGTCCCTGCAAGAGGCTGATCGGACTGCGAGCAAGCGACACGAGCCCCCTTGCCGCCGGACGGCGCCCGGGCCCGAATTGGAGCGGGCACATCGCTTGCTCCCCTGACGGTGCCCATGCAGTCGACGCGAATCCTAGGAAGCCATCCGATCGTCCGGGCGCTCAGCCGCGCCGCCGCTCGGCTGGCCGAGAGCGGCGACGCGGTGGCGATCGTCGGCGAGCGTGGCAGCGGCAAGGAACTGTTCGCACGCTATCTGCACGCCGCCGCGGCGCGACCGGCCGAGCGCTTCGTGCGTATCGACTGCGCCGAGAATTCGCCGCAGCGGCTGGAGCAGGCATTGTTCGAACGCGAGGGCGGCTGGCGACGGGCCAGTGGCGGCAGCCTCCTGCTCGACGATCTGCCCCAGCTCGACCGCGAGCTCCAGCGACGTCTCCATGCCGAGCTCGCGGCGATCGATCGCCGCGAGCGGCCGCAGATACTCGCCTGTCTGGACCGCGAGCTCGCGCAGCACCGACGCGACCGCCGCCTGTGCGCTGACCTGCTCGACCTGCTGCAGCCCGTGGAGGTGGTGCTGCCGGCGCTGCGTCAACGGCGGGCGGACATCCCCGTGCTCGTGCAGCACTTCCTGCGCATCTACGCGGCGCGCAACGACGTGCGGGCCCCGGCGATCGAAACCGAGGCGCTCGTCGAGCTGTGGCAGTACGACTGGCCCGGCAACGTGCGCGAGTTGGAAAGCGTCGTCGAGCGCGTCGTCGTGCTCTGCAGCGGGAGCGTGATCCGCGCCAGCGACCTGCCTCCCGGTATCCGCGGCGACACGCGCGAGAGCCCCGGAACCCGCCGGCGCGCCGATTCCCTCCCGCGCGCCGACGCGCTGCACTTCCGCCAGAGTCTCTGACTGGCGGGCGCGCTGCCCGTCAGGCGAACGCGAGGCGGCGCAGCAGCAGGTGCACGAGCGCCAGGACGATCGCTGCCAGCAGCGCCGATCCGAAACTGGTGATGGCGAAGCCCTTCACCACCTGCGCCGCCAGCCAGAGCACGAAGGCATTGACGATGAACAGGAACAGCCCGAGCGTGACGATGGTGAGCGGGAGAGTGACGATCTTCAACACCAGCCCGATGGTGGCGTTGAACAAGCCGATCACCAGCGCCGCCACCAGCGCCGTGCCGAAGCTCGCGATCTCGAATCCCGGCACGACCTTGGTAACGATCAGCAGGCACAACGCGCTCAGCACCCAGTTGAGCAGCAGATAGAGCATCCCGACTCCTCCCTGAATCGGACTCGCGGTTCGACTGATCGGCCGTCCCGGTCGCCGCGCTCACGCTTGGCGCAGCGCCCTCTAACACGCTGATTTCCGCTATGTCGATGGGGCGGGGGCGGGCGGGAGTAGACCCGGGAATTCCGTCCCGTCTCTCGCGGCGGCGGCAGCGACCACTGCGGTCTCCATCGCGCGGGGGGCAGCGGGCCACGGGGCTTCTCGCGACCGCGAGGCGCTGCTACCGACCCGACAGGCGCAGGCGGCGGAGGCGAGGCGCCGAGGAGGGAGGTGGTCATGGCCTTCAACATCCGGCGAGTCGAGTACTTCACCACGACGGTGCAGGATCGGCCGGGCGAAGCGTACAAGCTGCTGTCGCAGCTCGCCGATCTCGGGCTCAATCTGGTCGCCTTCACCGCCATGCCGGTGGGGCCGTTACGGGCCCAGCTCACGCTCTTCCCGGATGATCCGCTGCGCATGGAGGATGCGGCGCGCAAAGCTGGACTGGTCCTGGACGGCCCGCACCCGGCGCTGCTGGTACAGGGCGACGACGAGCTCGGCGCGCTCGCCAGGATCCACGCCCGGATCTTCGAGGCGAACGTCAACGTCTACGCCTGCAGCGGCGTCGCCGACGGCCGCGGCACCTTCGGCTACGTCATCTACGTCAAACCCGAAGACTACGAGCGCGCCGCCGCCGCCCTCGCCGTCTGAGCCACTGCCGCGGAACGCCCCGGGGCCGCGGATCGGGCACCAGCGATTGGTGCGCAACTGGAAGGTGAATGCCCCCGGCGCGATTCGAACGCACGGCCCCAGGATTAGGAATGCGGTCAAGTCATGAGGCTCGCCGCGCCGTGCGTCCGATACGTCGGAAGCCTCAGCGTTTTCGCGGACCGGCTGACGCACCGTGCGGTGTGGACGCACCGTGATGGAAACACGATGGAAACACGCCGTGCGCCTCTTTCTTCGCCGGGAATCGAGTTGGTAGCGTAGCCATAGCCATACCGCCGCCGGCTAGGTCGGCCACCGAACGGCGCAGACCCGAGCGCCCCGCCGGCGGCGGTGCAACAGTAGATCGGGTCCCACGAACGGGTGGTGGATGATGGCGACACGCACGACGCGGAAGCCGGGGGCAACGCCGCCGGCGAAGGAATCGCGACAGGATCCGTTCCGCGCCGTCATCCTCGACGAGGTGCGACGGCGCCTGATGGCGGAGTCGACCTGGAACCGCGACGGCACACCGCGCCAGCGAGACGCCGAGACGTATAGAGCGACGGCGCAGCGACGGCGGGTTACGGCGGTAGCACTCTGCGCGGTAATCGCGGCTGAGGCGGCCATTGAGCGCGCCCGGCGTCCCGGCGAGAGCGATACCGACGTGCGCGAGCGACAGAAGGAACTCGACCGCACGTATAGAGCGGCCTGGAAACGCCTGCACGCCACGGGCGGGCACCCCGACTGGTCCGGCGACATGATGCACGGGCTGCTCACCATGACGGCCGACGACCAATCGGAGCGCGCAATCATCGACCGGTGGCTCGGCGAGCAAGCGCTCTACATCGTCGGCGACGCGGAGGCGCGGCGGAAAGTGGTGGCAGACCGCACGAAAATACGGACTCAAAATAGCGCCGCCGGCCGTGCGGGCAAAGGGAAACCCAAGCAGCCACACACAGTGCTCTTTCGTCGCGTGTGGGCGGCGACCCAACCGCAGACATGGAAGGGGTTCCTAAAGGTGCTCGGCGACCCGGACACCGTCGAGGATGCGTTGGCCCTGATGGACGGCAACCTCCTACCGCTCGCTACCGAAGTCGACGTGGACCGCGAGGCGCGGACCATCACCGTGGAATACACGGAGGCCGCGCGCGGCGGTGCGCGGCGCGTGATCCTGCAATTTGCGTCCGTGCGGAAGGCCCTGAAGGTCGCGCAGAAGTAGCGCGCGACGAATACGCCGTATCAGTCATCTGCGCCGCCTACCATGCGGCGCATGACGACACCCGCACTGCCATCGGCGCTCCGTCGGTCCCGCAACCCGGCCCTCCGCGCGCTCCTGCGCGCCTGGTCGCGCTCCGTCGCCCGCGAGCGGGCGGAGCGCGCCCTACGGAAGGACCTCGAACAGTTCTTTGTCGAGGCGCATCAGCTCCTCGAGCCGCCGCGACATCAGCGACGGAACGACGCCACATGAGCGCGGGAATCGCGCTGCGCCCCTACCAACGGGATGCGCTCGCGGCGATCGGCGCCGCGGCGCTCCGCGGTATCCGCCGTGCGGCAATCCAAATCCCGACCGGCGGCGGCAAGACGGTCACGTTTGGTCATTTGGTCGCCGAGCATGTCCGACGCGGCGACCGGGCGCTGGTGCTCGCGCACCGCGAGGAGCTGATCGACCAGGCCGCCGCGACGATCGGCTATGTGCTCGGCGATGCCCGCGCCATCGGCATCGTCCGCGCCGACCACAACACGCCTGACGCCGCCGTGATCGTCGGCAGCGTCCCGACGCTGCGGCAGCCGCGCCGGCTCGAGCAGATCGGCGCCGCCGGCCGTTTTTCGCTCGTCGTGGTGGACGAAGCGCACCACAGCGCCGCGCAGAGCTACCAGACGGTGCTCGCCGGCGTCGGGGCGCTCGACGATGGGGCCGACGCGCCGCAGCTCCTCGGCGTGTCCGCCACGCTGACACGCGCCGACGGGCGCGGCCTGGCGCCGACGTATCAGGAGATCGTGTATCAGACCTCGCTGATCGAGCTGATCCGCCAGGGCTACCTGTGCGACTTCCGCGGGCTGCAGATTGCGCTGGCGGTCGACCTCGCCAGCCTACCGCGCGTCGATGGCGACTACGCGCAAGGGGCGCTCGGCGAGGCGCTGAGCGGCGCCGACGCGCCGGTACACATCGCCACCGCACTGGCCGAGCACGCATCGGGCCGCGTCTCGCTGGTGTTCGCGCCGACGATCGCGGTGGCCGAGGCAACCGTCGATGCGTGCCGGGGGCGCGGACTGCACGCCGCGCTGGTTACGGGCGCCACCCCTACCGACGAGCGGGCCGCACTGTTCGCGGCGGTGCGCGCCGGCGAGCTGCCCGTGCTGGTCAACGTCGGCGTCGCCACGGAAGGCGTCGACCTTCCGCGCGTGGATTGCGTCTGCATCGCCCGTCCGACGCGCAGCCCCGTGCTCTATCAGCAGATGCTCGGGCGCGGCGCGCGGAAGCACCCGGCAAAGGCGGACTGCCTGGTACTCGATTGCGTCGGCGCGACAGGCACCCATGACCTGATGACGGCCGCCGTACTGTTCGAGACGCCGGCGGCGGCGCTGGCCGATGGCGTGCTCGCCGCAGACGCGGCCCAGGCCGCAGCACGGGAGGCAGCGGAGCAGGGACGGGCCGCGGCACTGACCGCGCGCGAGGTGGCGCTCTTCGCGCCGCGCGACAGTCGCATCGCCTGGCTGACGGTCGATGGCAGTTACGCCGTGTCGATGGGCGATGGCGTGGTGATCCTGTCGACCGAGGCGGACGGGACGGTCGACGTGCTGTGGCAATCACGAGAGACGCGGACCGTCGAAACCGTGCATCGCGCCGTGCCGTCGCTCGAGCTGGCACAGGGCGTCGCGGAGGAGCTGCTGCGCGCCGACCCGGCACGCTGGCGCATCGCCCGGGCGGATGCGCGCTGGCGCAGCCAACCTGCCAGCGATGGGCAACGCGCGGCGCTACGTGCGGGCTACGTGCCGGGCATGAGCAAGGGCGCCGCGGCCGATGCGCTCACCCGCCGACAGGTGCGCCGCATCGTCGCCGGCCGCGGCTGGCAGTCGACAGCAGCACGAACGGTGGCCGGATGATGACGCCGGGGACGGATACGCCGTATGTGGGCGCGGCGCCACGTACACCGCCGCTCATGACGCCGCCACAACAGACGCCGCGCGGCCTGCGCGCCGCACAGTGGTACATCGCGCACTGGCACACGCGCGTGGTGCCGATGCGGCCGGGCACACGCTGGACCTGCATCGGGCCGACTGGTGTTGGCCACCAGCGGGCGAGCGATGACCTCGACCAACTAGACCGCTGGTGGCAGCGGTTTCCCGATGCCGACTGCGCGCTCCTCACCACCGATCGCCTGCTGATCCTCGACGCCGACCGCAAACACGGCGTCGACGGCTGCGACACACTCCACGACCTGGAACAGCGCTACGGCCCGCTACCGGATGCGCCAACGGTCACGACCCCGCACCACGGCGAGCACCGATACTTCCAGGCGCCCGGCGGGATTCGCAATTCGGTCGCCAAGCTGGGTGCCGGTGTCGACATCCGCGGCGACAACAGCCTGGTCTTTCCGCCGCCCTGCCGCGGCTACGCCTACTTGATCGGCTACTCGGCCGCCGACCTCCCGTTGCCCGAGCTGCCGCCGCTCTGGGTCGCGGCGATTCGCCACCTCGACGAGCTCCGCGGCGAGCACGGCGACCCGTTCCGGCTGCCGGACACGATCGGCAAGGGCGAGCGCAACGACACGCTGTTCCGCTACGCGGCGTCGATGCGGGCGCGGAAGGTGGAGTGGAAGCTGCTCTGCGCGTCCGTCCACACCGCGAACACGGAACGCTGCGACAAGCCGCTGGGGAAACGCGAAGTCAACGCCATCTTGGCCAGCGTCGAATCCTACGATGCCGGGTCAGGGCAGCGGACACATACGCCGTATCCGGCACGCACGGCCGGTACGGTGCGCCGCATGACAGCCCAGGATGCGCCCCGATGAGCCGCGGGAAGATCGTAGACCTCTTCGGCGCGAGCGATCTACCCAACCCCGCTGCCATCCGCGACGCCAAGTGGCGCACCACCGACGTCGCCAACGCCGAGGCGTTCATCGACGCGCACGCCGACACGCTGCGCTACGCGCACCGCGGCGCCGGCTGGCACGTCTGGACGGAGGGACGCTGGCAGCCCGATGCTACGGCCGCGACGATGGCGCTGGCGACCACCACCATCGCGCAGTGGTGGGCCGAGGTGGGCGCCGCTGGCTCGCCCGAGGAGCGGGCCATCCTGGCGCAACACTTCCTTGCGTCCGGCAAGCGCAACCGGCTGGAGGCGATGTTGGCGCTCGCCGCTGCCGATCGGCGCGTGGCGCTCCCGCCCGACGCCTTCGATCGCGACCCGTGGTTGCTGACCTGCGAGAACGGCACCGTCGACCTCCGCACTGGCGAGCTGCGCCCGCACCGCCGCGAGGACCTCATCAGCCGCCGCACGCCAGTCGCCTATGACCCGGACGCGACCTGTCCACGGTTCATGGAGTTCTTGACGCTGACCTTCGACAACACGGCGCTGATCGACTTCCTGCAGCGCGCCGCCGGCTACAGCGCCACGGGGTCGGTCCGCGAGCAGTGCTTGCTGTTCTTGTGGGGCAGCGGCGCAAACGGCAAGTCGACCTTCCTGTCGCTGCTCCATGCCGCACTCGGCGACTACGCCCGCACCGCCGCCCCGTCGCTGTTGATGGCGACCAAGCACGACGCGCACCCGACCGAGATCGCCGACTTGATGGGCGCCCGCCTGGTCTCGGCCATCGAGACCGAGCAGGGTCGCGGGCTGGCCGAAACGAAGGTCAAGTGGCTCACCGGCGGCGACCAGTTGAAGGCGCGGTACATGCGGCAGGACTTCTTCGAGTTCGCGCCGACGCACACGTTCTGGCTGGCGGGGAATCACAAGCCCGACGTCCGCGGCACCGACCCCGCCATCTGGCGCCGCATCCATCTGGTGCCCTTCGTCGTCAACCTCGAGGAGCGGCTGCAGACCAATCTGGTCCGCGACTTCGCCGCCTCGCTCACCGACGAGCTGCCCGGCATCCTCCGTTGGATCATCGACGGCGCCATCGCCTGGTACGCCGACGGCCTGCGCCCGCCCGAGATCGTCCGCGCCGCCACCGCCGCCTACCGCGCCGAGATGGACGCTGTCGGGCAGTGGGTCGACGAGTACTGCGAGCGCGACCCGCGAGCACGCACGCCGTTCAAGGTGCTGTTCGATGCCTACGTCGCCGAGCTGAGGCACGACGCGCTCAAGAAGCGCGACTTCGGCGACGAGCTGCACCGGCTCGGCATCCACGCCGAGAAGATCGGTGGCGTCCGGTTTCGCGTCGGTGTTCGGCTGCGAGCGGCAGCCCAAGAACAGGAATGACGGCCCAAATGACCCACCGCCAGGCCCAAGCAGGCTTATCAGGCTCTCCGTCCGTTTACCCGCATAGCGCGCGCGCGCGCGAGAGACATATGGACCGTGAGCCTGGTGAGCCTGGTCTGAGCCTGGGTCGGACCGGCGAGACAGATACGCCGTATCCGTCTGGGGTCGGCTGTAGGGGATGGGGCATGATGATTCCCCCCGCGACCGGCACCTCCGCCGCCGGCAATGCTTCACAGATTGCGCCCCGGGGCCGCCGATGACGCTCGAGGAGCTGCGCCGGACGCTGGATCGTGCCTGCGCCGAGCTGTCCGCGACCGATCGGGCCGCCGCCGTGGCTGCCCTCGCCGGCGCGCAGGTGCAGTTGGTCGCGGCGATGACCGCGCCAGCCGATGTGCCGCCATCGCGCACCGCCTTCGCGACCGCCGATGAGCTGGCCGCCGAGTTCCACTTGCCGGTGACGTGGTTCCGCGCGCAGGCGCGTGCTGGTCGGCTGCCGGCGCGGCGCTGCGGCAAGTACTGGCGCTTCGATCGCGGCGCCGTGCGCGCAGCGCTCGAGGCGGACCACAGGATGGGCAGTCCTGCGACCGCCGAAAAATCCAGCAACGGCGCGGGTCCGTTTCCATCTGTTTCCACCGAGACGCTGGGCAGGGGTACGGGATTTCAGGCGGTGATCCGCCATGGCTAGCCGCCCGGTGCCTATGCGCCGACGCGCCGGCACGCCGCCGAAACACGGCGCCCGCTCGCTCGCCCGCCACCTCGCCGCCGGCAGTCTCGACCAGCGGACCTGGATTGCTCGGGCGCTCGCCGAGCTGCGCCAGGACCTCGCCGCCGATGCCGGCGGCTACGACCGGCTGACAGCGCGTGAGCGCTTGCTGGTCGACCGCTGCGCCGCGGCGGCGCTCATCTGCTCGACCATCGAGGGGCATGTGTTCCAGGCCGACCGCCTGGTTGACGCGGCTGGCGAGCTGCTGCCGATCTTGCGCCGCGGCTACGTGACGCACGTTCAGTCGCTTTCGCGGATGCTGCAGGCGCTCGGCCTGCGCCCGGACCGCGCTGCCGACCTGCCGTCGCTCGACGCCTACCTGCGCGACCGCGCCACGACCGCTGCCGCGCCGGCCGAGGCGGCGCCGCCGGCCGAGGCGGCCGTGGTCGACGCCGAGGTGTCCGCCGACACCACAGGAGACGATCCCGCATGACCTGCATCGACCTATCCGCCCGGTATAGCCGCCGCTACCGCATCGTCTTCGAGCCGCAGGCCGCCGACTGGCCCGTCGCTGACCGCCCCTGGCTCGCTCGCATCGCCTGCCGGCATGGCTACGTCGGCGCCCAGGGCGGCGAGCGGCTGTTCGCGTGGACCGACCGGCCGCGCATCGGGGTGCATCTGCGGGCGCTGCCGTTCGTCGAGCGGGCGCTGGGCGACGCTGAGGTGCGCGTCGTCTTTCACGTCGACCACCTCGACGCCGTGCTGGCGATCCTGCGGCCGTACCGGCGCCGGCGACTGAGCGAGGAGCACCGGGCCGCGTTGGTTGCGGCCGGCACCGCCGCCCTCGCGCGCCACCGCGCGGCGGCCAACACTCAGAGCGACTTCCCGGCCCCAGGATCGCCGCAGGCGGGCGAGGACATCCGATGACCCGCGATCACCGCCGCTGGTCCTCCGCCGCCGACCGCCACGCCGCGCAGGCGCTCGGCGCCGCCATCGCCGCACAGGTGCGCGCCCGGCGCGAGGCGGCGCAGCGCGCCCTCGAGCTGGCTGGCGACGCCGACGCCGACCTCGACTCCTTCATTCCCGCCGACCCGCCGCCGTCGCACGTCACGGTGGTTTACGTCGACATCGACGGCGCCGAGGAGATCGCCGGCGTGTTCCCCGTGCCGGTGCCGCCGATTGGCGAGGACGGCGCATGAGCTGGCACGACGCGCCGCCCTGCCGGGACGTGCCGCCCGCTGCTGGCATCTGGCGTGCCCGCGCTGGTGTGTGGTGCGGCGTCGATGGGCATCCCCGTGTGATCGTCGACCGCGACGACGATCGGGCGCTCGATCGGGCGCTCGAGCGGTGGCGGTGCCCGACCTGCGGGAGGCCTGCCGCGTGACGCCGCTCGACTGGATGACCGACCCGCACCTGTGCGGGCGGACCTTCGGCGGCCCATCGTTCGCTGCTGCTCGGGCGTTGGTGGCGGCGATCTACGGGTTGCCGCTCGATGCCGAGGCGCTGGCGATCTACCGCGCCTGCTCGGGGCGCTCGGCGGCGCCGACCGTGCCGGCATCGCGGGCGATGGTGATCGCCGGCCGCGGCTCGGGCAAGACGCTGCTCGCCGCGTTCCTGATCGTCTATCTCGCCTGCTCGCGCGACTTCCGCCCCGTGCTCGGGCCGGGGGAGCTGGCGACGGCGATGCTCTTGTGTCCCGACCGCCGCCAGGCGCGGGTGGCGTTCCGCTACGTGCGCGGGCTCCTGCGCGCATCGCCCATGCTCGACCGGCTGGTCACCGCCGAGACCAGCGAGAGCCTGACGCTCTCGACGGGCTGTGTCATCGAGATTCACACCGCGTCCTTCCGCTCGACCCGCGGTTATTCGCTGGCCGGCGCGGTGATCGATGAGTGCGCGTTCTTGCCGACGGACGACGCCGCCAACCCGGACGCCGAGCTGGTGCGCGCGGTGACGCCGGGGCTGGCGCGTGTGCCGGGCTCGCTGCTGCTGTGCATCTCCTCGCCGTATGCGCGGCGTGGGGTGCTCTGGGACTGGTATCGCGCCCACCACGGCGTCGACGGCTCGCCGGTGCTGACGTGGCAGGCGCCGACCCGCCGCATGAACCCGACGATCGCGCAGACGGTGATCGACGAGGCGCACGCCGATGATCCCGCGGCGGCGCGGGCGGAGTGGGATGCGGAGTTCCGGGCCGACATCGAGGGGCTGATTGGCTGGACCGAGCTCGAGGGCTGCGTCGAGCAGGACCGGGTGCGCCGGCCGCCGATGGGGCACGCCTACGCCGCGGCCATCGACGCCGCGTCCGGCACCCAGGCGGGCGATTCGTTCACGGCCTGCGTCTACCATCGCGAGACGCGCCATGGGGCGCCGCTGATCGTGGTCGACGACCTGCTCGAGACTCGCCCCCCGTTTCAGGTGGCGGCGGCGGTCGAGCGCCTGCGCGACTTCCTGCGGCCGTATGGCGTCGGCGTCGTGTGGTCGGACCGGTACGCATCAGAGTTCCTCGTTGATGCGCTGCGTCGCGTCGGGCTCGGCGTGATGCCGACGCTGCACACGCGCTCGGAGGCATACGTACTCGCGTTGCCGTGGCTGGTCGGTGGGCGGGTCTCGTTGCCGGACCCGGCGCGCTCGGTGACTGCCGACCGGATGATGCGGCAGTTCAGTTTGCTCCAGCGGCGCACCACGTCACGCACCGGCCGCGATTCCGTCGACCATCCGCGGGGCGGCCATGACGACGTCGCCAACGTGGTGGCGCTCGCCATCGCGCACGGTGGCCGCGCCACCGGCAGTATCTCCCGCGTGCTCTGGGGCTGACCTTCATGCGCCATCGCTCGCGGGCGCCGAGACGCGAGCCACTACCGGAGGATTCGAGATGAAGAACACGATTACCAACGCCATCGCCGCCGCGCGTCGCAGTGGGGCGCGGCGATCGCCGGGCTTCACGCCGGCTGAGGCCGCCGCGCTTGTGCGGCCGCGGGCGCAGCGCACCGATGCCGTCGCCGCGCAGACGCGCGTGAGTCCGCCGCCGCCGGGGCGCGGCGCCGTCGACGTGGTCGACGGCCGGCTCGGCCCCCGCGGCAGTGCGGCGGGGAAGTGGGGTGCCCGATGATCGATCGCCGAGCACTCCAGCAGGCCGCGGCCGAGATCGCCACGACGCGCACCGCCATGATCGCCGCGCGGGATGCGTTGCAGATCGAGCGGGCCGCGATGGATGCCCCCGACATCGTCGCGGCCTACCAGGCGGACTACCGCGCCGGGCGCAAGGCGCAGGCGCGCCGCGACGCCGTGAGGCGGGCGCGGCCGCTGGCGGACGCCGCGCTCAGTCGGGCGCAGGCGCTGCAGGCCGAGCGGGCCGCGCTGTCCGACCCGTACCTGGCGGCGCTCCGCGCTCGCCCGGTCCCGGCGGTCAAGCCGTTCAACCGGCACGAGTTGGTTGACGGGCTCGCCGACTTCCAGGTCGATGCGGCGCGGCAGCACCATGAGCAGCGCCAGCAGGCGGCCGAGCTGGCGAACACGCTGACGCAGTTCACCGCCTTGCAGCGCGTGTCGCGGGCGAGCGCGCGGACGCTTACGCACCTCGTCGAGCAGGCCGCGGCCGACCGCAACCTGTGGCTGCTTGGCGTGCTGGCCGACGAGCTCGACGGCCGCGCCGGCAAGGCGTACGCACCCGTGCGTCGGCGCGTCCACGAGGCGATCACGGCCACGCCGCTGCCGGCCGACCAGGCGGAGGTGCTCGAGGTGCTCGACGCCATCGCCGCCGACGCCGAGACCATCCGCCAGGTCTATGGCCAGATGGCGACCGGCGACGTCGACGACGTCGGCGCCGTGACCACCGCCGAGAAGCCGAGCGGGCCGGCGCTGGAGGCCGAGGGGCCGGGCAGCGGCATCCGCCACGCGCAGGAGCGGCTGGAGCGTCGCGCGCAGCGCCGGCGCGAGGCCGCCGTGCGGGCGCGCGAGGAGCTGGAGCGCGCGCCGCAGCCGGAGCCTACGGCGGCGGTGCCGGCGGCGTGATGATGCGGGAGGCGGTTGCGCGGCGGTGCCTGCGTGGGCTCACGGCCGTCGCGCGTGATCGGCCGGTGATGCAGGCTACTCGGCGTCCGCCCCTCCGGGGCCGGCAGCCATGACGGCCACCGTCCGTCTCGTCCCTGGCGGCGTCCGCGTGACGTGCGCCTGCGGCCTGGTGCTGCTCTACGCGCCGCGGGAGGTGCCGGGGCGGTGCCCGCGGTGTCGGGTGCGGTGGTGGGCTAGTCGATGAGCGAGGTCAGCAGCAGCATGAGCAGGATCATGCCCGCGCCCATCGCCAGATACGTCCAGTCCATGGCGGGCGCATCGCACCCGCCGGCCCGGCCGGCAATGGCTGCGCCGGATCGCTGCGCCGCAGCGAGTCTGTGGACGCGCGTCACCTGCTCGCAGCCGCGCTGCCGCTACATGCAGGAGCGGCCGGGGGCGCCGCTACCCGGCGACCTCGACGCGGGCTGCGCGCTCTGCGGGGCGGAGCTGGGGGCGGTGACGGTGTACCGGCTCAGCACCACGCATACGATAGGTATAGACGGCGCCGCCATACGTATGGTATAGCCGACCATCGTATGACGCCGTCTGCCCTTCGAGAGTATCGCCATCGCCGCGCGTTAACCCAGGTTGCCCTTGCGGCGGAGCTAGGCGTCGCCGCCAATACGGTAGCTCGATGGGAACGGGGCGTACTCGCCATGCCGGCGTGGTTGACGCAGTTTCTCGACCGCGAGGAGCGCGTCGCGGCAGAGCTGGCGTCCCTCCGGGCGCAGCTCGAGCGGCGCCTGGACGAGATCCGTGCTCTGCATCGCCGAGTCGAGACCATCGCGGGCGCGCGCGACGCCGCCCGCGAAAAGGTCAAACAACTACAATTCGACCTGCGCCTCGCCCGCATGGAGAAGCGCGCCAATCGCATGAACCGGGAACGGTTGTTCGAGATGTTCGGCGGGCGCGGACAGACGCCCAGCGTCGACAGTGAGGTGTACCGCCGCCTCGCCAAGAAGTACCACCCGGACCTCAATCCAGCGCACGCGGAAGTCATGAGCGACATCAACGAGCTGATGCAGTCGCTCAAGCGACGGTAACACCAAAGGAGGGGAGAGCATGGCAACGGTCCGACAGGTTCGCGGCAAGTGGTGCGCCGACTGGCGCGACGACACCGGCCGGCGCTTCATCAAGCCGTGCGCCGATGAGCCGGCTGCCTACGCCTACCTGGCGCAGGTGACGAGCCAGCTTCAGAAGGGCACCTTCTTAGCGCCTGACCAACTGCCGACCTTCAAGGCAGTGGCGGCGGACTGGCTGGCTGAGCGGGCCGAGCGCGTGAGCGTGGCGACCATCGCCGGCTACCAAGTTCACCTCGACCTGCACCTTGTGCCGATCCTCGGCGAGCACCGCATCGACCAGATCCGCGTGCGGCACCTGGAAGCCTTCTGCCGCAATCGGCTGGCGGCGAAGCTGGCGCCGCAGACGGTCAACAAGTTCCTGACCACCGCAGCCGACGTGTTCAACTATGCCGTCCGCCACGAGTACATCGACCGCAACCCGGTGGACGTCGTGCCGCGCTGCCGGCGCGTGGTCGCGGCGAAGTCCGTCAAGGCGCTCGCCGAGCTGGCAGCCGAGTTGGAGGACGGCGCGGTGGACCCGACCACAGTGCTGTCCGCCGAGCAGGCGCGCACCGTCATCGCACAGGCGACGCCGGGCATGTACCAGACCTTCCTGCACATGGCGGTGCTGACCGGCGGGCGGGTAGGGGAGCTGACCTCGCTCATCTGGGATGACATCGACTTGACCAAGGGCGAGGTGCGGATCGCGCGCAGCGTCACGTGGGCCCATCGGCGCGACGAGCCGGCCAGCGGGCCGACCTACAAGCCGCCCAAGACGAGCGCCGGCAAGCGCCGCATCCCGCTCCGCCCCGAATTGGTCGCCGCCCTGCGGCGCTGGAAGCTGGCATGTCCGCCGACCGCGGACGGATGGGTGTTCCCGTCAAGCGAGGGGACGCCCGTGCATCGCAGCACGCTTGCCCACAAGGCGCTGCACCCGGCCTGCGATGCCGCCGGCGTGAAGCGCGTGCGGCTGCACTCCCTGCGGCACACCTTCGCGTCGACGCTGCTCATGGCGGGCCGGGCGGACACGGAGGTGGCGGCGCTCTGTGGCCACAAGGACAGTTCTGTCACCCGTCGCGTCTACGCGCACTGGCTGCGCGCCGAGCACGATCCGTCGGCGCTGGCGAGCCTCGACGGCATCGCCGCCGACGCGGCCAAAGGCTGAGACCTTGCGACCCGGCGGCACCCGTGGAAACAGATGGAAACAATTTCGCGGGTGCCGCCGGCGCAAGTTGCTGATTTTACGTACCCCCGAGGCGCCTCGAACGCCTGACCCCAGGATTAGGAATCCTGTGCTCTATCCACCTGAGCTACGGGGGCTCACGCTGACTCGCCCGACTTACCGGAAGGCTCTCTGGCTGTCCATGCCGACCCGACCAGGGTGAAGAACCTCACCGGCGGCATCGAGGTCGCGTTGCACGAGGAACGCGCGATCCTCGAGTCGCCCGCGCGGTGCGATCAGCGCGGGCGCAGCAGCAGGGAGACGTTGCGGTTGTCGGCGCGACCCTGCGCCGTGTCGTTGGAGGCGACCGGGTGGTACTGGCCGTCCGATACCGCTCGCATCGCGGTCGGGTCGACGCCGCCAGCCTGCAGGTGACGGACCACCACTGCCGCACGCGCGCCGGCGAGCTCCCAGTTGGTCGGATAGCGGTCGGCCAGCCCGGGACCGATGGGCACGTTGTCGGTGCTGCCGACCACGTCCACGATGTACGCACTGGTGTTGAGCTGCGGCACGACCTTGTCCAGGGCGCGCGCACCCGCCTCGCTCAGCTCGACGCCCCCCTCACGGAAGAGCAGGTCATTCGACATCCGCACCCGGATGCCGTTCTCCAACTGGTCGATCTTGACCTGATCGGCGGCGATCTCCGAGCGCAGCGCGGACTCGATCGCCTCCTGCTGCTGCAGCATGTTGTTGTAAGTAGACTGGAACACGCACCCGGCGAGCAGCAACGCGGCAGCGCCGGCGCCGACCAGTGCCGCAGCATACGATCGGTGATCCCCTCGACGCATCATGTCTCCTCTCTCCATGGAGCGGCATCTGCCACATCCGCGCCCGGACGCAAAGCGCGCGAGCCCGCCGATGGGATGGCGCCGGCTCCCCGGTCCGGAAGGGAGACGGGAGGACGGCAGCGTCCCGGACGACCAGCCCAGGCCGCACAGACCCCCACGACACCGGGTTGCCGGACTCCTTCATGCGTGTACGATACGGCCACGAAGGAGGATCGACAGATGCGTCATTCCATACGCCGCCTGGTGATGGCTGCACTCGCCTGCGCGTTCGTCGCGACGGTGCTCGCGGCGCCGGTGCTCGCCTGCGACGGCAAGGCAGACAGCGACGCGCAGAGCGCAACCAGCGGCAAGTAGTACCCGCGGCCGACGAGGTGGGTGCTGTCCCACCCGTCGGCCGGCACTCGCGCTGCGCGTTGTGCTGACGACCAGAGGCATCCACTGCGCCGCTCGGCTTAGCGTCGCGGCGCAGCCAGGGCGGTCTGCCGGGCGCCCCCCACAGCGCCGCTGTGCCTTGGTTCGCGGGCCGCTGACAGGCGCCACCGTCCCCGGCAAAGGGGGTGACCGATCCGCCCCAGGCTCGGCACTGCGCCGACGAATCTACGGATAGAGCAGGGTGCTCCCCTTGGCGCGACACGGCAGGCTCTGGGAGAGCTGGATGCCGCCAACCGCGATCCCGAGATTCATGAGGGACTGGCGGGCGCTCATGCCGCTGAGGTTCGAGGCGCGGATCTTGAACGTGTAGAGCGGCTGGTCGGTGATGTCGCTCTTGGCCGTCAGGCGCACCGAGCCGGTGCTCGGCACGCTTGGCGACATGATGCCCTGCATCTTGCCGCTGCCGCTGACGTTGAATGAGCCGGCCTTGGCGACCGCCGAGAGGAGCGTTCCGTCGGCCGAGGTCAGGGTGACGACGACGTCGTCGGCGCTGGGGTTGAACGCCACGCCGGCTGGCAACGCGAACTTGCCACTCACCGAGACGCTCGACGGCTTGACCACCGTATGGGTGACCAGCAAGCCGGTGCCCGGGGTGAAGGACACCTTCTGGTTCTTGGTCTTCGCGACATTGTTGCTGGTGTCGTAGGCATAGGCGCGGAGCTTGTGATCGCCCGCTTCCAGGGTGCCGGCGTCGATGACGAAGGAGTAGGGCGGGGCGGTCATCGTGGCGTACCAGCGGTTGTCGACGAAGAGCTCGACGCGGCCGACGCCGACGTTGTCGTTGGCGGCGATGTCGACCGCCACCATGTTCGATTGCAGACTGCCCTTGGTCGGGCTGAGGATGCCGATGGTCGGCGGCGTGGTGTCGGGTGGTGGCGCGCCGACCTGGCCCGGCACCAGGGCGCCGTAGGCGTCGACCCGTCCCCAACCGAAATACGGATCCCACCCGCTCGCCCCGAGGTCGACCGCGCCGGCGCGCACGCGGGCGACCGCGTCGGCGCGGCTCAGCGCCGGGTTGGCGGCCAGGAGCAGCGCGAACACGCCGGAGCTGAACGCAGCCGCAGGCGAGGTGCCGGTCGAGGCGGCGTACCCGCCGGGGCTGGTGGTCACCACGTCGACACCCGGGGCCGAGATGCTCACCCAGGGACCGTAATTGGAGAAGCTCGGGTGTCCGTCGGCGTCATTGATCGCCGCCACGGCCACCGCGCCAGTCGACGCGGCGGGATAGCCGGGCGTGTCGGTGCCGAAGTTGCCCGCCGCCGCGACGACGATCACGTCGTGCGCCGCCGCGTAGTCGACCGCTGCCTGCAGGATGCTCGAGGGCGCGGTGCCGACCAGGCTCAGGTTGACGATGCGCGCGCCGTGATCGACGGCGTAGATGATGCCGTTGGCGACGGCGCTGTACGGGCCGTAGCCCTGGGCGTCGAGCGACTTGATCGGCAGGACCATCGCCCCCGGCGCGACGCCGCAGATGCCCTCACCGTTGTCGCACGCGGCGCCGACGATGCCGGACATGCGCGTGCCGTGACCGTTGTCGTCGTTGGGGTAGGGATCGTCGTTCAGGAAGTCGTAGCCGGGGAGCAACTGCCCCTGGAGATCCGGATGACTGGCATCGACGCCGGTGTCGACCACCGCCACCGTCACGCCAGCGCCGGACGAGAGCGCCCACGCCGCGGGCACGCCGCCGCGCGGCAGGCCCCACTGCGACTGGTAGTACGGATCGTCCGGCTCCGCGATCCGCACCTGCTGATCGCGCTCGACGCTCGAGAAGAGTCCCGATCGCCGCAGGCTGTCGGCCACTCCGAGCAGGGTCGCCGGATCGGCCTCGACGACGGTGCCCTCGACGCCATCCACGCTCTCGACCCGGCGCGCTCCGGCCGCGTTCAGCGCCCGTTGCAGCGCCTCGGGGTCCAGCCCGCCACGGCCTCGAAGCACGAGACGCCCCGGTACCGGCGGGGCCATGCCACTGGCCCCGCGGGCGACATCGGCCGCCGTCGAGACGAGGAGTAGAGAGAGACAGACGAGGACCTGCGCGCCGTGCCCACCGCGAAGTGCGACCATCACGGTTGGGCGCATTCAACAATCGGCATGCCAAGCGCCCAGCGATGCGGCGCCCGCCGAGATCAGCGGCCAGCGCCTGGCGCCGCGTCGACGCCTGCCGCTCGGCGTCCGAAAAATGTCGCTCCGCAGGAGGCCTCCACTGGTCGCTCCACATACCCCGTGGTAGACGCCGCCCATGCTGACACGCGCGGAGTTCGCGGAACTGGAGAACCGCCTCCTCGCGCCCTACGCCGTACGCAGCGCCGCCACGCGCGGTCGGGTCCACGCCGAGAGCGAACACCCGTTCCGCATGGCCTTCCAGCGCGATCGCGATCGGATCATCCACAGCACCGCGTTCCGCCGCCTGGAGTACAAGACCCAGGTCTTCGTGAACCACGAGGGCGACTACTACCGCACCCGTCTGACCCACACGATGGAAGCCGCCCAGATCACCCGCACCATCACCAAGTCGCTGCGCCTCAACGCCGACCTGGCGGAGGCGGTGGCGCTGGCGCACGACCTCGGACACACGCCCTTCGGCCACGCCGGCGAGCGCGTCCTCAATGATCTCATGACGGCGCACGGCGGCTTCGAACACAACGCCCAGAGCCTGCGAATCGTCGACGTGCTCGAGGAGCGCTACCCGGATTTCCCCGGGCTCAACCTGACCTGGGAGGTGCGCGAGGGCATCGTCAAGCACACCCCCCCGTACGACAAGCCGCTGGCCGCCGCCTTCGAGCCCGGGCGCGGACCTTGCCTCGAGGCCCAGCTCGTCGACTACACGGACGAGATCGCCTACAACAGCCACGACATCGATGACGGGCTGAAATCCGGCCTCCTGACCTTCGAGCAACTCGACGGGGTAGGGCTCTGGCGCGACGCGTACCGCGCCGTTCGCGACCGCTCGCCGCACGCCAGCCAACGCATCTGGCGCTACCAGGCCATCCGGCTGATCATCGACCGCTTCGTCACCGACCTCATCGAGACCCTGGAACGCCGGCTCGCCGCGGCCGGCGCCGAGACGCTCGACGACGTTCGCGCCCACGGCGAGCCGCTGGTGGGACACAGCCCGGAGGTCGAAACCCAGCGTCAGGAGCTCAAGGCATTCCTGATGGACAACCTGTACCGCCACTACAAGGTCATCCGGATGTTCGAGAAGGCGAAGCGCGTCATGCGCGAGCTCTTCGGCGCCTACATGAGCGAGCCGCAGCAACTGCCCCCGCACATCCTCGAGCGCCACGCCCGGGTCGGCGATCCGCTGCCGCGGATCATCGCCGACTACATCGCCGGCATGACCGACCGGTTCGCGCTCGAAGAGCACCGGAAACTCTTCGATCCCGGGGAACGGGGGTAGCCGGCCCGGCAAGAGCCAACGGTGCCGCCTCGCCGGTCGCCTCGGTTCAACGTCTGATAAGATGGATTATGTGACCTGAGCCGGCTGACGTCCCTGGAATGGCTCGCCGCCGCCCGAGGCGATCAGGACGCCGAGATCTTGCTCGTCAGGACCTCGCGGCCCGGTAGATCCGGGAACTGCTCGTAGGCCTGGCGATACAGCGTACGCGCCTTTTCCTTGTCGCCGGCGAGCTCGGTGGTACGGGCTTCAGCGACGATCGCCGTGCCGGTGTACGGGCCGGCGATGGCCGCTGCGGCGCGGTACTTGGTGGCGGCGTCCGCCCACTGCTCCTTGTCCTCGAGGGCCGTGCCCCAGGCGAGCAGCATCTGCTGCTGCAGGTAGGCCGGCAGGCTCGACGATGGGATGCTGGCGAGAGCGCTGAGCGCCTTGTCCGGGTCACCCAGGCGTAACGCGGTGTTCGCGGCCATCAGGGTCGCGATGCGCGCGACCTCGGTCCCGGACCAGCGTTCGGTGACGGTGTTCAGGTCCGTGATGGCGCCGGCGAGGTCATTGCTCTGGATCTTCGCCACCGCCTGCGCCAGGTCAGCGTTGGCGTCCCGGCGCTGCGCGCTGCGGTAGGCGGTGGCGATCCCCAGAGCGGCTATCAGGACAGCGACGGCGATGGCGCTCCAGATGACCGTCTGCTGGTGCGCCCGCCCCCAGGCCATGGCCTGGTTGGTCAGGGTGATGAACTCGTCTGGTTGCTTCGCTTCCTTGTGCGACAGGCGCGCCTTCTCCGCCACGATCGTCTCCCCTCCGCGGACTTTCGGGCGTCGCGCGCCGCACGGGCGACGAACGCGATCCCGGAATAGGCCGACACCCGGTGCCGGCCTGGTTGAGGTCACATCTTGTACTTGAAGTCGTCCGGCGACATTTTCTCGAGGATCTCCGACCACTTGTCGCGCGAGACGTTGGACAGGTTGCTCTCGACGTTGTCGCCGCTCTCGCCCTGCTGCAGCACGCTCGAGGCCTCGAGCACACGGCGCGCGACGTAGATCGGGCTCTTGGCGCGCAGTGCCAGGGAAATCGCGTCGCTGGGTCGGGAATCGATGATGCGGGGCGCGCCGTCCACGACGAGATTGATGACGGCATAGTACGTGTTGTCGCGCAGGTCGGAGATCTCGATGCTCTGCACCGTGGCGCCGAGCTCGCCGATGAGGTTGCGCAGGAGATCGTGAGTCATCGGCCGCGTCATCTGGATGCCCTCGAGCTCGGTGGCGATCGCGGTCGCCTCCAGCAGGCCGATCCAGATCGGGAGGTTCAGCTTGTTGTCGTCGTCGCGCAGAATGACGATCGGCGTCTTGGTCGCGGGATCGAGGGTCAGCCCGCCGACGGTCATCGGGATCGCGTCTTCGCGGCTCATACGGGAATTGTGCCCAGAAAGAATTCGCTCGGTCAACGCGTTTTCGCCCGCTCATCGGTGCGCATCAGCGCACCAGGCGGTCGACGACGCGATAGAGCTGATTCAGGTTCCGGCACTCCTCGACGAGGTCGCAGAACGGCAGATAGCGGTCCATCTCCGAGTCCCCAAACCCCCACGTGAGGCGGCTCTCGGGATTGAGCCAGATGAGCTGCTTGGCGCGCGCCTGGATGTCCCGCAGCACCCATTCCTGCGCCAGATTGTAGTTGTTGCGCGCGTCGCCGAGGATGATCACCGTCGTGCGGTTGTTGACCGCCCCGAGATGATCGCGATGGAAGGTCTTGAACGCGCGGCCGAAATCCGAGTGGGCGAAGACGTTGATGATCGACCCGGTGAGCGCCTGCTCGATCGCCCGCTGCGTGTCGTTCTCCTCGAAAAGCTGAGTGATCTCGCCGATCTCGCTGACGAAGATGAAGCTTCGCACGCGCGAATAGAGATCCTGCAGCGAATACACGAACTGGAGCATGAAGCGTGACACGTTGCGCACCGAATCCGACACGTCGCACAGCACCAGCACCTGCGGCTTGTCCTTGATCTTGCGGTCGAACTGGATGCGGAACGGCACGCCGCCGTACTGCAGGTTCTTGCGCAGGGTGCCCTTGAGGTCGAACTTGCCGCGCTTGCCGCGCCTGCGGCGGATCGAGACCACGTTCTTCAAGCGTTGCGCGAGCTTCGTCACCGCCTCGCGCATCCGCCGCATCTCGTCCTCGGAGAGATAGTAGAAGCTCTTCTCCGCCAGACTGGCGAGGCGGTTCTTCTCGCGTTGCGTCTGGTCGCGCTTCTCGAGCTCGAGGCGGACGGTACGGCGGATCATCTCCCGCAGGTCGCGCAGCCGTTGATCGATCAGCCGCCGCAGCGCTTCGTTGAGCTCAGGCGACAGTCCCGCCTGGCCGAGCTGTTCCTTGAGCTGTTCCAGCTCCTCGCTCAGCCCGCCGAGGCCGAGGCTCTGGGCGGTGCTGTGGCTGTAGCGCCCCTCCTGGTAGGAGCGTTCGATGCCCTGCGCCTGCGCCTGGTCCGCCGCCTCGCGCAACATGCGCTCGAGTCGGCCGCTGTCGTTGCGGAGCAACGCCTCCGCAAGCTGCGACAGGTTGATGTTGAGGTCCTGGAGCAGCTCGGCAAGCTGCTCCATCAGGGCCTGGTACTCCTGCGGATTGAGCTGCAGGGCCTTCATCGCCGCCTCGGAGTTCTCGGAGATCGCCCGGCCGAGGCCGGCGAAGTAGAGATCGAAGAGCTCGTCGTAGACGGGGAGGTCGACGCTGCGCTTCACCATCGTGCTGCGCAGCACGTCCTTGAACACCTCGCGGTCGGCGATGCCGAGCGCGGCGACGGCGTGGAAGGCGTCGAGGTGCTCGGACATGGAGACCCGCAGCCCGTTGGCGCGCAGCAGCGCCGTGAAATCGACGATCCGGTCGTCCATCGCCTCAGTGACGGACGTCGCTGCCGTTCCCCTGCCCGCCCGCAGCGGCTGGCTGCTGCAGGAAGGCCTTCAGCTCGTCCTGCGCCTTGCGCATGTCCCCCTCGTACTTGAGGATCGCGGTCAGCGTGTCCTCGACCAACGACTCGTCGAGTTGCGTGGCGTTGAGCAGGGTCAGGGTGCGCGCCCAGTCGAGGGTTTCGCTGATGCTCGGCACCTTCTTGAGGTCGAGCTTGCGCACCCGCTGCACCGCCTCGACGACCTGCGCCGCGAGCTGTGGGCCGATATCCGGAACCTTCAGGCGAACGATCTCGAGCTCCTGGGCGCTCGAGGGGAAGTCGATGTAGAGGTGCAGGCAGCGTCGCTTGAGCGCGTCCGACATCTCGCGCGCGTTGTTGCTGGTGAGCAGGACGATCGGCACATGCGTCGCCCGCAAGGTGCCGAGCTCGGGGACGCTGACCGTGAAGTCGCTCAACACCTCGAGCAGGAAGGCCTCGAACTCGCTGTCGGATTTGTCGATCTCGTCGATCAGCAGGACGGTGCGTTCGGCCGAGGTGATCGAGCGCAGCAGCGGCCGCGGCAGGATGAAGCGGTCGGAAAAGAAGACGTCATCCTGCGTGGCGATGCGGTCGACGGCTTCGCGCAGCGACGCCGCGCCGCCGATCACTTCGCTGATCTTGTCCTTGAGGATCTGGGTGTACAGGAGCTGCTTCGCGTATTCCCACTCGTACAGCGCCTTGGCCTCGTCGAGGCCCTCGTAGCACTGCAGACGGATCAGGTTGAGGTCGAGCGCCGCGGCCACCACCTTGGCGAGCTCGGTCTTGCCGACGCCCGCCGGGCCCTCGATCAGGATCGGCTTCTCGAGGTGGGTGGCCAGGTAGACCACCGTGGCGATGCGCCGGTTGCAGATGTAGCGCTGGGCGGCGAACTGGGTGATGACGTCGTCGATACTGGCAAACATGCGGGCTCCCGGCGGTGGCTGGCTGCGCGTCGTACTGGCCTCGACTGGCGCCATTCTCGTCTGGGCGCGGACCTCGTGTCCAAGGTCCGTTCTCCAGCATCGTGGAGCCGTTCGTGCGATGAAAATCGGCTACCACAGGGGTCCGACGCACACAATCGACGGTTCCGGCGCGGCGGCCGGGGAGCGGCGGTGGCACCGCTTCCGCGCCCCGGGTATTTGCCAGCGGCCCGCCGCCTCGCTAGCGCATTCGGCGTGTGTACCCTGGCCGTGTACGTGGGCTGCGCCCCTTCCCTGCCGCTGCTGGTCGCCGCCAATCGCGACGAATTCCTCGATCGCCCGACCGCCGACCCGCGCCAGTTGGCAGCGGATCCATGGGTCGTCGGCGGGCAGGACCTCAGCGCCGGCGGTACCTGGTTCGGCGTCAACCAGGCCGGCCTCGTCGTCGGCCTGCTCAACCGAAGAAGTCGTGGCGGGCCCGACGCGAGCCTGCGGTCTCGCGGCCTGCTGACTCTGTCGGTGCTCCAGCAGCGTGGGATTGCCAACGCCCGGCGCCTGCTCGAAGGCGAGGACGGCAGCGCCTACAACCCTTTCAGCCTCCTGATAGCCGACCACGCCGCCGCACTGGTCGCCACCAACCGCGGCGGCGCCATGCAGATCGCACCGCTCGAACCCGGGGTGCATCTGCTCACCAATCTCGAGCTCAACGACCCGACCTGCCCGCGGATCGCCAAGTCGTCACAGCGCTTCCGCGCCCTCGACCTCGCCGCGGCGCCCGAGGTTCCGGCGCTATTGCCGGCGCTCCGCACCATCCTGTCCGACCACTCGACCGCCCTGGACCCTCGCGCCGAGATCATCGACACGCTCTGTGTGCACCTGCCCGGCTATGGGACCCGCTCGTCCTCGGTCGTGGCCGCCGACGCCGCCGGCCGTCTGCGGTACTGGCACGCGCCTGGCCCACCCTGTCGACGCGATTATGTCGAGGTGCCCCTCCCGGCCGCGTAGTAGGCGGCGCGGCCGAGCCCGAGAATCATGCCTGGACAAGGTGACCCGTTGGGTCTAGCCTCGCGGCCGCGTCGGTTGGTGGAGGGGTGATGGGGCTTCAACGGGCCACATGGATGTTTGCCGCGGCCGTCCTGTTGGCGGGATGCATTCCGCGCGTCCACCCTTCAGCCGCACCTGATCCCACGCTTCCGTCCGAAACGGAACGCTTCACGGAAGAGGATGGCGCCGACGACAACGCCGCGGCCGATGCGCGGCGGGTCGCGCCACAGCGCCCCCTGACGCCCGCCGAGCGGCAGGTGCAGGAGCTCGAGGCTCAGCTCGCTGAGCGCGATCGCACGATCGCCGCCGTACAGACGCAGCTCGCCGCCGCCCGCCGACAGCCTTCCGGATCACCGGTACCCACGGAGCAGACCGGCGGTGGGTCGACGACTGGCAGCTCGGCGCCGTTGGCGGGCGGCGTGACAGCACCCGACTCATCCGCTGCCGCGCTGGCGGCCAAGGAGGCCGAGCTCGACGAAGCGAAACGGCAGGTGGCCACCCTCGAGACGCGGCTCGACAGCGAGATGCAGCGCCGCAAGCATGTCGAGAGCGAGATGGCCAAGTTGCTCGAGGAGACGTCCGCCGGTCCGTACGAACGATCCGGCAACGTCGTCGACCAGCACCTGCGCGAACAGCTCGCCACCGCCCAGCAGGAGATCGGCGAGCTGCGCAACACCCTGGCGACCGAGCGCCGCGAACGCGGCGATCTCGAACGGCGCTATGCGACGCTGCAGCAACAGCTCGAACGGACCGCACGCAGCGGCGCGGACAGCGAAGAGATCGCGGCGCTCAAGGAGCGTCAGCGCCGCGTCCTCGCCAGCATCCAACAGGATCTCGCCGCCAGCCAGCAGCGCGAGGGAGAGCTCCGCGCCGCCCTGGCGCAGCAGGACGGCGACGGCGTGTCCCTGGCCGACAGCGTCACGAGCCTGCGCGCCGAGAACGCGGCCCTGCAACGCCGCCTCGATGACGAGCACCGTCAGAACCGCGAGCTCGCCTCCAAGCTCAAGCTGGCGGGCCGCGTGACCGACCTGATCTTCAAGATGCAGAGCAGCGGCACGACGACTGCGGCCAGCATGCCGCAGTGACCGCCCGCCGGACGTTCACCCGCAACCGCTCAGCGCCGAGTTCACCGCCTGAATCAGCTCATTGACGGTGACATCGCCGTCGCCATTCCGGTCCACCGCTGTACAGGTGCTCACCGCGGCGTTCCCGAGCGCGATGTTCACCGCGGCGATGAGCTCGTTGACCGTCACCCTGCCGTCGCCGCCGCAGTCACCGGCGCAGGTGGGCGCGTTCCCGCAACTGCACTCGCTCGGGCAATCGCCCTCTGCGATGCTCACGCAGCCCGCATCCCAGAGCTCGTTGCAGCAGAAGCCGTCGACGTTGCAGACGCACGCCTGGCAGGCATCGTCGCCGCAGCCGGCATCGCCGCGCGCCTCGCAGCAATTGTTCGCGGCACACGCGCCGCAACGTTCCGCGCAGTCGTTCGCCGCCTCGTCGGCGCAGCGCGCATCCCAACCGTCGCTGCAGCACGGCGCGTCGATGGCGCAGACGCAGTCCTGGCACGCCTGGACCTCGCAGCCGATGCCGTCGTGCGCATCGCAACAACTGCCGGGCGCATCGCAGGTGCAGTCGATCTGACAATCGACCGAGGCCTCGTCGACGCAGCGCTGGTCCCACGAATCCGTGCAGCATGCGGGGTCGAGATCGCAGACGCAGGTCTTGCACCGCAGATCGTCACACGAGACGCTGTCATGCGCGCCGCAGCAGGGCTCGGATCCAGGGCAGGCGCACTCCAGGGCGCACTCGACGCTCGCCTCGGAAGCGCAGTCCGCATCCCACACACCGTTACAGCACTCCGGATCGAGCCCGCATACGCAGGCGGCACAGGCGTTATCGTTGCAGTCTGGGCCGCCGTGGGCTGAACAGCAGTCGCCTCCCGGCGTCGGGCTCGGCGCCGGCGTCTCGGTTGGCGGCGCGGTACACGGACACTGCGACAGACATTCGTCGGAGGCCTCGGCCACGCACGTCGGGTCCCACACCAGGTTGCAGCAGGGTTCATCGATTCCACAGACGCACGCCTGGCAGGCCGCGACATCGCATCCCGTTCCGCCGTGGACGCTGCAACAGTCCCCCCCAGGGGTGGGAGTCGGCGACGGTGCCTGGATGCATCCGCAGATATTCGCGCACTCCGGATCCGTCGTGCCTGCAACACAGAACTGGTCCCACGGCAGAATTCCGCAGACCGCCTGGGTCTCGGTCACACAGTCCTGGCACGCCCGGTTGTCGCAACCGACGCCACTGTGAACCGCGCAACAGTCGCCCCCAGGCACGGGAGTCGGCGTCTGGGCCAGAACGACGCCGCCGGTCAGCAGCACCGCAAGAGCGCCGAACACGCTCCACAGCAGACGATTCAGTCGATTGGACATTGCGTTCACCTCGCGCGGCGCCCTTCTTCGCGCTCCGCCCCTTCACCGGCGCTCTGCGTCACGATACGCAGCGCGATTCTTTCAAGAAAGAGCGAACCAAGCGTGAGGGCGTAAAAAAAGGGGGCCAGGTACACGACCCTGGCCCCCTTTTCATCACGCTGTGGATTTCTGGTCGATCAGAATTCGCAGGCGACTGGTCCGATGTTGATCAGCTCCCCACCAGGTCCGGTCGCGGACGCCGAGGCGCTGATTGAGAGCGAGGCATCTGCGTCGAGCGAGTAGCGGAACGCTGCGGAGCTGCCGTTCACCAGCGTCCGCGTGAGACCCGGAGCGCTGTTGAGCCGGTACGGTCCCCCTTGAATGTCCAGCGCATGAGCCGTGAGGCCCGTGATCTGGGCCCCCGACGCATTGCTGACAATCAGGGTCACATGGATCAGGTTGTCCTTGGCGGCCGGGCCGCCCTTGTCGATGGCGCGGCAAGCGGCGCTGATTCCGCCCGCCTCGAACTGAGGCGGCGGCGCCTCGGGGAGCGGGGTGCGGGTCGGCCGAGCCGTGCTGGTCGGCTTGCGCGTCCGGTCTTCGCTCGTCCCCGGCGTGCGAGTTGGGCGCTCCGTGCTGGTCGGCTTGCGCGTGCGATCCTCGCTGACGATCGGCGTCCGCGTCGGCCGCTCGGTGCTCGTCGGCTTCCGCGTCCGATCCTCCTGCGCGATCGGCGTGCGGGTCGGGCGCTCGGTGCTCGTCGGCTTGCGCGTGCGATCCTCGGTGACGATCGGGGTGCGGGTCGGCCGCTCGGTGCTGGTCGGCTTGCGCGTCCGGTCCTCGGTGACGATCGGCGTGCGGGTCGGGCGTTCAGTGCTGGTCGGCTTGCGCGTCCGCTCCTCCTGCGCGATCGGGGTGCGGGTCGGCCGTTCAGTGCTGGTCGGTTTGCGCGTCCGCTCCTCCTGCGCGATCGGGGTGCGGGTCGGCCGCTCGGTGCTGGTCGGCTTGCGCGTGCGATCCTCGGTGACGATCGGGGTGCGGGTCGGCCGCTCGGTGCTGGTCGGCTTGCGCGTGCGATCTTCGGTGACGATCGGCGTGCGCGTCGGCCGCTCGGTGCTGGTCGGCTTACGCGTGCGGTCCTCGGTGACGATCGGCGTGCGAGTCGGCCGCTCGGTGCTGGTCGGCTTGCGCGTGCGGTCCTCGGTGACGATCGGCGTGCGGGTCGGCCGCTCAGTGCTCGTCGGCTTGCGCGTGCGATCTTCGGTGACGATCGGGGTGCGCGTCGGCCGCTCGGTGCTGGTCGGCTTGCGCGTACGATCCTCGGTGACGATCGGGGTGCGCGTTGGCCGGGAGGTGCTGGTCGGCTTGCGCGTGCGATCCTCGGTGACGATCGGCGTGCGGGTCGGCCGCTCGGTGCTCGTCGGCTTACGCGTCCGCTCTTCGAGCACGATCGGCGTGCTGGTCGGCCGGGAGGTGCTGGTCGGCTTGCGCGTCCGATCCTCGGGGATGATCGGGGTGCTGGTCGGCCGTGCCGTGCTGGTCGGCTTACGCGTCCGCTCCTCGAGCACGATCGGCGTGCTGGTCGGCCGCGACGTGTTGGTCGGCTTGCGCGTCCGCTCCTCGAGCACGATCGGGGTGCTCGTCGGCCGCGACGTGCTGGTCGGCTTGCGCGTGCGCGTATCGAGCACGATCGGCGTGCTCGTCGGCCGTACCGTGTTGGTCGGCTTGCGGGTCCGCACGTCTTGCTCGATCGGCGTGCTCGTCGGCCGCGGTGTGCTGGTGGGCTTGCGGGTATTGAGCTGCGCGACGCCGGCGCTGGCCGTCATCAGAACGGCACCCACAACGCCGGCGATTGTCCCCACTCTGACCCTCAACATGCCCTGTCCTCCCTGTCCGGAGCCGTGCAGCAGCGAGCGTTCAACGCTCACGCATGGCGATGCAACGAGATTCCCCACGCTCGTTGCCTCGAGATGCGCTGTCCCCGCTACACACCCTTAGGTCCCCCTTGAATCGTTTCCAGACGACCCCCCTGGGAAGTCCGGTCCCACGTCTAGTTGTTCCGCTTCTCATTAGTCAAGCAGTTTTCTGCGCTTTGTCAGGATTCCAGCCCCGGCCTGCCCCTCTAGGGGATGACGACCTCGGTTCGGGCGCTGTTGTTGGAGTAGTTGTTCTCCCTGATGACGTGCGCCGGATTGATCACGACTTCGAGCACGTAACGTCCGGACGGCACGCCGGTGATGTCGATCCACTGGCAGTCGAGGCCGCGGTGGTAGACGTCGGCCCAACCGGCACTGATGCCCTGGTAGCCGCAATGATTGAACTGCGGATCGGCGCGGCCACGCAGCCCCGGCGGCTTCCACAGATCGACCAGGCAGAAGGCCTGCTTGTGCCCGCGAGCGACGATGTTTCCACCCATGTCGAGCAGTCGGTAATCCGCGTATTCCTTGAAATGGTAGTGATTGTGGCAGGCCGAGTACTCGAACGTCGAGCTGCCCCGCGGGTCACCGAGGAAGACGTCGCCTGGGCCGTAGTTCGGGGTCGTTGTGTTGAAGCGCAGGAGTTTGCGGTTCCCCGTGCCGTCGACGCACCCCTCGAACACGGCGCAGTTGTCGGCGGTGAAATTCTTCGTCTCGATCATCACCGAGTTGCGCAGGTCCTCTTGGTCGACGCCGAGATCCGGCAGATTGCCACCGGTGCCGCCGACCTGCGCCGCGCATTCGATGCGGCCGGTCGACACGCGATCGTTGGTGGTCTGCCGCGTGCCCTTGGCTTCGAATTGAACCCGGATCTCGCCGTTGCCCAGGAAGCGCCCCTGGAAGTCGAACTGGCGCCGCGCGCCGGAGCTGAGGGTGCTGACGCTCCGCGGCGACGGACCGCGCACTTCGGTGAGCTGCGCCGTGCCACTGCCGGTTCGCGCCACCAAACCCGCCTCGATGGTCTGCAGCGTTTCGCGCGAGCCGTTGCGCACCTCGACCCGCAGCGTGCCGGGGTCGCCGGGCGACAGGGTGCAGGTGCCGGAGAAGCTGCTGGGATCGAAATTTCCGGCATCCGAACCCGTGACGCCGCAGTCCACCAAGCCGGTAGTGAGCGGGCCGCGACTGCTATTGGCGGCGGCACTGGCGCTGAAGCCCATGGTGCCGCCCGGGCTGAGCCGGCCGGTCCATTGGAACGTGGCGGTGGCGCCGTTGCGCACCAGCGGCGCCGAGGTCGGGCTCGGGCCGGTACGATCGAAGAACAGGGCGCCGCCCTCAGGCTGCAGGCTGAGCGGACTGGCAGCGAGCTGTTGAATGTCGACGCCGCTGCGGTTCTGCACCGCCATGGTGATGGTCACCAGATCGATGTTGCGCCGCAGGCTGCAGCTCGCAGCGAGCACGCCGATCGTCCCACCCTGGGACTGCGTCGGCGTTCGGGTCGGCGTCGCCGCGGGCACATTCGGTGTCCGCGTCGGCCGAGCCGTCGCGGTCGGAATGGGCGTCCGAGACGGACGAGCGGGGATCGGCGTTCTGGTCGGCGCCGGCGCACTCGGCGTCGCAGTCGGCCGCGCCGGGCGGCTCGGCGTTGCGGTGCGCGACGGCACGACGATCGGGGTCCGCGTGGGCCGGTCGGGGATCGGCGTCCGCGTCGGCCTGGCCTGGGTGGGCGTCCTGGTCGGCGGCACGCGGGTGAAGGTTGCCGTCGGCTGAATCCGGGTCGGCGTCGAGGTAGCCTGCGGACGGGTCGCCGTTGCGCTCGGATCGACGCGCGAGGTGCGCGTGGGGCGTGAGGTCGAGGTCGGCCGTCCGCTGGTCGCGGTGGGCCGGCCACTGGTCGGCGTGGGAGATGCCGCGCCGCCGACTGGCGTGTTCGTCGGCCGCTGGCCGGGCGTATTGGTCGGCGGCCCCTCGCCGCCGTTGCCGACGACGAGGCGGTTGCAGTTGACGATGCCCGTCGATTCGATGTGGCCATCGTCGAACTGCGCCAGCACTTCGACCGAGAGGTCGATGACGCCGTCCCCGTAGAGCCGCCCGCGCCACACGAAATCGGTGTTCTTACCGGGCAAGAGCTCGCGCAACGGGCGCGGACTGGTCTGCAGGAAGAAGGTCGCGGTGCCGGTACCCGAGGCAAGCAGGTCGGACGGGGTGACGTTGGTCACCGAGCCGCTCCAGAGGTTGGACACGGTCACCGTCATGGTGCCGCGACCGGCCAGGTTCTGCATCACGCAGACCCCGCGCAATTTGCCGGTGCCGTTGTGGGCGGAAGCCGTGCCGGCGGCGAGGAGAGCCGCGAGCGCGAGCGAAATCCCCACCGCCCGTCGCGCCGCAGCCGCGAAAACGTCACGCACCGTCTCGTCCCCCGTTTCCCCCGCGGGCGCCGGCGCCCGCTGTGTCGGACCTCTATCGGCCAGCCCCTGCCAGCCTGCCCCGTCTGCCTACCCTTTACCCGTTCATGCCAGGTCAAAGTCAACAGATATTTGCGCCTTTGGCCAGCCCTCTCACCCGCTTCTCACTCGGCCGGCGCGCGAATCTCGAGCTCGAGCGCCTGCAGGCGCTGGATCTCGTCCCGCAGCTCGGCGGCGTGTTCGAACTCCAGGGCGGCCGCCGCCTCGCGCATCTGCTTGCGCAGCGCCGCCACGCGCCCGGGGATTTCGGCCGGCGAGACGTACTCCGCGCTGGCATCGGCGACCAGCGGCACGTCCACGTAGTCGGCTTCCGCCGCCTCGATCAGCGGCGCGCCGATCGCCTTGCGAATGGTCTGCGGCGTGATCCCGTGCTCGGCGTTATAGGCCTGCTGGATGACGCGCCGGCGGTTGGTCTCGTCGATGGCGGCCCGCATCGACGCGGTGATGCCATCCGCGTAGAGAATCACCGTGCCGCCGGCGTTGCGGGCGGCACGGCCGATGGTCTGGATCAGCGAGCGCTCGGAGCGCAGGTAGCCTTCCTTGTCGGCGTCGAGGATCGCGACCAGCGAGACCTCGGGCAGGTCGAGCCCCTCGCGTAGCAGGTTGATGCCGACCAGGACGTCGAACACGCCGCGCCGCAGATCGCGGATGATCTCCACCCGCTCGATGGTGTCGATGTCCGAGTGCAGGTAGCGCACCTTGACGCCGAGCTCGTCGTAGTAGTCGGTGAGATCCTCGGCCATCTTCTTGGTCAGCGTCGTGACCAGCACCCGCTCGTTGCGGCCGACGCGGGTGCGGATCTCATCGAGCAGGTCGTCCACCTGCTGCCGGGCCGGCCGGACGATGACCTCCGGGTCGGTGAGCCCGGTCGGGCGGATGAGCTGCTCGACCACCACCCCGCCGCTCTGTTGCCGCTCGTATTCACCCGGCGTCGCGGAGACGTAGACGACCTGGGTGGCCAGCGCCTCCCACTCGGCGAAGCTGAGCGGGCGGTTGTCGAGCGCCGACGGCAGTCGAAAGCCGAACTCGACCAACGTCTGCTTGCGGGAACGGTCGCCGCGGTACATGCCGCCGATCTGCGGCACGGTGACGTGGCTCTCGTCGATGACCATGAGGAAGTCGTCGGGGAAGTAGTTGATCAACGTCGGCGGCGGCTCGCCAGGCGCGCGGCCCGTGAGGTGACGCGAGTAGTTCTCGATGCCGGGACAGAAGCCCATCTCCTCGAGCAGCTCGAGGTCGTACATCGTCCGCTGCTCGAGCCGCTGCGCCTCGAGCAGCTTGTTCTCGGCGCGGAATCGCTGCAGGCAGTCCCGCAGCTCGTCGCGGATGCCGTCGACGGCGCGCTTCAACTGATCCGGCTTGGTGACGTAGTGGCTGGCGGGATAGACGGCGACCCGGTCGAGCGCCCGCAGCGTCTTGCCGCGCAGCGGATCGATCTCGGCGATGCGGTCGATCTCGTCGCCGAAGAGCTCGACCCGCAGGGCGCGCGCCTCTTCGTAGGCGGGGAAGATCTCGATGACGTCGCCGCGCACGCGGAAGGTGCCGCGATGGAAGTCGTAGTCGTTGCGCTCGTACTGGATGTCCACCAGCTTGCGCAGCAGCTTGTCGCGGTCAACCCGCTCGCCGCGCTCGAGAAAGACGAGCATGTCGAAGTAGGCTTCCGGCGAGCCGAGGCCGTAGATGCAGGAGACGCTGGCGACGATCAGCACGTCGCGCCGTTCGAGCAGCGCCTTGGTCGCCGAGTGGCGCATCTTGTCGATCTCGTCGTTGATCGACGAATCCTTCTCGATGAAGGTGTCGGAGCTCGGGACGTACGCCTCCGGCTGGTAGTAGTCGTAATAGCTGACGAAGTAGCGCACCGCGTTGTGCGGGAAGAGCGCCTTGAATTCGTGGTAGAGCTGCGCGGCGAGCGTCTTGTTCGGCGCCATCACCAGGGTCGGCCGGTTCACGCGCGCCACCACGTGCGCCATGGTGAACGTCTTTCCCGAGCCGGTGACGCCGAGCAGCACCTGGCCCCGCGCGCCGGCGTCGATCCCCTCGGTCAACGCCGCGATCGCCGCCGGCTGATCGCCCGCCGGCTCGAAGTCGGCGACGAGTTGGAACCGCCCCTCGGTCGGACGGGCGTTCGGCCGCCGGCGCAGGCCGCTCGACTGCGGCGCGTCCATGTGGCTGCGACTGCCGGCGTCGTCGTGGTGGCGGTTCATGGCGCCGCGGAGCCCGCCAGGCGGGCGCGCGCCCCGGCGGTCAGGGTCGCGACCTGCTCGGCGCTGAGCCGGCCGCGCAACTGTTCGACGCGCAGGAGCACGAAGTAGGTCTGGAGCGCGTCGTCGGCGCAGTAGTGGTGAATCTCCCCCCAGCGGCCGCGCTCCCACAGGCGCTGCACGTCGGCGCCGGCGATCTCGGCCTTTCCCGGCAGGTCCACCAGCTTGGCGATCAGATCGAGCCCGCCGCGCAGCCGCGCCGCACCGAAATTGCTCAGCCAGTCGTACAGGTCGAGATGCCGCCCGCTGCGCTGGCGGAGGCCGTTGCGCTCGCCGCAATACCGCGTCAGGGCGCAGCCGTGGCGCAACGCCTGCAGCTCGAGGACCGGCAGATCGAAGCCGCGACCGTTGAAGGACACCAGCGTGCCGTCGAAGGCCTCCAGCCGCCGCCAGAACTCGCGCACCAGCCCGCCCTCGCCGAGCGCGTCGGCGCCCAGCACCTCGAGGCCACCGAAAGCGTAGTCGTCGCCGGCGGTGACGAGAGCGATCGAGATCGGGACGTGGTAGGTGACCGGGAAGAAGTCGCTGCGCCCGTCGCTCTCGTGGCGCAGGCGGTCGCGCATGCGCTCGTAGGCCCCCTCGTCGTCGATCGCCAGGTCGGCGAACTGGGTGGCCCGCAGCAACGCCTTGTCGACCCGGGTCTCGATGTCGAAGACGAGGACACTCACCGTCGTCGCGCCTCGATCAACCGCACCCAGACCCGCCGCCCGTCCTCGCGCTCGCCGACCTCGCGCTGCGCGATGTCGAAGCCATGCGCGGCCAGGGCCGCCGCCAGCTCGCCGCGCGCCGTGTTCACGGAATCGGCGAGCCAGACGGCGCCCTCCCGGCGCACCAACGTCGCCAGCGCCAGCGCCAGCGGCGCCGCCGCCTGGGCGTCGTAGGCGACGTCGGCCCCGAGGCACAGATCGAACCCGCCGACCAGCGCCGGAGCGCGCCAGTCCATCTGCACGCAGGCGACGCGGTCGCCGTTGTCGGCGGCGCTGCGGGCCACGATCGCCAGGGGCGCGCGTTGCCAGTCCGTCGCCACGACGGCCGCGCCGCGGCGCGCCGCGATCAGCGTCGGCAACCCGAGACCACAGCCGAGCTCGAGCACGCGGGTGTCCGGCCCCACCCCGGCCAGCCTGGCGAGGCGTCGCGCCAGCGTGAGGGCGCCGGGCCAGAGGTGCATCCAGTAGGGCGGCTCGGCCGGCGCGTCAGCGGTCAGCAGCGCGGCGGCGTCGACGAAGCGCTCGAGCTGCACCGCCCGCCAGAGCGGGACCTCGATCCCCTCGACGGCCACCGCGATGCGCTCCAGGGGCACGCCGCCGAGCTCCATCTCAGTAGCCCTCCGCCTCAATCTCGTCGTCCTCGAGGCCGAAGAGGTGCCCCACCTCGTGAATGATGGTGGCGCGGATCTCCCGCCGGATGGCGCCCGGCGTGCGGAAGTCCCGCACCAACGGCCGGTAGTAGATGGCGATGCGGTCCGGCAGCAGCGGCCCCCCGTCGAGCGCCCGCTCGTCGATCGGCACCCCTTCGTACAAACCGTAGATGGTGTCGCGGCGTGGGTTCAGTCCCATCTCGCGCAGCAGCTCGTCGCTCGGCTCGTCCTCGACCACCACCTCGACGTTCACCAGATGGCGGCGGAAGGGCTCGGGGATCTCCTCGATCGCCGCCGCGACCAGGGCGTGGAACCGGCGTCGGTCCATGCCGCATTAAACCACAGAGCGGCACGGAGAACACAGCCGACGCCGCCGCTTCCTTGCACTCGAGGAATGTTGCTGTCACAGACCGAAAGATGAAGCGCTACGCCCTCCCCTCGCTCGTCACGGCCCTCGCCCTCGCCTCGCTCAACTGCGGCACCAGCGGCGGCTCTGAGGCGCGTCCGATCGAGATCCTCTACTACGTGTCGGGCGGGCCCAACCTCCCGTTCGTCTTCGCCGACACGCCGGACCTGGCGGGCTGCGGCAGCTCGGGCACCGGCATCCAGTCGCCCAATTCCAACCACCAATTCGGCGACCGCGTCTTTCAGACCCCGCACCTCTTCGTGCTCGAGAACGCGCATCAACCGGTGCGCGCCGTCATCCGCAACATCTCCAACCAGCCGATCCAGGTCGACATGTACCTCGGGTTCACCCAGCAGGTCGGCGGCGACAACGGCGTCATCCAGCCCGGCGCGTGCCGCACCATCGCGTCGGCGCCCGGCACCTTCACCATCAAGCAGCTCGGCCCCGAGATCCGCACCGAGGTCTGCTCGCCGACCGCCGGCCTCAGCACCTCCTGCCTCGACCAGCCGCCGCCCACCGACCGCAACATCGCCTTCTTCGGCAGCACCGGCGACCTGGTGGCCACCAACATCACCAATTGTCAGCTCAACCCCTTCCTCGACGCCTGCCGCACGCCCGCCACCTTCTTCTGGCAGAACCCGCAGGACCAGTTCGACGCCGTGATGAGCGTCAACTCGGGCCAGAACCCCGATGGCCAGCCAAAGGCAACCATCCGCTCCGAGCTCTACGTCAACGGCAATCTGAGCCAGTCCGCGACTGGCACGGAACCGATCGTCGGCGTCAATCTCTAAGGGCGGTTATCCACACTCCGGCCATCGCCCGCATCGCAGTTGTCTTTCCGGCCCGGCGCCTCGACGCTACTTCGCTTTACAGCTCAACTACCTGATAACACAGGCAGGTTCCTGCAGGCGTGTTTGCCTAGCAGGGCGGCAAATCCGGAAAGCCTTAGAACGGCGGGGCCTGGACGAGAGAAATCAACAGGTTCTCCACAGTCCCGGGGAGAAGCTCGAATACGGCGGCGAACCGAAACCGCCGGCTCGGCCAGTGAGGCCGAGTCTCCCGGATCAGGCGGCGGTCTGGGCGGCGCGGACGACGCGGCGGGCGGCGTCGGACATGTCGCTGCCGGACTCGATGTTGAGGCCCGACTCGGCGAGGATCTTGCGACCCAGCTCGACGTTCGTGCCCTCGAGGCGAACGACGACCGGTAGCGTCAGTTTGATCTGCCGGGCCGCCTCGACGACGCCGTTGGCGATGACGTCGCACTTCATGATGCCGCCGAAGATGTTGACCAGCACCGCCTTCACGTTCTGGTCGGCGAGGATGATCTTGAACGCCTCGGTGACCCGCTCAGCGGTGGCGCCGCCGCCGACGTCGAGGAAGTTGGCGGGTTCGCCGCCGAAGTTCTTGATGATGTCCATGGTCGCCATCGCCAGGCCGGCGCCGTTGACCATGCAGCCGATGTTGCCGTCGAGGGCGACGTAGCTGAGATCGTGCTTCGACGCCTCGATCTCCTTCTCGTCCTCTTCGTTGAGATCGCGGAGCTCGCGGATCTCCGGATGGCGGTAGAGCGCGTTGTCGTCGAACCCCATCTTGGCGTCGAGGGCGATCAGGTCGCCCTGCCTGGTGAGCACCAGCGGGTTGATCTCGGCCATCGAGGCATCGCTCTCGATGAAGGCCTTGTACAGGGCGAGCATGAAGGCGACGGCCTTGTTGACCGACGCGGCCGGGATGCCGATGCCGAACGCCAGCTTGCGGGCCTGGTAGGGCTGCAGGCCCACCGCCGGGTCGACGCTCTCGCGCAGGATCTTCTCCGGCGAACGCGCGGCGACCTCTTCGATCTCCACTCCGCCCTCGGCCGAGGCCATCATCGCCGGCCGGCCGGTGGCGCGGTCGACGACCATGCCGAGGTAGAGCTCGCGCTCGATCTCGCTCAACGCCTCGGCGAGCAGCCGCTTCACCTCGCGACCCTGCGGGCCGGTCTGGTGCGTCACCAGGACCCTGCCGAGCAGGTCGCGCGCCGCCGCCTGGGCTTCGTCCGGGGTCTGGCACAGCTTCACGCCGCCCGCCTTGCCCCGCCCGCCGGCGTGGATCTGCGCCTTGATGACGCACCGCCCGCCCAGCTCGCGCGCGGCAGCGGCGGCATCGTGGTAGCTGGTCACCTCGCGGCCCGGTGGGACGGCGACTCCGTAGCGCTTCAGCAGCGCCTTGGCCTGGAACTCGTGGACGTTCACGCTCGTTCGCTCCTGCCTCGCGCCGCTCAGGCGTTGAGGAACTTCTCCGACGCCTCGACCAGCTCGCGGACGTGCGAGACCGATTCATCGAGCGCCTTCTTCTCCGCCGGGGTCAGCGCGACCTCGATGACCTTCTCCACGCCCCTGCCGCCGATCTGCACCGGCACGCCGACGTAGAAGCCGTCGACCCCGTACTCGCCCTCGAGCAGCGCCGCGCAGGGCAGGATCTCCCGCTTGTCGAAGAGGTACGCCTCGGCCATCCGGATGGCCGCCGTCGCCGGCGAGTAGAAGGCCGAGGTCTTCATCAGGTTGACGATCTCGCCGCCGGCGCCGCGCACCCGCTTCTCGATCGCCTCCAGGCGGCCGGCCGGGATCAGCGTGTCCACCGGCACGCCGCCGACGTGACAGAGGCTGCGCACCGGCACCATGTCGTCGCCGTGGCCGCCGAGGACGATCGCCGACACGCTGCGCACCGAGACGTTGAGCTCCATCGCCACGAAGGTGCGGTAGCGCGCCGAGTCGAGCACGCCCGCCTGGCCGACCACGCGCTCCTTGGGGAACCCGGTGATGCGCTTCATCGCCGTCACCATGGCGTCGAGCGGGTTGGTGATGACGATGACGAACGACTCCGGCGCGTACTTCTTGATGCCGGCGCCGACGCTCTTCATCACCTTCACGTTGGTCTCGAGCAGATCGTCGCGGCTCATGCCCGGCTTGCGCGGCAGGCCCGCCGTGACGATGCACACGCTGGCGCCCTCGATGTCCTTCAGGTCGTTGGTGCCGACGACGTTGGCGTCGAAGCCCTCGATCGGCCCCGACTCCAGCAGGTCGAGCGCCTTGCCCTGCGGCATGCCCTCGACCACGTCGAAGAGCACGACGTCGCCGAGCTGCTTCATCAGCGAGAGGTGGGCGAGCGTGCCGCCGATCGCGCCGGCGCCAATCAGAGCAATCTTCCGTCGAGCCATGGCAGGTCCTTTCGTGCGATGGTGCGCCCGCCTTCCTAACGGGTATCGCGCACCCCATCAAGCGCACCGCGCGCGGTGGCGGCGCCGCGCGCGCTTCGCTAGGCATGCGCGCATGACGTACGAGCACATCGAGCTGACGCGCGACGGTCACGTCGCCACGTTGAAGTTGAACCGTCCGGAGGCGCGCAACGCGATGTCGGTCGCGATGGGCGACGAGGTGGCGCGCGCCGTCGAGGCGATCCGCGCCGACGCCGACGTCCGCGTCCTCGTCGTCACCGGCGAGGGCCGCGCCTTCAGCGGCGGCGGCGACCTCGGCATGCTCGCCGCCGACGCCGGCATCGGCGAGCCGCACGCCGGCATGGGCGGCCCGCCGCGCGAGTTCTACAACCGCTACCTGTCGGTCGCCTCGCTGCCGATCCCCACCCTGGCGGCGATCAACGGCCACGCGATCGGCGCCGGATTCTGCTTCGCCCTCGCCTGCGACCTCCGCATCGCCTCGTCGAACGCCAAGATGGGCATGACCTTCACCAGGCTCGGCATCCATCCCGGCATGGGCGCGACCTACTTCCTGCCCCGCCTGCTCGGCGCCGCGCGCGCCTGCGACCTGCTGTTCACCGGCCGCATCATCGACGCCGAGGAAGCGGAACAGCTCGGCATCGTCAACCGCGTCGTCTCGCACGAGGCCTTCCCCGCCGCCGTCGAGGCGTACGCCAGCGAGCTCGCCAGCGCGGCGCCGGTCGCGGTGCGGCTGGTGAAGCGCGCCATCTACCGCGGTCTCGAGCACGACCTGGCGTCCGCCGTCGACCTCGAATCCCTGCAGCAGCGCGCGACCTTCCAGACCGAGGACGCGCGGGAAGGCATCCGCGCCGTGATGGAGAAGCGCTCCCCCGTCTTCACCGGCAAGTGACGCCGGGCGCCGGGCGCGCACCGGCAGTCGCCGTCCCGCCTCCCTGCCCCGTCGCTCAGCGGCTGAGGATGACCACCGACGCGTTGGCGCCGCGGCCCACGGTGTGGCCGAGGGCCACCCTGGCGTCCGCGACCTGGCGCGCGCCGGCCTCGCCGCGGAGCTGCCAGTAGAGCTCGATCACCTGGCCGAGGGCCGAGGCGCCCAGCGGCTCCCCCTTCGACAACAGGCCGCCGCTCGGGTTCACGGGAAGCGGACCGCCGAGGTCGCTGCGGCGCTCCGCGATCATCCGACCGGCCCCGCCCTTCGGGCACAGCCCCAGCTCTTCGCAGGAGATCAGCTCGCGCGCCGAGTCGGTGTCCTGGACCTCGGCGACGTCGATGTCCTCGGGCCCGATACCGGCCTCCTCGTAGGCGGCGCGCGCCGCCAGCTCGCTCGGCGGCGGCACGCCGTCGTCGGGCAGACCGCACATCGGCGTGTGCTCGCCGAGGACGCTGCCCGGCAGGTGCGAACGCAGCGCCGCGGCGCGGATGCGCACGCCGCCGCCGGCCGCCCGGCGCAGCACCACCGCCGCCGCGCCCTCGTTCGGCGAGCAGAGCATGTAGACGGTGAGCGGCTCGCAGACCACCGCCGAGGCCAGCACCTGTTCGAGCGAGAACGGCTTGCGGAACATCGCGTACGGATTGTGGACGCCATTGGCGTGGTTCTTCACCGACACGTAGGCGAGGTGCTCGCGGGTGACGTCGGAGTCGCGCATCAGGCGCTGGGCGCGCAGCGCGAAGTACGCCGGCGTCACCGCCAGCCCGGCCTGCTCGCGCCACGGCTCGAAGAAGGACGAGCGGATGATGCCCTTCGGCATCTTCTCGATGCCGAACACCAGCACGGCGTCGCACCGACCCGAACGGATCGCCTCGACGCCCAGGCCCAACGCCGCGCCGCCGCTGGCGCAGCCGGCCTCGACGTTGACGATCGGCACGCCGCTCAGGCCGAGCGCGGTCAGGACCTTGTGGCCGGCGGCGACCCCGCTGTAGACGGTGCCGCAGAACGCCGCCTGGAAGCCGCCGCGCCCGATCCCGGCGTCGCGCAACGCCGCCTTCACCGCCTCCACCCCCATGGCGGTGACCGTCTTGTCGCCGAAGCGACCGAAGGGATGGATGCCGACGCCGGCGATCGCGACCCCCGCGCTCATCACGCCACCTCGTCCGGGGCGAACGCGTAGCTCACGACCTCGCGGCCCTCGTCGTCGACGTGCAACGGCACGATGACGAGCCGCATCGCCATGCCGGCGCGCAGCTTCGTCGGATCCGCTTCGGTGAGCCGGGCGATGAGGCGCAGCCCCTCCGGCAGCTCGACGACGCCGAAGCCGAACGGCACCTCGCCGAGGTAGCCCGGCGGCCGGTTGTTGACCCCGGTGAAGAGGCACAGGGTGCCGCGATCGCTCAGCGCCGCGGTCTGGCAGCGCTCGCCGGAGCAGTACGGACAGTCGGCGTCGGCCGGAAAGTGCCACCGCTCGCAGTCCGGGCAGCGGGCGCCGAGCAGCGCCCCGGCGTCGGTGAACAGGCCGTCATGAATCGGGATGCGCTGCATGAGCCCTCCGCTGCGACCTCACGCCTTCCGCCCGAACATGGCATCGAGGCGGGCGCGCGCCGCGGCCGCCTGCTCATCGACGTCCGCGCGCCGGGCGGCGACGCTGAACCACTCGCAGAAGTTGCCGCGTTCCCTGTCGAGCTGGCGTTCGGCCTGGGGTTCGCGACATTCGTTGTGCATCGCCGGGTCGTGGAAACGGCAGTTGCGGCAGCAGTGGAGGTCGGCGCCGCACGCCAGACAGGCATCGCGCCGGCCGATGCGCTGGCGCGCGTCGATCGCGGCCCCGCAGCGCCAGCAGGCAACGGCTCCGAGCTCGGACATCCTTCCTTGTTCCGCCAGAGGGCGGTTGTTACCATGACGGCCGCGCCGGCGGCAAAACGCCGTTGGCGGCGAACGCGACGCGCATGACGAGCCTCCAGGCGGCCATCGACGACTTCCTCCGCGCCCTCACGGTCGAGGAGAACGTGTCGGCCAATACGATCCGCGCCTATGCCGCGGACCTGCAGCGGCTCGCCGAGTCGCTGGCCGCGCGCCACGGCGCGCCGGTCGAGTCGCTGCCCTGCGACGCGCTCGATCGGGACGCCGTCCGCGCCTTCATGGTCGAGCGCCTGAAGGCCACCAAGCGCAGCTCGGCGGCGCGCGCCCTGTCGGCGGTCAAGCGCTTCGCCCGCCACCTGCTGCGCGCCGGGGAGCTGACCATCGATCCCTGCGTCGGCATCCAGGCGCCGCGGCAGGACAAGCCCCTGCCGGCGCACCTGTCGGTGGACGACATGTTCCGGCTCCTCGCCGCGCCCCTGCCCGACAGCCCGACTGGCCTGCGCGATCGCGCCCTGCTCGAGGTCGCCTACTCCTGCGGTCTGCGGGTCGGCGAGTTGGTCGCCCTCGACTGGAGCGACGTCGACGAGCGGCTGTCGCTGGTGCGGGTCGTCGGCAAGGGCCGCAAGGAGCGCCTCGTGCCGATCGGCGACGCGGCGCTCGCCGCCCTGCGCGCGTACCGCGACGCGATCCCCCGCCTCTGCCCGCGCGGGGTGAAGGCGCCGCAGGCGGTGTTCCTCAACCAGCGCGGCGGCCGGCTCACCGCCCGCTCGGTCGGCCGCTTCGTCGACGTCTACACCCTCCTCGGCGGCATCGCCGGCAAGATCAGCCCCCACGCCCTGCGCCACAGCTTCGCCACCCACCTGCTCGGCGCCGGCGCCGATCTGCGCGCCATCCAGGAGATGCTCGGCCATGCCAGCCTGTCGACGACGCAGAAGTACACGCACGTCAACCTCGATCAATTGATGGCGGCGTACGACAAGGCCCATCCGCGCGCGTGATTGTCACCGCAGAGACGCTGAGGCGCGGAGACCTCCTCCTGGCGATGATCCGTTTCGATATTCCGCAATCGTTCTTCCGTATGGGTACCATGACGTCCCTGCCCTTCGAACTTGAAACCGAAGCCTCAGCGCCTCTGCGTCTGTGCGGTGACAATTCATGACCATCCGCAGCACCACGATTCTCGCGCTGCGCCACGGCGGCGCCGTCGTCATGGCCGGCGATGGGCAGGTGACGCTCGGCAGCACGGTGATGAAGCACGGCGCGCGCAAGGTGCGTCGCCTGCACGGCGGACGCGTTCTGGCCGGATTCGCCGGGGCGAGCGCCGACGCCTTCACCCTGTTCGACAAGTTCGAGGCCAAGCTCGAGCAGCACCAGGGCAACCTGACCCGGGCGGCCGTCGAGCTGGCGAAGGACTGGCGCACCGATCGCGTCCTCCGCCGACTGGAGGCGCTGCTGCTCGCCGCCAGTCGCGAGACGATCCTGGTGATCTCCGGCAGCGGCGACATCATCGAGCCCGACGAGCCGGTGACCGCCATCGGCTCCGGCGGCGGCTACGCCCTGGCGGCGGCACGGGCGCTGATGGCCCACAGTCCCCTGCCGGCGACGGGCATCGCCGACGCGGCGATGCGCATCGCCGCCGACATCTGCATCTACACGAACCGCGAAATCGTCGTCGAGGAGCTGGGCGCCGCATGAGCCAGATGACGCCACGCGAGATCGTCTCCGAGCTCGACCGCTTCATCGTCGGCCAGCGCAATGCCAAGCGCGCCGTCGCCATCGCGCTGCGCAACCGCTGGCGCCGGCAGCAGGTGCCGGACGAGCTGCGCGACGAGATCGCGCCCAAGAACATCATCATGATCGGCCCCACCGGGGTGGGGAAGACCGAGATCTCGCGCCGCCTCGCCAAGCTGGCGCAGGCGCCGTTCACCAAGGTCGAGGCCTCGAAGTTCACCGAGGTCGGCTACGTCGGCCGCGACGTCGAGTCGATCATCCGCGACCTCGTCGAGCTCGCCATCGGCATGGTGCGCGAGGAGGAGAAGGACAAGGTCCAGGTGCGGGCCCGCGAGCGCGCCGAGGAACGCGTCCTCGATCTCCTCCTGCCCTCGCACGGCAGCGAGCGCCGGCGCGAGCCGGCGGGCCCGACGCCCGCGTCGGCCGACGCCTCGGCGACCCGCGACAAACTGCGGCGCATGCTGCGCGAGGGCGCGCTCGACGCGCGCGAGGTCGAGATCGAGGTCAGCAAACCGGCGACGCCGCTGGTCGAGGTGATGACGCCGCAGGGGCTCGAGGAGATGGCGTTCCAGCTCAAGGACGCCTTCGCCAACCTCTTCCCGGGCAAGACCACGAGCCAGCGCGCCACGGTGCGCGAGGCGCTCGAGCACTACAGCCAGGAGGAGGCCGGCAAGCTGCTCGACATGGACCAGGTGACGCGCGAGGCGATCCGCCGGGTCGAGCAGTCGGGCATCGTGTTCATCGACGAGATCGACAAGATCGCCGGCCGCCAGGGCCTCGCCGGCGGCCCCGACGTCTCGCGCGAGGGCGTGCAGCGCGACCTCCTGCCGATCGTCGAGGGCAGCACGGTGAACACCAAGCACGGCATGGTGCGCACCGATCACATCCTCTTCATCGCCTCCGGCGCCTTCCACATCAGCAAACCGTCGGACCTCCTGCCGGAGTTCCAGGGCCGCTTCCCGATCCGGGTCGAGCTCGATGCCCTCACCCGCGACGACTTCATCCGCATCCTCGCCGAGCCGGCGAACGCCCTGCTGAAACAGTACGTCGCCCTGATGGCCACCGAAGGCGTGCGCCTGCGCTTCACCGACGACGCCATCGCCGCCATCGCCGACGTCGCGGCGCTAGTGAACGAGCGCACCGAGAACATCGGCGCCCGCCGTCTTCACACGGTCTTGGAACGCCTGCTTGACCAGATATCGTTCGACGCGCCAGAAATGGCGGCTTGCGATGTGGTCATCGACGCGCAGGAGGTTCGCGCCAAGCTCGACGCGGTGGTGAAGGATGACGATCTCTCTCGCTACATTCTCTGACCGGCCGGCGCCGACGGCGCGCCGCCCTGCCGTGGCGGCCTGATGGCGGCGCCGTCGACGCGCGTCACCGATCTGGTCGCCAAGGCCGAGGTCCTGCTCGACGCCCTGCCCTACATCCGCCGCTTCGCCAACAAGACCATCGTGGTGAAGTATGGCGGGCACGCCATGGTCGACGAGGCGCTGAAGGACAGCTTCGCGCAGGACATCGTCCTGCTGAAGTTCGTCGGTCTGCACCCGGTCGTGGTGCACGGGGGCGGGCCGCAGATCGGCGCCATGCTCACGCAGCTCGGCATCGAGTCGCGCTTCGTGCGCGGCATGCGGGTCACCGACCGGCCGACCATGGACGTCGTCGAGATGGTGCTGGTGGGCAAGACCAACAAGGAGATCGTCTCCCTCATCAACCGCCACGGCGGACAGGCGGTCGGTCTCTCCGGCAAGGACGGCGAGCTGATCCGGGCCCGCAAGATGACCATGCCGGACGCCGCGGGGGACATCGGCCTGGTCGGCGAGGTGGCGGGCGTCAATCCCGGGGTGATCGAGACCCTGGAGCGCGGCGACATGATCCCGGTCATCGCGCCGGTCGCCGCCGGCGACGACGGCGAGACGTTCAACATCAATGCCGACCTGGTCGCCGGCAAGATCGCCGAGGCGCTGCGGGCGGAGAAGCTCATCCTGCTCACCGACGTGGACGGCATCCACGGCGCCGACGGCGCGGTCATCCCCACCCTCGACGACGAGCACGCGCACCGCCTGATCGCCGACGGCACCATCGGCGAAGGCATGATCCCCAAGGTCGAGTGCTGCCTGGAGGCGCTCAAGAACGGCGTCAAGCAGACCCACATCGTCGACGGCCGCGTCCGCCACGCCGTGCTGCTCGAGATCTTCACCCGCGAGGGCGTCGGCACCGAGGTCGTGCGCGGCGCGCGCGCCGGCCGGACCCGCGAGCCGCGGCGGGTCGGAGAGCGGCGGCGATGACCAGCGCCGAGATCATCGCCCTCGCCGACCGCTATCTCTTCCCCACCTACGCCCGCGCGCCGCTGGCCCTGGTGCGCGGCGAGGGCACGCGGGTCTGGGACGCCGACGGCCGCGAGTACCTCGACTTCTTCTCCAGCACGGTGGTCACCAATCTCGGCCATCAGCACCCCGCCGTGGTGCGCGCCATCGAACAGCAGGCGCACCAGATCCTGCACGTCTCGAATCTGCACTACTGCGAACCGCAGGCCCGGCTCGCCGAGCGGCTGGTGCGGCGCTCGTTCGCCGACCGGGTCTTCCTCTGCAACAGCGGCGCCGAGGCCAACGAGGCGGCGATCAAGTTGGCCCGCAAGGTCGGACACGCGCGGGGCGACGGCCGCTACGAGATCATCACCCTCCTCAACTCGTTCCACGGCCGCACCCTGGCGACCATCGCCGCCACCGGCCAGGAGAAGGTGCGGGTCGGCTTCGAGCCGGTGCAGCAGGGCTTCCGCTACGCGGCCTACGACGACCCGGCGGCGCTCGAGGCGGCGATCTCGCCGCGCACCATCGCCATCATGGTCGAGCCCGTGCAGGGCGAGGGCGGCATCGTCGCGCCGCCGCCGGAGTACTTCCAGGCGCTGCGCGCCCTCTGCGACCGCCACGGGCTGCTGCTCATCTTCGACGAGATCCAGACCGGCATGGGCCGCTGCGGCACGTTCTTCGCCTACGAGCAGCTCGGCGTCACGCCCGACATCATGACCCTCGCCAAGGGCCTGGGCGCCGGCGTGCCGATCGGCGCCATGCTGGCGGCGGCACCGATCGCCGACATCCTCGACAAGGGCTCGCACGGTTCGACCTTCGGCGGCAACGCCCTCACCTGCGCCGTCGCCCTGGCGGTGTGCGACGTGCTGGAGAGCGAGGGCGCGCTGGGCAACTGCCAGGCGATGGGCGAGCGCCTGCGCGCCGGCCTGGCGGCGTTGGCAGGCAGGCACCCGACCATTCGCGCCGTGCGCGGCCGCGGCCTGCTGCTGGGCGCCGAGCTCGACCAGCCGGGGGGTCCGGTGGTCGCGCGCTGCCTGGCGCGGGGCCTGATCATCAACTGCACCGCCAACACCGTGCTGCGCATCACCCCGCCGCTCACGGTGTCCGCCGCCGAGGTGGATGCGGCGCTGGCGATCCTCGACGGGGCCCTGGCGGCATGAAGCGCGACTTCCTCACCCTCGACGCCTTCAGCCGCGGCGAGCTGGACGAGATCCTGCACCTCTCGGCGACCATCAAGCGCGACCTCAAGGCCGGCAAGCGGCAGCCGCTGCTCGCCGGCAAGACCCTGGCGATGATCTTCGAGAAGCCGAGCCTGCGCACCCGCGTCACCTTCGAGGTCGGCATGACGCAGCTCGGCGGCTACGCCGTCTACCTGACGACCACGGACTTCCGCCTCGGCGAGCGCGAGTCGGTGGGCGACATCGCGCGCAACCTCGAGCGCTGGGTGGACGTGATCATGGCGCGCACCTTCTCGCACGCGACCATCGCGGAGCTCGCGGCGACGGCGCGCGTGCCGGTGATCAACGGCCTGTCCGACCTCCGCCATCCGTGCCAGGTGCTGAGCGACTGCTTCACCCTGATCGAGCACCGCGGCCGCCTCGACGGCCTGCGCATCGCCTGGGTCGGTGACGGCAACAACGTCGCCAACTCGTGGATCGCCGCCGCCATGCGCTTCGGCTTCACCTTCGCCGTCGCCTGCCCGCCGGGCTACGAACCCGACGCGCATCTGGTCGAGGCCGCCCGGCACGCCGGCGCCGCCGTGATCGTCACCCACGAGGTCGCCGAGGCGGCGGCCGGCGCCGACGTGCTCTATACCGACACCTGGACGAGCATGGGCCAGGAAGCCGAGGCCGCCGCCCGCCGCACGATCTTCGCGCCCTACCAGATCAATGACGGCGTGCTCCGCCAGGCGAAGCCGGACGCCCTGGTCATGCACTGCCTGCCCGCGCACCGCGGCGAGGAGATCACCGACGCGGTGATCGACGGCCCCCATTCCATCGTCTTCGACCAGGCCGAGAACCGCCTGCACGTCCAGAAGGGCGTGCTGGTGTGGCTGCACAACCAGACGAGCCGACACTGACCACCGCGGGACCGGTGACCGGCGACCCATGGGATGCGCGCAACGCCCACGGGCCGCCGGCCATGGGTTCCGCCTCTTCCCTTCCGAGGGGCAATGGACCTCACACCCGACAAGATCGTTCTCGCCTACTCCGGCGGCCTCGACACCTCGATCATGCTCAAGTGGCTGATCGACCGCTATCAGGTTCCGGTGATCGCCTTCTGCGCCGACCTCGGGCAGGGCGAGGAGCTGGAACCGGCGCGCCGCAAGGCGGAGGCCGGCGGCGCGGCGAAGATCTACATCGACGATCTGCGCGAGGAGTTCGTCCGCGACTTCGTCTTCCCGATGCTGCGCGCCGCCGCGGTGTACGAGCACGTCTACCTGCTCGGCACCTCGATCGCGCGGCCGCTGATCGCCAAGCGCCAGGTGGAGATCGCGCGCGCCGAGGGCGCCGATGCCATCGCCCACGGCGCCACCGGCAAGGGCAACGACCAGGTCCGCTTCGAGCTCACCGCCTACGCGCTCGAGCCGAACATCAAGATCATCGCGCCCTGGCGCTTCTGGGACCTCACCTCGCGCAGCAAGCTCATCGCCTACGCCGAGCAGCACGGCATCCCGGTGCCGGTGACGCGCGAGAAGCCGTACAGCACCGACCGCAACCTGCTGCACATCAGTTACGAGGGCGGCATCCTCGAGGACCCGTGGCGCGAGCCGTACGACGACATGTACACGCTCTCGGTGGCGCCGGAGAAGGCGCCCGACGAGGCCGAGTACGTCGACATCGATTTCGAGGCCGGCAACCCGGTGCGCATCAACGGCGAGGCGCTCTCCCCCGCCGCGCTGCTCGCCCGGGCGAACGCGATCGGCGGACGCAACGGCGTCGGCCGCGTCGACCTGGTCGAGAACCGCTACGTCGGCATGAAGTCGCGCGGCGTCTACGAGACGCCGGGCGGGACGATCCTGCACGTCGCCCATCGCGCCGTCGAGTCGATCACCCTGGACCGCGAGGTCATGCACCTGCGCGACCAGCTCATCCCGCGCTACGCCGAGATGGTCTACTACGGGTACTGGTACGCGCCCGAGCGCACCATGCTGCAGGCGGCGATCGACGAATCGCAGCGCGCCGTCACCGGCACCGCCCGTCTGAAGCTGTACAAGGGCAACGCGATCGTCGCCGGCCGCAAGTCCGAGCGCTCGCTGTACAATCCCGAGGTCGCCACCTTCGAGGACGACCAGGTGTACCGCCAGGCCGACGCCGAGGGATTCATCCGCCTGAACGCGCTGCGCCTGCGCATCCGGGCGATGGTGGAGAAGGCTTCGTAGCGCTGCGCGCCTCCGCCGGCGGAGCCTCTCCGGGACGTCCGCTCCGACCGGGCCGGGCGCGACGCATCGCTGGCGCGTTGTTGGGCCCTCCCGAGGCCGCGCCCAGCGACGCCCTCGACGAGGTCGGACGCCAGATCTGGACCACCGGCCAGATGGAGGTCGCGGCGGTCAGGGGCGCCGTGCTGGCCGCTGCGCTCGGCGTTCGCTATCTACCTCCGCCATGCCCGCGAAGCGCGCCCGCTCCCACAAAGCCTGGTCCGGCCGCATGGCCGAGGCAACCCATCCGCTGGTCGAGGCGTTCACCACCTCGTACCCGATCGACTGTCGGCTCTATCCCTACGACATCGCCGGCAGCATCGCGCACGCCCGCATGTTGGCGAAGCAGCGCATCATCCCGGCGCGCGACGCCTCGCGCATCGTCGGCGGGTTGGGAACGATCCGGCGCGAGCTCGAACGCGGCACCTTCCGATCGCGGCCGCAGGACGAGGACGTGCACATGGCGATCGAGCGGCGGCTGATCGAGCTGATCGGCCCCGCCGGCGGCAAGCTGCACACGGCCCGCAGTCGCAACGACCAGGTCGCGCTCGATCTCCGCCTCTACGTCCGCGACGCCGGCGCCGCCATTCGCCGGCAGATCGGCGAGCTGCGCCGCGCCCTCGGCCGCCAGGCGCGCCGCCACGCCGCGGCGGTGATGCCCGGCTTCACCCATCTGCAGCCGGCGCAGCCGGTGCTCTTCGCGCACCATCTGCTCGCCTACGTCGAGATGCTGGCGCGCGACGACGACCGCCTGGCCGACTGCCTGCGCCGCGCCAACGTCCTGCCGCTCGGCTCGGGGGCGCTCGCCGGCACCACCTTTCCCATCGACCGCGCCTTCGTCGCCCGCCAGCTCGGGTTCGCGGCGGTGAGCGAGAACAGCCTCGACGCGGTCAGCGATCGCGACTTCATCGCCGAGCTGCTGTCGGCGCTCGCCATCCTCGGCATGCACCTCAGCCGCTTCGCCGACGAGATCGTGCTCTGGGCGTCGCAGCAGTTCGGCTTCATCGAGTTGCCCGACGCCTTCGCCACCGGCAGCTCGATGATGCCGCAGAAGAAGAACCCGGACGTCGGCGAGCTGATCCGCGGCAAGACCGGGCGGCTCTACGGCAACCTGGTCAATCTGCTGACCATGCTGAAGGGCCTGCCGCTCGCCTACAACCGCGACCTCCAGGAGGACAAGCAGCCGCTGTTCGACAGCGTCGACACGGTGAGCACGAGCCTCGAGGTGCTGAGCGCCATGGTGCCGCGGCTGCGCATCCGCGCCGACCGCCTGCGCACGGCCGCCAGCGCCGGCTACACCCTGGCGACCGAGCTCGCCGACTACCTGGCCAGCAAGGGAGTGCCCTTCCGCGACGCGCACGGCGTCGTCGGCGCCATCGTGCAGTCCGCGATCGCCGACGGCCGCCAGCTCGAGGAGCTGAGCGTCGCCGAGCTGCGCCGCTTCTCCCCCGCCTTCGGCCGGGACGTGAAACGCTGGCTCAGCCTCGATGCCGCCGTGAAGCGCCGCCGGGCGCCGGGCGGCACCTCACCGGCGAACGTCGAACGGCGCCTGAAGCTCCTCGGCGTCTGACCCCGACGCGCAACCCGGTGACCGGGATTCCACGGATGCGGACGACACCTCTCCCGCGCGCGCGCCGCGTCAGCAACGGGATCGTTGCCCTCGCGGCCAGCGCCCTCGTCGTCGCCGGCGCGTGCGGCCGCAAGACGCCGGTGCGGCCGCCGGAGCTCGTGGCGCCGGCGACGATCTCCGATCTCCGGGCGGCGAACGCGACGGCCGGCGTCGCCCTGAGCTGGGGTCGCCCGAAGACGACGGCGGACGGACAGCGCCTCAACGATCTCGATGCCTTCGCGCTCGAGCGGGCGCTGCCCGGGCTGCCCTTCGGCTTCCTCACCCGCATCCAGATCCCCGACCGCGACCGGCTGCGCCAGCAGAAGACCTTCACCTACGTGGACGAGGCGGCGCTGGTGGGCGAGGTCTACCGCTATCGCGTCCGCAGCGTCACCGTCGACGGCTACGTGAGCGCGCCGTCGAACGTCGTCGACATCCTCCGCCAGGTCCCCACCAACACTCCGCCGATGGCGCCGACACCACCGGCGACCGCGACGCCGGCGCGCTGACACTTTCCACGACGCGCCACGCGGCGATCTTTCGGTTTCCCCCCCTGCGTGCTAGCTCAGCCAGACCGATGGCGATCCTCCCCTTCGTCAAGATGCACGGCATCGGCAACGATTACGTCTACGTCGACTGCTTCGCCCATCGTGTCCCCGACCCCGCCGCGCTGGCGCGGCGCGTCAGCCCGCGCCGCACCGCGATCGGCTCCGACGGCCTGATCCTCATCTGCCCGTCCGCGGTCGCCGACGCGCGCATGGAAATGTACAACGCCGACGGCAGCCGCGGCGCCATGTGCGGCAACGGCATCCGCTGCGTCGGCAAGTACGTCGCCGAGCACGGTCTCTCGGCGAACAATCCGCTGCGCATCGAGACCGACGCCGGCATCAAGGTGCTGCAGCTCACGCGGCGGGGCAGCGAGGTGGTCAGCGTCGCCGTCGACATGGACGAGCCGATCCTCGACGGGCCGCGCATCCCGGTGGCCGCCGAGGGACGGGTGATCGACGCGCCGCTCGCGGTGGGCGGGCGCGAGTATCGCGTCACCTGCGTCTCGATGGGCAACCCGCACTGCGTCGTGTTCGTCGACGACGTCGAGACGATCGACCTCGAGCACCTCGGCCCGCAGTTCGAGCACCACCCGTTCTTCCCCCACCGGGTCAACACCGAGCTCGTCCGCGTCGACAGCCCGACCCGCCTGCGCATGCGCGTCTGGGAGCGCGGCTCGGGCGAGACCGCCGCCTGCGGCACCGGCGCCTGCGCCGCGCTGGTCGCCGCCGTGCTGACCGAACGCGCCGAACGCCACGCGCTGCTGCAGTTGAACGGGGGCGACCTCGACATCGAGTGGCGAGCCAGCGACGGACACGTGATCATGACGGGTGCCGCCGAAGAGGCATTCCGGGGCGAAATCGAGGTTGAGGCATGAAGCGAACCTTTCCGGGCGCGCTGACCGCCCTCATCACCCCATTCCGCGACGGCGCGGTCGACCGCGAGGCGCTGACCCGCATCGTCGACGACCAGATCGCCAATGGCATCAACGGGCTGGTCCCCTGCGGCAGCACCGGCGAGTCGGCCACGCTGACCCATGACGAACACCTGGAGGTGATCGCGCTGGTGGTCGAGCGGGCGCGCGGCCGGGTGCCGGTGATCGCCGGCACCGGTTCCAATGCCACCGCCGAGGCCATCCGGCTGACCCGCGGCGCCAAGGAGGTCGGCGCCGACGCGGCGCTGCTGATCTCGCCCTACTACAACAAGCCGACGCAGGAGGGGATCTACCAGCACTACCGCGCCATCGCCGAGGCGACGCAGTTCCCGCTGATCGTCTACAACATCCCCGGCCGCACCAGCTCGAAGATCGAGGCCGGCACGCTCGAGCGCCTGGCCGCCCTGCCCCACGTCATCGGCCTCAAGGAAGCCACCGGGTCGCTCGACGAGTGCCAGGAGGTGATTCGCCGCTGTGGCGACGCCCTGCCGGTCTACGCGGGCGACGACAGCCTGACCCTGCCGGTGATGGCGGTGGGCGGCGTCGGCGTCATCTCGGTGATCAGCAACTGCGTCCCGAAGCAGTGGGTGGAGATGCTCGACGCGGCCCGGCGCAACGACTGGGCAGACGCCCGCCGCCGCAGCTACGCCTTGCTGCCGCTGCTCCACGCCCTCTTCCTCGAGACCAATCCGATCCCGATCAAGGCGGCGATGGCGCTGCGCGGCTTCTGCGCCGACGAGCTGCGCCTGCCGCTGCTGCCGATGACCGAGGCGCCGCGCCAGCAGTTGCGCGCCGCCCTCGACGCCGCCGGATTGCTGTGAGCGACGACCACCGCCTGGGCGGCCCACGCGCCGCGGTCGACCTCGTCGTCTGCGGCGCCGCCGGCCGCATGGGACGCGCCATCACGGCGCTCATCGCCGCCGAGCCGCGGGCGCGCCTGCGCGCCGCCATCGAGGCGCCGGGCCACCCGGCGCTCGGCGAGGATGCCGGCACGCTCGCCGGCGTCGCCCCGTTGGGCGTGCCGGTGACCGCCGACTACGCCGCCGCCGCGACGGCCGACACCGTCACCCTCGACTTCACCGCGCCGGCCGGCGCGCTCGCGCATCTGCGCGCGGCGGTCGAGAACCGGGCGGGGATCGTCATCGGCACCACCGGCTTCTCGGCCGAGGAACAGCGGCAGCTCGACGAGCTGGCGCCGCGCACCCGCAGCGTCGTCGCCGCCAACATGAGCATCGGCGTCAACGTGCTGCTGACCCTGGTCGAGCGCGCCGCGGCCGCCCTCGGCGACGCCTTCGATCCCGAGATCGTCGAGATCCACCACCGCCTGAAGGTCGATGCGCCGAGCGGGACCGCCCTGGCGCTCGGCCGCGCCGTCGCCGCCGGGCTCGGCCGCAACTTCGAGCGCAGCGCCCGCCTGGCCCGCGAGGGCATCGTCGGCGCCCGCACCGACCAGGAAATCGGCATCGTCGCCCTGCGCGGCGGCGACGTGATCGGCGACCACACCGTCGTCTTCGCCGGTCTCGGCGAGCGCCTCGAGCTGAGCCACCGCGCCCAGAGCCGCGACTGCCTCGCCCGCGGCGCCCTGCGCGCCGGCCTGTGGCTGGCCGACAAGCCGCTGGGGCGCTACTCGATGCGCAACGTGCTCGGCTTGTAGCGCGTCGGCACGGCCTACGATTCGAGCGCGCTGCGCACCCGCTCCATCGCCTCCTCGAGGCGGGCGTCGGCGACGGTCAGCGAGATGCGGAAGAAGCCCTCGCCGTACTCGCCGTAGCCGCGGCCGGGGGCGATGACGACCTGCGCCTTCTCGAGCAGCAGGTCCGCGAGCTCCAGGCTGCTCATGCCGTTCGGGGTCGGCACCCACAGATAGAAGGTGCCCCTGGCCGGGGTGTACTCGATGCCGATCTGGCGCAGGGTCGCGACCACCAGATCGCGGCGCCGGGCATAGATCTGCAGCATGTGCGGAATGGTGTCGGCGCAGCGGTTGAAGGCGGCGATCGCCGCGTACTGGATGGCGTTGAACACCCCCGAATCGGTGTTCTCCTTCACCTTGGAGATCGCGGCGATCAGATCCGGATTGCCGAGCGCCATGCCGATGCGCCAGCCGGTCATGTTGAAGGGCTTGGAAAGCGAGTTGAGCTCGACGCCGACGTCCTTCGCGCCCTCGACGGAGAGGAAGCTGAGCGGCTTCTCGCCGTCGAAGACCATCTCGATGTAGGGGTTGTCGTAGCAGACGGCGATGTCGTGGCTGCGGGCGAACTCCACCAGCTCGCGCAGGAACGCCGGCGTGGCGACGGCACCGGTCGGATTGTTCGGGTAGTTGAGGAACATCGCCGTCGCCCGCCTGGCGGTGTCGGACGGGATGTCGCGCAGCGCCGGCAGGTAGCCGTGCTCGGGCCGGATGGGCACCGTCACCGGCTCCCCGCCGGCGATGAGGATGCTGGCGCGGTAGGCCGGGTAACCGGGGTCGGTCATCAGGACCACGTCGCCCGGATTGACGCGCGCCAGGGCGAAGTGGTGGCAGCCCTCCTTCGAGCCGATCAGGCCGAGCACCTCGCTGCGCGCGTCCACCGACACCCGGTACCGCTCGCCGTACCAACGGGCGACGGCCTCGCGGAAGCCGAGCATGCCCTTCTCTTCATCGGTCGGGTACTGGTGGTTGGCGGGATCGCGGGCGGCACGGCCGAGCTCGTCGATCACCGGCTCGGGAGTGGGCTCGACCGGATCGCCGATCGCCAGGCTGATGACGTCCTTCCCCGCCGCCCGAGCCCGCCCGATCTTCTGCCGCAGCTCCATGAACAGGTACGGGGGGATGTTCTTCAGGCGCTCCGCTGACTCCATTGCTCCTCCTCACGCGACCCGGCGAAACCCGCAGTCCGCTGCAGTTAGCACCCGCCCTCCGGGCTCTCAAGCCGCACCGCCCGGGGGCCGGGGAAAGTTGCAATGGCGCCGGCTTCCCTGTACAACGCCGGCGGGTTTTGGTGGCCGGGTCGGTGCCCACAACCGACGGCAAGCTACCTCAGGGCGTGGAAGGGTGGCGCGTTCGGCTCATTTGGGCCGGCCGCCGAGTGGATGTGGCGGGGAGGTTGGAGGGATGCCCCACCGAGTATTCGTCGGAATCGGGTCCAACCTGGGCGAACGGCGATCGAACTGCCGCGAGGCGCGGCAACGGATCGCCCAACTGCCCAAGACCCGCGTGGTGAAGGAATCCTCGCTCTACGAGAGCGAGCCGCACGGCAACGCCACGACCTGGTTCGCCAACAGCGTGGTCGAGCTCGAGACCGAGCTGAACAGCGCCGAGCTGCTCAAGAAGCTGCTGGCGATAGAAGAGGAAATGGGGCGTAAGCGCGTGAAAGGAAAGAAGTGGGGATCGCGCATCATCGACCTCGACATCCTCTTCTTCGACAACGAGATCGTGAACAAGCGCAACCTGAAGATTCCGCACCCGCGCCTCCAGGAGCGCCGATTCGTCCTCCTGCCCCTCAGTGAGCTGGCGCCGCAGCTCATCCACCCCTTGCTCAACGCCTCCGTTTCCGAGCTTCTGGCGACGGTGAAGGATGCCAAGAAGATCCAGATGATGGGCCCGGGCGAGTAGAGTTCGCCCGAATGCGCGCGGGGCGGCCGGGGCGACGACGCGCCGGCGTTCCGTCATCGGCTCGACGCGGCCGAGGCGTGCCAGTGCCAAGCGTCAGGTGACTTGGCGACCCACCGCCCGCGGGCCCGGTTCCTGCTGAGGTGGGAAGTCATGAGCGACGAAGTCCCCCGCTGGTGGCCGATTGTCGCCGGCCTGAGCGCCCTGCTGGCGCTGCTGGTGTCCATCCCCATCCCGGGCTGAGCCGGCGCGCCGGCCGCCGTGGGGCGAGCTACCCACGCGCTCCCAGTGCCCTTCGTCGATCAGACGACGATCTCCAGGCGCCAGCCCTCGGGGACCTCGAGCGGGCTCTCGACGGCATAGCCCATCGCCTCGGCCGCCCGCGGAATATCGCGGACCGCCCGCCCCGCGTCGACCAGCAGCCGCAACCGCTCGCCGCGCCGCATTCCATCGAGCACCACACGCGCCTTCGCCCAGCTCAGCGGGCAGGCGACGCCGCGCAGGTCGAGAATCTTCACCTTCTGTTCGTGTTCCATTGGCCGTCGCGGGCGCTCTGCTGTTACAGTCGGCCCTCGCGGGCCCCGGGGGCTCGCCGCACCATGAACGCTCGACCCGACACCTATATCCTCCGCCGCCCGACGCGCGAGCCCAGGTTCCGCATCGACTACGAAGGGCTCCTCAACCCCGCCCAGCTCGCCGCCGCCAGCGCCACCGAAGGGCCGGTGCTGGTGATCGCCGGCGCCGGCAGCGGCAAGACCCGGACCCTCGTCTTCCGCGTCGCCCGCCTCGTCGAGCAGGGCGTCGATCCACACGCGATCCTGCTCCTCACCTTCACCCGCAAGGCCTCGGCCGAGATGCTGCGGCGCGCCGCCGGGCTGCTCGACGGCCGCTGCGAGCAGGTCGCCGGCGGCACCTTCCACTCCTTCGCCAACCTGACGTTGCGCCGCCACGGCAACGCCCTCGGCCTGCCGAGCGGCTTCACCATCCTCGATCGCGGCGACAGCGAGGACGCCATCGGCCTGCTGCGCGCCCGCCTCGGCCTCGACAAGAAGGACAGACGCTTCCCGCGCAAGCAGGTGATCGGCGACCTCTTCAGCGCCGTCGTCAACAAGCACCGGCGGCTCGACGAGATCCTCGCCGAGACCTATCCGCATCTGGCCGAGCACGCCGACGACCTGCACGCGCTGCACGCCGCCTACGACGCCTACAAGTCCGAGCGCGCCGTCCTCGACTACGACGACCTGCTGGTCAAGCTGCGGCAGCTCCTCGCCGAGCACCCCGACGTCCGCGAGCGGCTGGCGCAGCGCTACCGCTACGTGATGGTCGACGAATACCAGGACACCAACCCGCTGCAGGCGCAGATCGTCCAGCTCCTCGGCGCCGCGCACGGCAACGTCATGGCCGTGGGCGACGACGCCCAGAGCATCTACGCCTTCCGCGGCGCCGACTTCCGCAACATCATGCGCTTCCCCGACCTCTTTCCCGGCACGCGGGTCATCACGCTGGAGCAGAACTACCGCAGCACGCAGCCGATCCTCGACGTCGCCAACGCCATCATGCGCGAGGCGCGCGAGCGCTATACGAAGGTGCTGTTCACCACCCAGGCGGACGGCTCCGCGCCGCTGCTGATCGCCGCCGAGCACGAGAACTTCCAGTCCCGGTTCGTCTGCCAGCGCATCCTCGAGCTGCGCGAAGAGGGCGTCCCGCTGTCCGAGATCGCCGTCCTCTTCCGCTCCAGCTTCCACGCCTTCGATCTCGAGCTCGAGCTGTCGCGCGCCGACCTGCCGTTCATCAAACGCGGCGGCTTCAAGTTCATCGAGACCGCGCACGTGAAGGACGCCCTCGCCCACCTGCGGGTGCTCGAGAACCCGCGCGACGCCGTCTCGTGGCACCGCCTGCTCCTGCTGCTCGAGGGCATCGGCCCCAAGAGCGCCGACGAGCTCGCCTCACGCCTGCTCGGGGCCGCCGACATTCCCGCCGCGCTCGCGGCCGGCGGCGGCCGCGCCCAGTCGACCGCGCTGCAGGCCCTCGCCGGCCTCTTCCGCCGCCTCGGCGAGCCCGGTCGCCGGCCCGACGAGCAGTTGTCCGAGGTGCTGCGCTACTACGAGCCGTTGCTGAAGCGGGCCCATCCGGACGACTACCCGAAGCGCCAGCGCGACCTCGAGCACTTCGTCGGCATCGCGGCGCGCTATCGCAGCCTCGAATCGCTGCTCACCGACATGGCCCTCGAGCCGCCCAGCGACAGCGTCGGCGATGCGCTCGCCACGGACGACGGGGAGGGACGGCTCTGCCTCTCGACCATCCACTCCGCCAAGGGCCTCGAGTGGCACACGGTCTTCGTCATCTGGCTGGTCGACGGCAAGTTCCCCTCGACCTACAGCCTGCACAGCGACGACGATCTCGAGGAGGAGCGGCGCCTGCTCTACGTCGCCGTCACCCGCGCCAAGCGCAATCTGTACCTGACCCACCCGATCAACATGTACGACCGCGCCACCGGCATGGTGCTGGCGAAGGCGTCGCGCTTCCTCGACGACGTGCCGCGCCAGCTCCTCAAGCCGATGCAGCTCGTGGAGGCGTTCGACTGAGGCCGGCGGCCGGGTCGTCGCGCCGCCGGGCCTGGGACGGGCATCCCGATCCTGGCCCTCGGACCGCCTCCCGACACGCGCGGATCCGTCGCTCCCTCACTGCCAGCCGATCGGCTCGTACCCCTTGTCCCGCAGGCACTTCTCGACGAAGTTCCGGTACACCGGATCGGGCTCGCTGCGCTGGAACATCCAGCCGAACATGGTGCCGAGCAGGCCGGCCGTGGCGCCGCTCGCCGCGCCCACCGCCGCGCCTTCGCCGACGTTGCCGCCAATCGCCCCGCCGACGGCGCCGCTGGCGGCGCCGACCGCCGCGCCGACGCCCGTGTTGCGCGCCGCCTCGCCCATTTTCTGACCGCCCTGCCCGCCGGTCTTCACGTACTCCTGCGCCTGCGCCTGGCAGTTGGCGACGTCCTGTTCGGCCTGCGCCTCGCCGACCCGCTTGTACTGCTCGTTGGGGTAGAGCGTCGGCTTGGTGGCGCTGCACCCGGCGAGGACGCCGGCGGCGATGACGATGATCGCGATCCGCATGTGCAGCCCTTAGCTGGTTTCGCCTCCCGTGTGGAGGGCCGCTCCGGCGCCACCGCGCGTCGCCCGCGGGTACGTCTCAGGCGCGCGCCAGCCAGGTGCCGACCAGTGCCGGCGGCGGCGGCGACAAGGGCAACGGCAGGGTGCGCTGGAAGGCCTCGCGCACCTCGAGGCCGGCCGGACCACCGCGCTCGCCGACGAGCAGCAGCAGCACCACCTGCTCGACCCGATGCCGGCGCAGATACGCCGTCCAGTCGCGCACCTCGCGCCCGTAGGCGTCGAACCCCTCGTCGAGGGCGAAGAGACTCTGCGCCGCCGCGAGATCGACCGGCGTCCCCGCCTCCAGCACCAGTCCGAGCGCGCGGCCGCCGAAGCCGCGCACCCACGGTCGCAGCACGTCCGCGACGGTCTCACCGCGCCGCACCGCCAGGTGCGAGATGGCGATGCCGCGGCCGCCCGGCCGCAGGTGCGCGTCCCAGCCCTCGACGACGCGCCGCAGTACGCGGTCGCCGCGCGGCCCGCCCGAGTGGTACGCCGGCCCGCGGCGGCGCGCCGGGACGAAGGGCGGGTTGGCGATGACGAGATCGAAGCGCTCGCCCGCCACCGGGCGGTAGAGGTCGCCGCGCCGGACCTCGACGCCGCGGGCGTCGTTGAGCTGCGCGTTCGTTCGCGCCAGCGCGGCCGCGCGCGCGCCGATGTCCACCGCGATCACCGCGCGGGCGCGCGGCGCGACCTGCAGCGCCTGGATGCCGCTGCCGGTGCAGAGGTCGAGCACCCGCTCGTCCGAGCGCACCGGCACCGCCTCGGCGAGCAGGATCGAGTCGCTGCCCGGCGGATAGACCATGTCGCCGCGCGGCAGTCCCAGGGCGCCCAGGTCCGGCCGTTCGAAGCGGCGGTCGGCGAGCAGCGCCAGGCGCTCGTGCACGTCGACTCGCAGGCCGACCCGCATGTGCCCGGAGCGCTCGCGCAGCCACCGCGCCGCCACCAGCCGGCGCGTCAGGGCGGCGCCGAACAGGCGGCGGACCGCCGCAAGCGGTTCGGACGACTCGAGAAAGCAGAGCCGCACGGCGGTCTCGGCCGTGCTCGCGCCGCGCAGCCGTTCCAGCGACGGCGCCCGGTTGAGCAGGCCGACGTCGTCGGGAAGGCGGACCGACAGGCGCTCGCGGAGCAGGTCCGGCCCGTATCCGGCGGTGCGCAGCGCCTCGATCGCGGCCCGCAACGCCGCGCTGGCGTCGCTGCCGCGGGAACGGATTGGTCGATTGACTTTCCCCGACCCGGCCCCTAGCGAACCAGGATAAGGAGCGCCTCCGCGTGCACTATCTCTTGCTCGTCCCATTCTACGTCTTCATCGCCATCGGCGTGTTCCTGCTGCTCAGCATCCTGTGCCGCGTGCTGCGCCTGAAGCTCAGCGCCAACGCCCTGGCGGTGACCGCGGTGACCGTCGGCGTGGTCATCGTCCTGCTGCCGCTCTTCGAGGGCATCCAGCTCGCGGACTACACCGGGCGGCGGCTGCTGTTGGTCGCCGGCGTCACCTTCGTGCTCGCCACCATCGACACCCTGCTCGAACCGCTGCTGCCGTTGCCACTCGACGCCGAGCTCGCCGATCTCTGACGGCGGCGCTCAGTCGAGCAACGCCACGGCCACGGCGGCGAGCGCCGGCGCCTCCGGCGCGTAGCGGATCGCCAGTGCCTGCGCGCGCTCGCTGTGGTAGTGCAGCGGGTGCTCGACCACGAACCCGGCGCCGCCGTGCAGGTGGTGCGCCGTCCAGGCGAGGCGCTTGAACGCCGGCGCCGTGAAGGCCACCGCGTGCTCGAGCTCGCCGCCCTGCTCGCTGCCGGCCGCCATGCGGGTGATCGCCTGCCAGGTGAGATGGCGGGCCGCGGTGTACGCCGTCGCCATGTCGGCGACCTGGTGCTGCACCGCCTGGAAGACGGCGATCTTCTGCCCGAACTGCTCGCGCTCCTTGACGTAGGCGACGGTGGCGTCGAGCGCCGCCTGCATGCCGCCCACCATCTCCGCCAGGGCCAGCGCCGTCGCCTCGCGCCGCAGCGCGGCGAGCGCCGCCGCGCCGTGGCCGCCGACCCGCCGCTCGGCCGGCACGTCGGCATAGGTGACCACCGCCTGCTCCTCGCCATCGAAGGTGCGCAGCGGCCGCCGCTCGCCATGCTCGCCGCGGACCAACGCGAGCTGGACGCCGTCGCGACCACGCCCCGCCACCAGGTGCCAGTCGGCGCTCAGCCCGTTGGCGACCCCCCACTTCTCGCCGCGCACCCGCGCCGGCGCCTCGCCTTCGATGGCGGTGAGGAAGTGGCGCGGGTCGCGCGCGTGCTGCTCGTCGAGCGCCAACGCCACGATGGCGCGCCCGGCGGCGATCGCCTCCAGCTCCGGCGCCTCGGGCGCGAGCCGCGCCAGGGCCCAGCCGGCGCGGATGGCGTTGATCACGCTGCGCGGGATGAGGCCGCGGCCGCATTCGCGCAGCAGCAGGGCCAGCTCGATCAGCCCGAGTCCGCTGCCGCCGCGCGCCTCCGGCAGGGCCAGCCCGAACCAGCCGAGCTCGGCGATGGCGTCCCAGGCCCGGCCGTCGATGCCGCGCGGCTCCCGCTGCCAGGCGAGCAGGCGCTCGGGGGTGATCTGCTCGGCGCAGAAGCGGGCGACGGCGTCGCACAGCTCCTGCTGCTCCGGGGTCGGGATCAGCCGCATGACCGGTCGCTCCTCACTTGCGCGGCAGCCCGTAGCCGAGCATCGCGATGATGTTGCGCTGCACCTCGTTGGTGCCGCCGCCGAAGGCGAGCATCGGGGCGATGCGGTAGAGCCACTGCATGCGCCCGTGCAATAGCGCGCTCGGCTCTTCCGGATGGAGCTGGCCGTTCAGGCCGAGGATCTCGGTGCCGGCGTCGGCCACCCGCTGCGTCAGCTCGCTCACGAACACCTTGGCCATCGACGACTGCGCCGCCGGCACCGCGCCCTGCTCCAGCGCCCACGCGGTCTCCAGCCCGATCATGCGCGCCGCCTCGATGTCCACCGCCAGGCGCGCCAGGCGCTCGCGCACCCAGGGCTGCGCGCGCAGCGGCTGGCCGTCGATCTCCAGCTCGCGCACCAGCGCCACCAGCTCGCGGAAATAGCGCCGCACCATCGCCACCGAGCCGATCGACAGGCGCTCGAAGTTGAGCGCCATCGCCGCGTAGTAGAAGCCCATGCCGCGCTCGCCGATCAGGTAGTCGCGCGGCACGCGCACGTTGTCGAGGAAGAGCGCGTTGGTGCGCAGCCCGGGCCAGACGTAGATCGGCTGCACCGAGACGCCCGGGGCGTCCATCGGCACGATCATCATCGAGATGCCCTTGTGCTTCGGCGCGTCGGGCTCGGTGCGCAGCGCCACCCAGTTGTGGGTCGCCATGTGCGCCATGGTGTTCCACATCTTCTGGCCGTTGATCACCCACTCGTCGCCGTCCAGGACGGCGCGCGTGCGCAGCGCCGCCATGTCGGTGCCGGCCTCCGACTCCGAATAGGCGACGGCGAAGTCGACCTCGGCGGCGACGATGCGCGGCAGCCACGCCTTCTTCTGCGCCTCGCTGCCGATGCGCATGATCGTCGGCGCCACCGAGGTGACGGTCAGCGGCAGCATCGGCGCCCCGGCCCCCTCCAGCTCGTCGACGAAGATCCACTGGTCGATGGCCGAGCGCCCGAGGCCGCCGTACTCCGGCGGCCAGGCGATGCCCCAGTAGCCCTTGTCGCGCAGTTTGACGATGAACTCCTGCGCCAGCGGCCCCTTGCCCTCGTTGCCCGCCTCGCGCTGCTCGTCGAGCAGCGCCGGGGTGATGTGGGCGCGGATGAAGGCCCGGATCTCGTCCCGCCAGGCGAGTTGCTCCGGCGTGAAGTCGTAGCGCATGGCCGAGCTTCTCGCCCGTTTTCCGGGGTCGCGCAAGCGACCGAATCGACCCCTCCCCGGACGCGTGCTACAGGCAAACGCTGATCCCATGGCCGCCGCCGAGTCGTTCCGCGTTCACGTCACCAAGGACTATCTCAAGTTCTCGGCGGCGCACTTCATCGCCTATCCCGGCTTTCGCGAGCGGCTGCACGGCCACAACTACCGCGTCGCGATCGCCCTCGACGGTCAGCTCGGGCCGCAGGGCTACGTGGTCGACTTCGGCGTCGTGAAGCGGATCGCGCGCCGCCTCTGCGAGCGGCTGGACGAACGGCTGCTGATCCCCGAGCGCAGCGACTGCCTCGCGATCCGCGCCGACGCCACCACCGTGCACGTGCGCTACGAACAGGACGAGTTCCGGTTTCCCCGCGGCGACGTCCTGCTGTTGCCCATCGTCCACACCTCGGTCGAGGAGCTCGCCCAGTATCTCGCCGGCGAGCTGCGGCGCGAGCTCGACGCCGAGGGGGTGGGCCCGCTCGACGCCGTCGAGGTGTCGGTCGAGGAGAGCTTCGGCCAGCGCGCCATCTACCGGCGCGAGGGCTGAGCGTGCGCCGCCGCGGGCTCCTCGCCGTGGGCGCGCTCGCCCTCCTCGCCGCCGGCTGCGACGCCCGTCTGCCCGATCCCGATTCGCCCGGGGCCCGTCTCTACGCCGACCGCTGCGGCGGCTGCCACCGCATCTACGCGCCGGGCAGCCTGACCGCCGCGATGTGGGACGTCACCGTGCAGCGCATGCAGGGCGAGCTCGCGCGCCGCGGCGTGCCGCCCCTCAGCCGCGACGAGCAACGCGCGCTCCTCGCCTATCTCACGCAACACAGCACCGGACGGGACCAACCATGACACTCGTGCTCAGCCACACCGCCGCCACCGACATCGCCACCGACCTGCTCGTCATCCCGGTCACCGCCCCCCCCGCCGAGGACCCGACGCTGCGCCGCCTGCCGGCGCCGCTGCGCGCGGTCCTCCTCGCCGAGGGCCGTCGCCGCCAGTTCACCGGCGGCCGCGGCCAGGAGTGCTGGGCGCACGGCGTGGCGGCGAAAGCGCCGCTCGTGCTGCTGCTCGGCGCCGGCGCCGCGGCGGCGCCGCCGATCTGGTACGAGATCGCCGACGCCGTGGTCCGCCACGCGGCCCGTCTGCACGCGCGCCGCGTCGCCGTCGCCGCCGGCGGCGCCGATGCCGAGGCGCTGCGCGCCCTCGCCGAGGGCATCCCGCTCGCCCGCTATCGCTTCGCCCGCTACCGCTCGCGGCCGGCCGCCGAGGAGCCGCTGGCGGTGACCGTCGCCGTCGACCGCGTCGACGCGCCGCGCCGCGACGCCCTGCGCCTCGGCGCCGTCGCCGCGGCGGCCACGGCGCTGACCCGCGACCTCGCCAACACGCCGGCCCAGGACCTGGCGCCGATGGACCTGGCGCGCACGGCGCGCGCCCTGGCGCGCGGCGGGCTGCGGGTGCGCGTCCACGACCGGCGCGCCCTGGCCCGCCTGCGCATGGGCGCGATCCTCGGCGTCGGCATGGGCAGCGCCCAGCCGCCGTGCTTCGTCGAGATCACCTACCGGCCGCCGCGCCCGCGCCGGCGCGTCGCCCTGGTCGGCAAGGGCATCACCTTCGACAGCGGCGGCCTGTCGCTGAAGACGGCGGACGCCATGCAGGCGCAGAAGCGCGACATGGCCGGCGCCGCCGTCGTGCTCGGCGTCATGTCGGCGCTACCGGCCCTCCGCCTGCCGGTCGAGGTGCGCGGCTTCATCGCCTGCGCCGAGAACATGCCGAGCGGCAGCGCCATGCGGCCGGGCGACGTGCTGCGCGCCTGCGACGGCACGACGATCGAGGTCCTCAACACCGACGCCGAGGGGCGCCTGGTGCTCGCCGACGCGCTCGCCTACGCCGCCCGCCAGCGGCCGGACTGCATCATCGACTTCGCCACCCTCACCGCGGTGGTCCGCACCGCCCTCGGACCGCGCTGCGCGGCGGTGCTCGGCACCGATCGGCGGCTGATCGGCGAGCTCATCGCCGCCGCCGCCGACGCCAACGAGATGCTCTGGGAGCTGCCGCTGATCGAGGAGTACCGGCGCGACATCGACAGCCGGGTCGCCGACATCAAGAACGTCGGCGAGGGCCACTCGGGCAGCATCGTCGCCGCGCTCTTCCTGCGCGAGTTCGTCGCCGGCCTGCCGTGGGCCCACGTCGACTTCTCGAGCACCGTGATGTCGGACGGCTTCGCCTGCCACCCCAAGGGGGCCAGCGGCTACGGCGTGCGGACGATGCTGCGCTGGCTGGCGCGCTTCGCCGCTCACCCGGCGAGCGGCGCCGCGGTGGCGGCGGCGCGCCGCGGCACGATCAGCAGGCCGGCCCGCCGCGCCTGAGCGCGATAGGCGCTGCGCGGCTCGCGGCCGCGCGTCGCCAGGGGGCGCGGCGTGAACGTCAGCTCGCCGTCGAGCCGGGCGCCGGCGCTGGCGTACGTCGCCTCGTCGACCAGCGTCTCGCCGTCGCGCGCCAGGGCGCACAGCCGCTCGGCGCGCCGCACCGGCTCGCCGACCAGGGTGTCGTCGCGCCCGCCGCCGGCGCGCAGGTCGACCACCAGCACCTCGCCGGCAGCGACGCCGACCGCCAGGCCGAGGGCCGCGGCGCGGCTCTCGCCCGCCGACAGCCAGCGGTTGCGCAACGCCAACGCCGCACGCTGCAGGGCGGCGGCGGCGCGCACCGCGCGCACCGGATCGTCGCGCCGCGGCGCCGGCACGCCGTAGAGAAGGAGCACGCCGTCGCCGCGCACGGCGTCGATCGCCGCGCGGTGCGCGACGGCGACGTCGGCCATCGCCCCGACGAACTCCTGCAACAGCGCCACGACGCGCTGCGGATCGAGATGGGCGCTCAACTGATCGAAGCCGCGCAGGCTGGCGATCACCACGCAGGCGCGCAGCCGCGTCGCTCCCTGACGCCGCGGCGTCGCGGCGACCGGCCGGCGGCCGGCGGTCTTGCGCTCACCCATCGCCGCGCCGCTCCTACCGCTGTTGGATCGACTGCAGGTATTCGGTGATCAGCATGATCTTGCCGGTGGTCTGCAACTGCAGGTCGAGCGCCGTCACGCCTTCCTGCCGGGCGAAGATCTGGCCCCACGACGGCATCTTGCCGTCGCCGTGCGGCGAGGTGACGCTGCCCGGCAGCGAGGTGTCCTGCTCCTGCCCCGTGGGCTTGCGGCCGCTGATCTGCAGCATGACGTCGTAGAAGGGGAACTTGCCGCCGTTCTTCTTGGCGATCTGGGTGAGATCCGATCCCTTGCTCTTCGCCGTGTCCGCCCCTTTGCCGTCGGCGCCGTGGCACGAGGCGCAGTACTCGCCGTACAGGGCGCGTCCCTGGGCGAGGGCGGGGTCCTCGTCTGCTGCCCGCGCCGCTGCCGTGCCCACCACCACCGCCGCCATCGTCACGTGTACCAGCACTCCGCTCCAGCTACGCATGGCACCCTCCCCCCCTGGCAGTTCTGTCGGCGCAACCTCCGACGCTCGACTGCCTGCAATACTCGCGGCCGGGAATCGCTGTCAATCCGCCGGCGCGCTCTTCCGATGCCACGGGAAAGCGGATAGCACCGGAAGTCGACCGTGTCTGCCTTCGCGAGGTGCCGCCATGTCGCGTCCGTCGTGTGTCGTCGCTGTTTGCCTCCTCACCGTCGCCGCGTCGCCGGCGCGCGGCGAGGACCTCGCCACCCTGCTCGCCGGCGCCACCGCCGGGACGCGCCCCACCGCGGCCGTGCGCGGCGACGGCACGCTGACCAGCGTCTCGCCCGACGGCACGACGCAGGCCCGCGTCGCCGTCCTGCAGCAACCGAGCGGCGATCTGTACTTCGAGGTCCAGCCACCCGGCACCCGGGCGCTGCTGCTGGCGAACGGCGCCGCGTGGCTCTCGCCGAAGGCCGGCGCGTCCGCCGTGGCATTTGCCAAGGACGCGGCGCTCGCCGGCAGCGAGTTCTCGCGCGAGGACCTGCAGCCCTTCGATGCCGCGCGCTACGGCTCGCCGACGATCGTCGACCGCAGCCCCGCTGAGACCACCGTCCAACTCGACCCGCGCGACTCGCAGTACACCCTGGTGGTCGTCACCTTCGACCGCGAGAAGCAGGTGCCGGTGAAGGTGATGAGCTACAAGGATACCCTGAGCCACCTGCTGCGCATGCGCCGCGAGCGCGGCCACCAGCAGATCGCCGGCCGCTGGCTGCCGACCGAGATCGCGATCGAGAACTTCCCGATGCAGGTGACCAGCACCCTGACGCTCCAGTGGCGCACGACCGAGGCGCCGCCGGCGCGCTTCGACCCCAAGACCTTCGCCACGGCCCCACCCCTGCTGCCCTGACGATCGCGCCGCCGGCTCGGCGCGCGATCGCGTCCTCAGACGCGGGCCCGCTTCCAGACGCCGGAGCGGAAGCGCCAGCCCTTGAGCACGGCGCGCAGCAGGTAGTCGCCGAGCAGGGCCGCCCAAACCCAGGCCAGGCTCAGACCGAACAGATGGGCCGCCGCCCAGGCGCAGCCCAGTCGCGCCACGTAGAACCCGACCACGACCGTGAGCAGCGGGAAGCGCGTGTCGCCGGCGCCGCGCAGCGCCCCGCCGAGCGCCGAATCCGCCGCCATCAGCGGCTGCGCCAGGGCGAGGATCTGGATGAAGCTGACGGCGTCCGCGATCACCTCGGCGTCGTCGATGAACAGCCCGGCGATCGGGCGCGCGAAGAGGAAGATGACGAGGCCGGCGATCGACATCAGCGCCACGGCCAGCCGATTCGCCTCCCAGCCGCTGCGCGCGGCATTCTCGGGCTGGCCGCCGCCGAGCTGCTGGCCGACGATGGTGCTGGCGGCGGCGCTGAAGCCGAAGCCGGGGAGGAAGGACAGCGCCAGGATGCGGACCCCGATGAAGTACGCCGCCACCGCCGCGGTGCCGTAGCGGGCGGCGATGCCGAGATAGAGCAGGAAGCCGATCTGCATCAGCAACTGCTCGATGGCGGTCGGGCTGCCGACGGCGAGGACGCGCCGCGCCATCTGCGGATGCGGCGCCAGCTCGCCGCGGCGCAGCGTCAGCGCCCCGCGCCGGCGGAGCAACGCCGCCAGGCCGAGCAGGGCGCCGACCCAGAAGGCGATGGCGCTGGCCGCCGCGGCGCCGCGCACGCCGAGGACCGGGAAGCCGAAGCGGCCGAAGATCAGCGTGTAGGCGACGCTCACGTTGAGCAGGTTCAGCAGGGCGCCGATGAGCAACGGCGTGCGCATGTCGCCGGCGCCGCGCAGGCCGGCGGCGATCACCGCGAACACCGCCATCGCCGGCACGCCGAGCATGATGGTGCGGACGAAGGCGGTGCCGGCCGCCAGGACCTCCGGATCGTCGGCGAAGACGCCGACCATGCGCGGCGCCCACGCGATGACCGGCACGGCGATGGCGACGCCCATCAGCAGCGCCAGGTAGATCGACTGCACCAGCGCCGCCTCGGCGTGCGCCCGCTGCTGGGCGCCGATGTGGCGGGCGACGATCGCCACGGTGCCGGTGGCCAGGGCCATGTTCATGACGCTCACCGCGTTGAGGATCTGCGTCCCGACGCCGACCCCCGCCACGGCGTGGGCGCCGAGCCGGCCGACCATCAGCGCATCGATCAGACCGACCAGCGACTCGAGGCCGAAGGTCATGATCGCCGGCCACGAGAGCGTCCAGATGATGCGCATCAGGTCGACGCGCGAGGTCGACGCCGAGATGCCGGCAAGCGCCATCTGCGGCGAGCGCGTCGTGGTGGCCATCGATCCTCCGCAACCCAGAGGAAACGGGCGGCGGAGTCAACTCAGGCGGTTTGCACGTCCTTGGAGCTGCGCGGGCGCCGCCGGAGCGGCAGCCGCCACCGGCCGGATCGTCCGCCTACGCGCTCAGCTCGAGCATCCGCCGCAGGCTGCGCTCGGCGCCCTGGCGCACGCTGTCGCTCAGCTCGATCCGGTGCTGCATCCGCTCGAGCGCCCGCTGCGTCGACTCGAGGGTGATCATCTTCATGAACTGGCAGAGCTTGCAGGCCTTGTAGAAGGTCTTCTCCGGCACCTCGAGCAGCAGCTTGTCCGACAGCCCGCACTCGGTGACGATCAGGAACTCGCGGGCGGCGCTCTCCTTGGCGTAGCGCACCATGCCGCTGGTCGAGAGCACCGCGTCGGCGAGCGCGATCACGTCGCTGCGGCACTCCGGGTGCACCAGCACCTTCACGTCCGGCAGCGTCCGCTTCACCGCCAGGATGTTCTCGGGCGTGATCTGGTGGTGGACGTAGCAGTTGCCGTCCCAACTGATCACCGTCTTCGCCGTCTCCCGCTGGACGTAGCTGGCCAGGTGTTCGTCGGGCACGAACAGGATGTGCTCGGTCGGCAGCCGCTGCACGATCTTCACCGCGTTGGCGGAGGTGACGCAGACGTCGACCACCGCCTTCACGGCGGCGCTGGTGTTCACGTAGGCGACCACCTGCAGGTCGGGATAGAGCGCGCGCAGCTCGTCCCGGCGCGCCACCAGGGCGTCGGGGTCGACGCTGTCGGCCAGCGAGCAGCCGGCGCGCAGGTCGGGGATCAGCACCGTCTTCTCGGGCGAGAGGATCTTCGCCGACTCGGCCATGAAGTGGACGCCGCAGAGGACGATGACCTCGGCGTCCATCGCCTGCCCCTGGCGCGCCAGCTCGAGCGAGTCGCCGACGACGTCCGCGACCTCGAAGATCTCCGGCCGCTGGTAGTTGTGCGCCAGGATCACCGCGTTGCGTTCGCGCTTGAGCGCGTGGATGCGGGCGATGGTGCGCGCCATCGCGTCGCAGGCGGCGGGGGAGTACAGGTTCGGCTGCTGCAAGCGGGCGAGCTCGTCGGCCAGCTCGGCGCCGCTCTTCTCGACCGGGGCATCCATGTCGACTCGACCCTAATCGCCGGCGGTGTCGCCTTCAATGGGAGTCGGCTCCTCCAGCCACAGCAGCCGACAGCCGTGCGGCGGCACCTGCGACAGCGTCAGCGCATCGTCCACGACCGCCAGCGGCGATGCCCCCCAGACGTCGCGCACCGCGGTGCCGGGCGCCACGACCAGTCGTCGCTCGGCGGCGCGGCGCGAGAAATTGAACAGGCCCACCGCTTCCGCCCCCGGATACCCGGCGCGCAGGCGCTCGGGCAGATCGCGTTCGAAGAGATCGTCGACCCGCGCCTCGCCGCCGAGCAGCGGCAGCACCCGTTCGATCCACTCCAGGCGCTCCGGCGGCAACCCGTCGAGGCGGTCGCTGAGCACGAACATGCCGTCGGTGAGGGCGATCGCCGTCGCCAGGGTCTGCACCTCGGCCGGCGTCAGGCGGGTCTCGCGCGCCCGCACCATCAGGCAGTCGGGATCGTTCAGCCACAGCCGGCGGTGCATGAAGGCGCGGGTGAGGATGTTGCGCAGCGCGTGCTCGGTGGCGACCCCGTGGCGGCCGCGGTTGAGGACGCGGCTGATCCAGTTGCTCCAGTACGGCGCCACGTCGGCGCCGATGCGCATGCCGTCGACGACGCCGATCGCCGGCCCGAGCGGACAGCCGCAGCCGAGCAGGAAGGCGTCGGGCCCGGCGCCCTCGCGGATCGCCTGCAGGCCGCGCCGCAGCGCCTCGGCGCGGGTCGCGTCGCGGTCGGCGCGCACCCCGGGCAGCGCCGCGGCGTAGAGGAAGTCGAGCTTGAGCAGCCGGTAGCCCCACTGGTGGACGATCGTGCGCGCCACCTCGCGCAGCCAGTCGAGCACGTCGTCGCGCGTCGTATCGAGCACGTACGCCGGCCGGCCGAGGCTCCACATCGGGTTCCAGCAGCCCCAGCGCAGGCGGCCGCGCGGCGTGCGCACCAGCCAGTCCGGGCGGGCGCGCATCAACTGCGATTCCGGCCGGACGAGGAAGGGCGCCAGCCAGATGCCGGCGTCGAAGCCGGCGTCGCGGATGCGCCGCGCCAGCCACCGCATGCCGTGCGGGAATTTGCCGTTCGGCTCCAGCCAGTCGCCGATCGCCCGCTGGTACCCGTCGTCGACCTGGACGTAGTCGCAGCGCACCCGGTCGCGCAGGCGGCGCAGCGATTCGAGGTTGTCGAGAATGTCGGCCTCGCGCACGCGCGTGAAGTAGTAGTACCAGGAGCACCAGCCGAGCGGCGTGCGCTCGGGGACGCGCGCCTGCATGGCGGCGCCGCAGGCGACCGCCCACTGCTCGAGCAGCGCCCAGCCGTCGGCGCCGGCGGCGAGCCACAGCGGCGGCAGCGCCAGGCGCTCGCCGGGACGCAGCGGCCGTTCGTCGCCGTCGACCACCGCCGCCAGGCGACGGAAGCGGCCGCCCGGCGCCTCCACTTCGACGGCGCTGAGGAACGCCGCCGCGTCGAGGAAACCGAGCGCCAGGGCCTGCCCGCCGCCGCGCTCGACGATGGCGCTGACGAGATCGGAGCGAAAGACGCCGCGGCGGCCGCTGGCGCGGTGCGCGACGTCGGTCTGCGAGTCGCGCAGGAAGCCGAACCACGGATCGGCGTCGGCCTCCTCGACCCCGTAGGCGCGGGTGCCGCTCCACGACTGGTAGCCGTTGCGGTACACCGACCAGCGCCCGACGTCGTCGCCGACGCGCACGGCGCCCGGCGGCGTCACGGCCAGCGGCGCCATCGCCACCAGGCGCAGCGGCGCCTCGCCGGCGTGCTCGAGGGTCGTCCGCAGCACCACCGCGTCGCCGGCCGCCTCGACGCGCAGCTCCACGCGCAGGCCCGTCTCCGCCCACAGCGCCGACCAGCCGCCCTCGAACGCCACCAGCGAGTCCGCGCGCCAGCGTTGGCGCTCGCCGGCGCGGTCGACCGTCAGCTCCGGCACGGCGCCGGCGATCTCGACCGCGCAGCCGCCGCCGGCGACGATCTGCAAGCGCCCGTCCGCCAGTCCGAGCGTCAGCGGCGCCGCGCCGACCATGGCGGGGCGCTCAGTGCGCCGGACCGTCGAGGCCGAGGATGCGGATCGAGGTCACCGCCTTGTAGCGGCGGTTGATGTTGAGCAGCATCGCCGTGATGCCCTCGGTGACGCGGGCGTTCACCAGCGCGCCGGCATCCACCGGGCGATAGTTGGGGATCCGCTTCACCAGGTCGATGATCGTCCGCTTCGCCTCCGCGTGGTCGCTGCAGACGACGATGTCGCCCTCCACCGGGTGGTGCACCTCGACCAGCTCCTCCGCGCTCTCGTTCTTGAATCCGGCGACGACGAAGCTCCCCGGCAGCAGCGCCTGGATGCGCTCCGCCGCCGAGCCTTCCGGCACCTGGGCGGAGACGAAGACCTTGTTCACCCGCTCGAGCGGATTGATGACGTCGAGCACCAGCCTGCCCTCGAGCCGCGGCGCCATGCCGGGCAGCAGGTCGCCGACGCCGGCGTACGGGAAGGAGACGACGACGATGTCCGCGCCGTCGATCGCGGCGGCGTTGTCGGCGCCGCGCACCGGCGTCCGGCAGCCGATGCCGTCGAGCTTGGCGCGCATGTCGCGGGCCGCATCCTCGGCCCGCTGCGCCTGCCGCGAGCCAATGACGACCTCCTCGCCCGCCATCGCGAAGCGCAGGCCGAGGCCGATGCCCTCCGGTCCCGTCCCGCCGAGAATCGCCATCCGTCCCATCGCCGTGCCTCCCTCAGTCGATGGTGCTCTTAGCGGGGCGGAGGCGCCGGCACCAGCGGCCGCCCCGGCGGCCGCGAATGCCTTTGCCTGACTGCGACGCAGTCGATACAGGGTCACGGATATGGTTCCTCATCCGCATTCGCTTCCCCTGCGCCTGGCGCTTTCGCTGCTCCTCCTCGCCGCCTGCGGCGACGACACCGACGCACGCCCGGCCACGCCCACGTCGCCACCGACGGCCTCGGCGACCGCCACCGTCACGGCGCACGCCGCGGCCACCGCCACCGCCACCGCGACCGCGACCGCGACGACCGCGGCGACGAACCCGCCGACCGCGACGGCGACGCCGCCCGCCTCGCCCACCGCGCCGGAGACCGCCACCCTCACGGTCACGCCGACCCCGACCCGCGTCGCAGCCAGCATCTACAGCTTTGCCAACGGCTGCTACACCGTCGCCACCGCCGCCGGCGCCCTGGTCCGCGACGGCGACGGCTTCGCCCTCAGCGCCGACGCCGGCGCCACGCCGTTCTTCTTCAAGGCGTCGCGCCTCGGCAGCTATCTGCTGTACGACGACGCCGCCGGCTACCTCGTCTCCGACGGCGCCGGCCTGGGGCGCGAGACGACGCTGGAGTCGGACATCACCACCGTCGACGACGACTTCCAGTCCGAGGCGGAGTGGGATCTGCTGCCGGGCGCGGAGCCGGACGAGCTCCTCCTCCGCCATCGCAAGAGCGGCGCCTACCTCTCGGCCGGCGGCGTCGGCGCGGCGGCGACGCCGGTAACCCTCGACCCGGCGCACGGCTGCGCGCCGTTCCCCGAGGAGGACACCTTCACCACCGGCGCGGTTACGCGCACCGAGTTCGCGGACGGGGCGGTCTATGGCTTCAGCGACGCCCACTCCCACATCCTCGCCAACTTCGGCTTCGGCGGCGGCGGCATCTTCCACGGCGCCCCCTTCCACCCGCTCGGCGTCGAGCACGCGCTCGGCAGTTGCGAGCGATTCCACGGCCCCGAAGGGCGCGCCGACCTGTTCGGCGCCGGCTACGATGCCGGCTCGAACGTCAAGCTCGAGGACTTCATCGGCGCGCTGCTCACCGGGCGCCTGCCGGACTTCAACCACTTCACCGCCGGCTACCCGGACTTCACCACCTGGCCGAGCGCCTTCGACAGCTCGACGCACCAGGTGCAGTACTACAAGTGGCTCGAACGCGCGTACCTCGGCGGCCTGCGGCTCGTCGTCCAGCACGCGGTGAACAACCAGATCATCTGCGACCTCCTCGGCCGCGGCGGCATCCAGCCGATCCGCTACTCGTGCAACGACATGGTCGCGGTCGACCGGCAGCTCGTCGAGGTCCGCCACATGCAGGACTACATCGACGCCCAGTCCGGCGGCCCCGGCGCCGGCTGGTTCCGCATCGTGACCTCGCCGGCCGAGGCCCGGGAGGTGATCCGCGCCGGCAAGATGGCCGTCGTGCTCGGCATCGAGACCTCCAACCTCTTCAACTGCTTCCTGACCCCGAGCGAGGAGTTCCCGGCCTGCAGCGAGGCCGACGTCCAGGAGCGCCTCGACCACTACTACGACCTCGGGGTGCGGGTCCTGTTCCCGGTGCACAAGTACGACAACGCCTTCTCCGCCGGCGACGGCAACAAGGGCTTCATCGAGCTCGGCAACATCATCCAGACCGGCCACTTCTCCAACTTCACCACCGCCTGCGACGACAGCGTCCCCACCGTGTTCGACCGCGGTCCGATGACCTTCCCCGGCATGAACGAGCCGCGCGAGGACTACTTCGCGCCGCCGCCGAACGACTTCAGCCAGTTCTTCCTCGACCCCATCGCCACCTTCGCGCCGTTCCTCGCACGCCTGCTGGCGCCGCCGATCCCGGGGGAGAGCACCCACTGCCAGAACGCCGGCCTGACGCCCCTCGGCGAGCTGCTGATCGAGCGCATGATCGCCAAGGGCATGATCGTCGAGCTCGACCACCTGCCGCGCCAGGCCTACCGCCGCGCCTTCGAGATCCTCGAGGCGCACGACTATCCGGCCGCCGGCACGCACGGGCTCGACAACTTCGGCCGCCTCTACGCGCTCGGCGGCATTTCGACCTCGGGCTTCGGGCGCTGCCGCTCGGCCAGCGAACGCGCCACCGTCGATGACGGCTACCAGGCGCGGCTGCAGCGCATCCGCGACAACGGCGGCTACCCGGGGCTCGGCTTCGGCCTCGACCTCAACGGCTTCGCCGGCGCCCCCGGACCGCGCTTCGGGCCGAAGAGCGTCTGCGGCTCGACGCCGCAGAGCGATCCGCTCACCTACCCGTTCACCTCGTACGCCGGTGACGTCATCTTCCAGCAGCCCAAGGTCGGCCACCGCACCCTCGACTTCAACACCGAGGGCCTGGCGGAGATCGGCCTGCTGCCCGACCTGATCGAGGACGTGCGCCGCGACGGCGTCAGCGACGCCGAGCTCGAGCCGCTCTTCCGCTCCGCCGAGGCCTATCTGCGCATGTGGGAGAAGGCGGAGCGCCGCGCCCGCGAGCTGGCGCCGTAGCCCCGGCGTACCGCGTTCACGCGCCGACGGCCGCGGGCGCTGCCGGCTGCTGCTGGGTCACGCAGTGGCAGGCGCCGAGGCCCCACACCATGTCGGTGGCGGCGATGCCGACCACTCGCCGGGTGGGGAACACCTCGCGCAGCGTCGCCAGGGCGCGGGCATCGTTGGCGCAGTCGAACACCGGCACCAGCACGACGGCGTTGCCGATGTAGAAGTTCGCGTACGACGCCGGCAGGCGTTGGCCCTCGTATTCCACCGGCGCCGGCATCGGCAGGGTGATCAGCCGCAGCGGCCGGTCGCCGGCGTCGCGCATGGCGCGCAGGCGCCGCAGGTTCTCCTGCAGCGGGGCGTGGTTCGGATCCGCCGGATCCTCCTCGACCGCGGTGACCACCGTCGCCGGCGCGACGAAGCGGGTGAGGTCGTCGACGTGGCCGTCGGTGTCGTCGCCGAGGATGCCGTCGCCGAGCCACAGCACGCGCCGCGCCCCGAGGTAGTCGCAGAGCGCCTGTTCGATCTCGGCCCGCGAGCGCCCGGGGTTGCGGTTCGGGTTCAGCAGGCACTGCTCGGTGGTCAGCAGGGTACCGGCGCCGTCGACGTCGATCGAGCCGCCCTCCAGCACGAGGTCGGGCTCGAAGCGCGGCGCGTCGAGCAGCTCGGCGACCGCCCGCGGCACGCGGTCGTCGTTCTCCCACGGCGGGTACTTGCCGCCCCAGGCGTTGTAGCGCCAGTCGACCAGCGCCAGCTCGCTGCCGCGGGTGATGAAGGTCGGCCCGTGGTCGCGCATCCAGGCATCGTCGGTCGGCACCTCGTGCAGGCGCACGCGCTCCAGCCCCACGCCGGCGCGCTCGAGCATGCCCCGCACCGTCGCCGCCGGCGCGGCGTCGTTCACCAGCAGGTGGACCAGCTCGCCGACCACCAGGTGGCGCACCATTTCGACCCAGAGCGGCGGGATGCGCTCCAGCTTGCCGGGCCACGACGCGGCCTTGTGCGGCCACGACAGCCAGGTGGCGGCGTGCGGCTCCCATTCCGCCGGCATGCGGAATCCGAGCGCCGCCGGACTGCCGGGGGTCGGCGTCAGCATCAGTCGAGGTAGCGCTTCAGCAGCCCGTCGTAGGCGTCGATCCGACGATCGCGGAGAAACGGCCAGTTGCGCCGCGTCTCGGCGATCAGTCTGCGATCGCACGCCACCACCAGCACCTCCTCGCGATCGTGGCTGGCGCGCGCCAGGACGCGGCCGAACGGATCGGCGACGAAGGAGCCGCCCCAGAACTCCAGGTTGCCCTCGAGGCCGACGCGGTTGACGGCGACGACGAAGACGCCGTTGGCGATGGCGTGGCTGCGCTGGATGGTCTGCCAGGCGTCGTACTGCGCCGCCCCGTGCTCGTCCTTCTCGCGCGGGTGCCAGCCGATCGCCGTCGGGTAGACGAGCAGCTCGGCGCCGCGCAGCGCGGTGAGGCGGGCCGCCTCGGGGAACCACTGGTCCCAGCACACCAGGGCGCCGACCCGGCCGTGCCCGGTGTCGAAGCTGCGGAACCCGACGTCGCCGGGCGTGAAGTAGTACTTCTCGTAGTAGAGCGGATCGTCCGGGATGTGCATCTTGCGGTACATGCCGGCGATGGCGCCATCGGCGCCGACCAGCACCGCGGTATTGTGGAACACGCCCTCGGCGCGCTTCTCGAACAGCGACGCCACCACGGTGACGCCGCGCGCCTTCGCCACCCGGCCGATCGCCTCGCTGCTCGGGCCGGGAATCGGCTCGGCGAGCTCGAAGGTCGCGGTGTCCTCGGACTGGCAGAAGTACTGCGAACGGAAGAGCTCCTGCAGGCAGACGAGCTGCGCTCCCCTGCCCGCCGCCTCCTCGATGCCGGCGATGGCGCGATCGAGGTTCGCCCGCACGTCGCCTCCGCAGCGCATCTGCACCAGGCCCACGGTCGTGATCATGGGTCGCTCTGTACCACAGCGGATCGGCGAGGGCAGCGAGGCCTCTGTGTCCTTCCCGGCGTCTGTGGTTTAGTGCCGCGATGCCGGAGCGGTTCACCGATGCGGCGGCGGCGGCGCTGCGGGCCGCGATCGAGGACGCCGGCGGCAACGAGGTGTTCGCGCTCGGCAGCGTCGGCGACGACGGTCTGGTCAGCGACGTCCGCATCCTGGCGCGCGGCAACCGCCACGCCGCGCCGGCGATCCTGCAGGTGCCGCGCCCCGGCGAGGTGGTGATCCACAACCACCCGAGCGGCGTGCTGCGGCCGTCGGATGCCGACCTCTCGATCGCCTCCGCGCTCGGCAACGGCGGTGTCGGCGCCTACCTCGTCGACAATGCCGTCGCCCGGGTCTACGTCGTCGTCGAACCGCACCGCCCGGCCACGCCCGCCGCGGTCGACGCCGCCGCCGCCGCCGCGCTGTTGTCGGCCGACGGCGCCGTCGGCGCCGCGCTGGACGGCTTCGAGGAGCGGCCGCAACAGTTGGCGATGCTGCGCGCCGTGGCCACGGCGTTCAACGACGACGGCATCCTCAGCGTCGAGGCCGGCACCGGCACCGGCAAGTCGCTCGCCTACCTCGTGCCGGCGATCCTCTGGAGCCGCGCCAACCAGCAGCGGGTGGTGATCTCGACCCACACCATCAACCTGCAGGAGCAGCTCGTGCACAAGGACCTGCCGCTGCTCACCCAGCGCGCCGGGCTCGAGGCCCGCGTCGCCCTGGTCAAGGGCCGCGGCAACTACCTCTGCAAGCGCAAGGCGGCGCAGGCCGAAGCGCAGCCGACGCTGCTGGTCGAGGACGAGCTGCTGGGCGAGCTGCGGCAGGTGCTCGCGTGGGCGACGCAGACCGCGGACGGCAGCCTCGCCGATCTGGCGGTGCGGCCGCGGCCGGAGGTGTGGGAGCAGGTGGTGTCGGAGAACGACAACTGCCTGCGCGCCCGCTGTCCCTACTACTCGAGCTGCTTCTTCTACAGCGCCCGCCGCGCCGCGGCGGCGGCCGACATCCTGGTCGCCAACCACCACCTGCTGATGGCCGATCTGGCGCTGCGGGCCGAGGTCGGCGATTACACCCAGAGCGGCGTCCTGCCGCCCAGCGGCCGGGTGATCATCGACGAAGCGCACCACCTGGAGGACGTCGCCACCAGTTACTTCGGCGCCCAGGCCAGCCTGGCGATGATCGAGCGCGCCTGCGGCCGCCTGCAGAGCCGGCGGCAGACCGGCAAGGGCATCCTGCCGGCGCTGGCGCTGGCGCTCGATGCCGTCGACGATGCCGCCGACGAGCCGATCGCCACCGGCGCCGCGCACTGGATCGACGGCCGCCTCGCCGCCGCCTGTCCGAGCGTCGTCGCCGAGGCGACCGACTGCTTCGACGCGCTCTGCGCCGCCTTCGACGCCCTGCCCCTGCGCCGCGGCGACGAGCGCGCCGCCAAGCTGCGGATCACCGAGGCGGTGCGCGACACCGCCTTCTGGCGCGAGCTGGTGGAGCGCACCGGCCGCCTCGCGCGCGCCCTCGACGCCTTCGCGGGCGACTTCGCGGGCGTCCTCGAGCGCATCGACCGGCTCTCCGAGCACGTCGCGCCGCAGATCCGCTATCTCGCCACCGAGCTCGCCGCCGTCGGCAACCGGCTGCGCGCCCTCGCCGAGGCGCTGGTCGACTTCACCGAGGACGCCCGCGGCCACTGCGCCTGGATCGAGCGCCGCCAGCGCGCCAACGGCGCCGTCAGCCTGTCGCTGCACCGGGCGCCGATCGCCGTCGGCGCCCAGCTCGCGGCGGCGCTCTTCGACCCCTTCGCGACCGCGGTGCTCACCTCGGCGACGCTGACCGTGAACGGGCGCTTCGACTTCCTGCACCAGCGCGTCGGCATCGACCGGGTGCGCCTGCCGGAGCGCGTCGACACCCTGCGGGTCGCTTCGCCGTTCGCCTTCGCGCGCCAGGCGCTGCTCGTCGTCCCCGCCGACCTGCCGGAGCCGAACGCCGCCGGCCACGACGCCGCCAGCCACGACGCCATGCGCCACGTCCTGGCCGCCACCCGCGGCGGCACCTTCCTGCTCTTCACCTCGTATGCGGCGCTCAACCGCGCCTGGTTCGAGCTCGCCAACGGGCTGCGCGCCGGCGGCTATCTGCCGCTGCGCCAGGGCGAGCTCAGCCGCCAGATGCTGCTCCGCCGCTTCGCCGCCGATCCGCGGGCGGTGCTGTTCGCGACCGACAGCTTCTGGGAGGGCGTCGACGTGCGCGGCGACGCGCTGCGCTGCGTCGTCATCGCCCGCCTGCCCTTTCGCGTCCCCAGCGAACCGCTGGAGGAAGCGCGGGTCGAGGCGATCGCCGAGCGCGGCGGCGATCCGTTCGCCGAGCACACCGTGCCGCAGGCGGCGATCAAGCTGCAACAGGGCTTCGGCCGCCTCATCCGCAGCCGCAGCGATCGCGGCTGCGTCGTGATCCTCGACAGCCGCATCGCCAGCAAGGCCTACGGCCAGGTGTTCCTCGCCTCGCTGCCGCCGGCGCGCCGGGTGATCGGCCCCACCCGTCAGGTGCTGGCCGAGGTCGAGGCGTTCTTCGCCCGCGGCGCGCCGCCGCCACCGGTCTTTTGACCCGCCCGCGGCGCAAGGGGGTACGCCGCGGGCGGTTCGGGCGGCGGCCGTCGCGGGCAAGTCGGCGGCCGCCGTGTGATCTCAGACGGGAGAGCCCGCGGGGGCGTAGATGCCGAGCCGCTTCCAGAGCCCGGCCCAGCGCTCGTTCAGCACCCCCAGCTCCCAGCACAGCTCGCGCGGCTTGAAGAGGGCGCGCTTGATGTAGTCGGCGCCCTTCGAACCCGGACCGTAGGCCTCGCGCAGCACCTCCGCTGGAATGCCGTAGGTGCGCACCACGTGCCGCGATGGCCGGCTCATCATGCGCGAGGCGATGGTCATCACGATCGCCGTGCGCAGGCGCAGGATGAACAGCTTCGGCCCGCGCAGCTTCGGCACGTTGCGGCGCAGGTAGTGGCGCGCGAAGGCGATGTGGCGCGCCTCCTCGGTGACGTGGATGCGGCTGATGCGCTCGAGCAGCGGGTGCAGCGCGCGCTCGCCCTGCAGCATCTCGCGCTGCGTGTAGTCGATCGGATCCTCGCCGGCGAGGACGAAGAAGAAGAACAGCTCCGGAAAGCGGCGCGCGAAGCCGACCACCAGGCGGTCGCCGACGCCGAGGATGCGCGGCGGGCGGGTCGCCAGGCCGGTGCGCTGCACGAACTCGTGGAAGATCAGCGAGTGCTGCGCCTCCTCGATCACCTCGTGGTAGCAGTAGCGGAACTCCGGCGCGTTCTCCGGCAGGCGGAGGGCGAATTCCAGCAGGCCGCGCTTCAGGACGCTCTCGAACTGCCAGCCGATGCGGGCGAAGGTGGCGATCATGTGCAGGCCGATGCGGGCGCGGATCGGCGCCGGCTGCGCCCGGTACCAGGCGGTGGCGCCGAGCGGATCCCGCTCGCTCAGCTCCCAGCGCGGATCCTCCGCATCGATGGCGAAGGCGGGATCGTCCCAGGGCACGTCGGCGTAGGCGTCGTAGTGCTTCACCACCGACTGGTGCGAGAGGCGGGCGAGCAGCCGCCGGTACGCCTCCTCGGCATCGACGCGCGCCCGTTCCTCCTGCGGCAGCTCACCGCTCAGACTGGCCACTGCGCTCATCGTTCGTGTCTCCCTGCTGCGGGCTCGGCGGCGCCGCCGAGCGCAGCGACTCGAGCGGCTGCTCGAACAGCCGCGCCAGCTCCGGATTCAGCCTGGTCGTCACCATGAAGGCGACGAGGCGCCGCAGCTCGCTGAAGCTCTCGTCGAGGGACAGCGTGTCGTCGATCTGCATGCCGAGCGAGATGCCGTCGAGCATCGCCAACATGGTGCTGGCGATCAGCTCGCCGCCGGGCACCGAGGTGCCGAGCGCCTCGCGCATGCCGTCGACGATCGCGGTGCGCGCCTTGTCGAGGATGGCGCGCAGGGTGGCGCGGATCTCCGGCTTCTCGTCCGCCACCTCGAGCGCCAGGATCTGGAACAGCTTGTAGATCCACGGCCGCTCCTCGAGCATGGCGCGCATGCCGGCGAGGGCGCGGTCCAGGCGCTGCAGCGGATCGCCGCCCTCGCTGGCGGCCGACTGGATGGCGTCGATCCACTGCGTCGCCGCCCGTTCCAGGACCGCCGCCAGCAGCCCCTCCTTGTTGCCGAAATGGTAGTAGATGGCGGTCTTGGCGATTCCCGAGCGCTCCGCCAGCCGATCCACACCGGCGCCCGCGTAGCCGCGGGTCGCGAACACCGCGCTGGCGGCTTCGAGGATCCGCTCACGGCTGATGTCGCTCTTCTGGTAGCGCCCGCGCTTCATGTACGTACTGGTCCGTACAATTCCCGACCGGTTCTGTCCAGACGGTGGCGAAAAAAATCTCGCGCCCGGCGCGGTTGAGTCATCCGAGCGCGAAGTCCTATGAGGGCGCATGCCAACACGCCAGACCCTCGGCCGCACCATGGCGGACTCCGCCGTTTCCTTTCCACCGCCGCGGCGACCGCCGGCCGGCGCGCCGAACGTGCTCCTCATCGTCCTCGACGACCTCGGCTTCGCCCAGCTCGGCTGCTTCGGCGGCGGCGTCGAGACCCCGGCCATCGACGCCCTGGCGGCGGACGGCCTGCGCTTCAACCACTTCCACGTCACCGCCCTCTGCTCGCCGACCCGCGCCTGCGTGCTCACCGGCCGCAACCACCACGCCGTCGGCATGGGCTTCCTCACCGACATTCCCATCGGGCTTCCCGGCTACAACGCGCGCATCCCGCGCAGCGCCGCCGCCCTGCCCCGCCTGCTGCGCGACGCCGGCTACAGCACCTTCGCGGTCGGCAAGTGGCACCTCGCGCCGCGCTGGGAGCAGTCGGCCTCGGGCCCGTTCGATCACTGGCCGCTCGGCCTCGGCTTCGAGCGCTACTACGGCTTCCTCAATGGCGACACCAACCAGTGGACGCCCGAGCTGGTGCGCGACAACGGCTTCCTCGAGCCGCCGCGCCGTCCCGAGGAGGGCTATCACCTCACCGAGGACCTCGCCGATCAGGCCATCCGCCTCATCCACGACCAGCGCCAGGCGACGCCGGCCAAGCCGTTCTTCTGCTACTTCGCGCCCGGCGCGATGCACGCGCCGCACCAGGCGCCGCGGCAGTGGATCGACCGCTTCGCCGGCCGCTTCGACGCCGGCTGGGAGGCCTTCCGCGCCGACACCTTCGCCCGTCAGCTCGCCACGGGCGTCGTCCCCGCCGGCACGACGCTGAGCGAGCGGCCGGCGTGGATCCCCGAATGGACCGCGCTGCCCGCCGATCAGCGGCGCCTCTACGCCCGCATGATGGAAGCCTTCGCCGGTTTCCTCGCCCACACCGACGCGCAGATCGGCCGCCTGCTCGCCTTCCTGGAGCGCGTCGACGCGCTCGACGACACCCTGGTCCTGCTGCTCTCCGACAACGGCGCCAGCGCCGAGGGCGGGCCGATCGGCTCCTTCAACGAGCACCGTTTCATCCACGATCGCGTCGACGAGCTCGACGACACGCTGCGCCGCATCGACGATCTCGGCGGCTTCCGCGCCTACAACCACTACGCCTGGGGCTGGGCCTGGGCCGGCAACACCCCGCTCCGCCTGTGGAAGCGCTATGCCTGGCTGGGCGGCGTGCGCACGCCGCTGATCGCCCGCTGGCCGCGGCGCATCGCCGACCGCGGCGCCATCCGGCCGCAGTTCTGTCACGCCGTGGACGTCATGCCGACGGTGCTCGAGGCCGCCGGCATCGCCGCGCCCGAGGTCGTCGACGGCGTCGCCCAGCAGCCGATCGACGGCGCCTCGCTGCTGCCGGTCCTCGAGTCGCCGGGCGCGCCGGCGCCGCGCCGCACCCAGTACTTCGAGATGCTCGGCAGCCGCGCCATCTACCACGACGGCTGGAAGGCGACGACCGACCACGTCGGCCCGCAGCTCACCGTCGAGCGCGAGCAGGTGTCGGGCAGCAGCGACTTCGACCAGGACCACTGGGCGCTGTTCGACCTCGGCACCGACTTCGCCGAGGCCCACGACATCGGCGCGCAGCACCCCGATCGGCTGCGCGCCCTGCAGGAGCTGTGGTGGGTGGAGGCGGGGCGCAACAACGTCCTGCCGCTGCTCGATTCGTTCCTCGGTCGCGCCAGCGCGCTCGAACCGGCGCCGTGGGGACCGCGCTGGCAGGCGGTGCTGCTGCCGGGCGGCGGGCCGGTGTCGGAGGACGCGTTGCCGCCCCTGGGGGGCGGCTTCCGGCTGCTCGCCGACGTCGAGGTCGCCGCCGGGAGCGGCGGCGTCATCTGCGCCCTCGGCGACTGGAGCAACGGCTGGGCGTTCTACCTCGTCGCCGGACGGCCGGTCGTCGCCTTCAACATCCTCGGCGAGCTCTTCCGCTTCACCGCGCCAGCGGCGCTGGCCCCCGGCCGGCACGCGCTGGTCGCCGAGTACCAGTGGGCGCGCACCGGCCGCACGCTGCACCTGTTCGTCGACGGCACCGCGGTCGCCGAGGGCCCGCTGCCGCGCCGCCTGCCGATGCGCTGGCAGATCGGCGGCGCCGGCCTGCTGATCGGCCGCGACCGCGGCTTTCCGGTATGCGACGACTACCAGCCTCCCTTCCCGTTCGCCGGCACCATCCACCGCGTCGTCATCGAGGTGCCGGCGCTCGCGCCCCCCGACGCCGCCCAGCTCACCGCGGCGGCGCTGCATCGCGAGTGAGCAGCGCCACCATCGCGGGCGGGTGATACGCGAGCCGTCGACGGGCGCGACCCAGCGATGACCGTCCCGCGGCTCCGACGCGGCGATCCACGGCGTTCTCGCCATGTTGCGCGCCGACCGGCCATGGCAGACCCCGCGCTGGGCGATGTCGATCCATCCGACGGTGTCGGAGCTGCTGCCGACCTGGCTGGTGGATCCGCGACCGGCGCCGTGAGCGCCCAGAACATCGAACACGGATGAGACGGCTCCGCACCGATCCGATCCGGGAGCATCCGTGACATCCGTGTCATCCGTGGTGTCCCTCTGTTAGAGACAGCGCCCGAACGAAGGAGGACGCGCGTGGACTTCGCCTATTCGCCCAAGGTCGTCGAGCTGCAGAAGAAGCTGCAGGCGTTCATGGACGAGCACATCTACCCGAACGAGGAGTTGGAAAAGCGGCAGATCGAGGCCAACCGCCTGGCGCAGCCGCCAATCATCGAGGAGCTGAAGAAGAAGGCGAAGTCGGCTGGGCTGTGGAACCTGTTCCTGCCCGAAAGCCAGCGCGGCGCCGGGCTCACCAATCTCGAGTACGCGCCGCTGTGCGAGATCATGGGCCGTTCCGGCATGGCGCCCGAGGTCTTCAACTGCGCCGCGCCGGACACCGGCAACATGGAGGTGCTCGAGCGCTACGGCACGGCCGAACACCAGCGGCAGTGGCTCGAGCCGCTGCTCGACGGCACCATCCGCTCGGCGTTCGCGATGACCGAGCCGGACGTCGCCTCCTCCGACGCCACCAACATCCGCTGCCAGATCCGCCGCGACGGCGACCACTACGTGATCAACGGCCGCAAGTGGTGGACGTCGGGCGTCATGCACCCGCACTGCAAGATCCTGATCGTCATGGGCCAGACCAACCCCGACGCGCCGCCGCATCAGCAGCAGTCGCAGATCCTGGTGCCCCGCGACACCCCCGGCGTCACCGTGCTCCGCCACCTGCCGGTGTTCGGCTACGACGACCTGCCGCACGGCCACGGCGAGGTGCTGTTCGAGGACGTGCGGGTGCCGGCCGCCAACATCCTGCTCGGCGAGGGGCGCGGCTTCGAGATCGCCCAGGGCCGCCTCGGCCCCGGCCGCATCCACCACTGCATGCGGGTCATCGGCGTCGCCGAGCGCGCCCTCGACGCGTTGTGCAAACGGGTCACGTCGCGCGTCGCCTTCGGCAAGCCGATCGCCGAGCAGACCGTCACCCTGGAGCGCATCGCCGAATCGCGCATCGCCATCGAGCAGGCGCGCCTGCTGACCCTCAAGGCCGCGTACATGATGGACACCGTCGGCAACAAGGTGGCGCGCAAGGAGATCGCGATGATCAAGGTCGCCGCCCCCAACATGGCGCAGAAGGTCGTCGACTGGGCCATCCAGGCGCACGGCGCGGCCGGCGTCTCCGACGACTTCTTCCTCGCCCGCGCCTACGCCAACACCCGCACCCTCCGCCTCGCCGACGGCCCGGACGAGGTGCACCGGAATCAGATCGGCAGGCTCGAGCTGCGCGAGCATTGATGGCGACGGCCGTGGGGCATCGCGGAGGCGGCGCCCCACGGCCGTGGCACCTGCCAGAAATCACTCGACAAGCCATTTCCTCTCATATACGAATCCGAATCGGATTCTGATTCGGGATGGCGAACGTCGCACAGCTCCGCACGGTCAGCGAGCCGAAGCAGGCGCGCAGCGAGGAGACGCTGCGCCGGCTGCTCAACGCGGCCGAGGAGCTGATCATCGAGAAGGGCCACCACGCCGTCTCGATCCCCGAGATCGCGCGCCGCGCCGGCTCCTCGGTGGGTGGCTTCTATGCCCGCTTTCGCGACAAGAACGAGCTGCTGCGCGCCCTCGAGGAACGCCACTTCCTCGAGCTGATGCAGCGGGTCGAGCGCCTCGCCGACGCGTCGCGCTGGGCCGACGCCGCGACCGCCACCATCGTCGAGGCGGCGGTCGCCGAGCTGGTGTCGATCACCCGCGAGCGGCGGCCGATCATCGCCGCCTTCCTGGTCAACGCGCTGCAGGATCCCGTCCTGCTCGAGGGCGGCCTGCGCTTCCGACGCACTGTCGAGGAGCGGTTGAGCGCCCTCTTCCTCACCCGCCGCGACGAGATGTCGCACCCCGATCCCGGGCTCGCCATCGAGCTCGCGATCCAGACCGCCTTCGCCATCATGCAGCAGCACGTCCTGATCGAGGAGACGCGCGCCCAGGGGCGTCCGCTCAGCGACGCCGAGCTGCGCCGCGAGCTGACCACCCTGGTGCTCCGTTACGTGGGCATCGAGCCGCGCCGCCACCCCGCGGCGCGCCATCGCCGGAGGTAAGCATGCAGTACACCCAGCACAATCCGTTGCCGCTCCCGAAGCAGGGCCCGGTGTTCGAGTCCGTGAAATCGACGATGGAGACCGTCTTCGACTGGCGCTACGCGCTCGAGAAGCGGAACCTGCTGACCCTGTACGAGAAGGGCAAGACGCTGGCCTGGAACGCCAACGACCTCGACTGGTCGATCGACGTGAACCTGGAGCGCATGGTCAAGGAGCGGGTCGCCAACGGCATGCCGGCGCTGATGAACACGCTGCTGGCGCCGCCCAGGGCGCTGAACGACGAGGAGGTCGTCACCTTCCAGCTCAACATCAACGCGTTCATGCTGTCGCAGTTCCTGCACGGCGAGCAGGGGGCGCTGCTGGCGACCGCCAAGATCGTGCAGGGCGTGCCCTGGGAGGAGGCGAAATTCTACGCCGCCAACCAGGTCGCCGACGAGGCGCGGCACGTCGAGGTGTACCACCGCTACCTGACCGAGAAGCTCGGCCTCTCCTACGAGTGCGTGCCGAGCCTCAACCGTCTGCTCGACGACATCATCACCGACAGCCGCTGGGACATCACCTTCCTCGGCATGCAGATCATGGTCGAAGGCCTGGCGCTGGCGGCGTTCGGGGTCACCCGCATGCAGATGATGGACGAGCCGTTGATCCAGGACCTGATCGGGCGGGTCATGCAGGACGAATCGCGCCACGTCGCCTTCGGCGTGCTGTCGCTGGCCGACCTGTACAGCAAGGAGATGAGCGCGGCGGAGCTGCGCGAGCGCGAGGAGTTCGTCATCGAGGCGACCCACCTGCTGCGCGAGCGCCTGTTGATCACGCCCGTCTTCGAACGCCTCGGCTGGGACACCAAGGTGTGGAACGACTGGTCGCAGCAGACGCCCTTCATGCGCGGCTTCCGCCAGATGATGTTCCAGAAGATCGTCCCCAACCTGAAGCGCCTCGGCCTGTTGACGCCGCGGGTCCGCGCCGCCTACGAGAAGCTCGACCTGCTGCAGTTCGAGCATCTGAAGGACTCGGTCGAGGACCCGGAGATGACCCCGCCGCAGGAGCTGGTGCAGTTGCTGGCCCAGTTCATGGCCAACGCCCCGCAGGGACAGCCGGCGGCCGCGCAATGAGCGATTCGGGCACGCTCGCCGGCCAGGTCGCCCTGGTCACCGGCTCGTCGAGCGGCATCGGCGAGGCGACCGCGCGCCGCCTCGCCGCCGCCGGCGCGGCGGTGGTGGTCAACTCCTCGACCTCGGTCGAGGCCGGCGAGCGGGTCGCGGCGTCGCTGCCGAACGCCATCTACCTGCAGGGCAGCGTCGCCGAGGAGGCGACCTGCCAGCGCCTGGTGGCGGAGACGGTGCGCCGCCTCGGCCGCCTCGACATCCTGGTCAACAACGCCGGCACCACGGCGCTCATCCCGCACGCCGACCTCGATGCGGTCACCGACGAGGTCTTCCGCCGCATCCTGGACGTCAACCTGCTCGGCACCTGGTACCTGAGCCGCGCCGCGCTGCCGGCGCTGCGCCAGAGCGACCGCGGCGTGATCGTCAACGTCACCTCGCTGGCCGGCGTCCGCCCGACCGGCAGCTCGATCCCGTACGCGGTGTCGAAGGCGGCGATCAACCACCTCACCCGCCTGCTCGCCCGCGTCGTCGGCCCGGTGCGCGTCAACGCCGTCGCCCCCGGTCTGGTGGCGACGCCCTGGACCAAGGACTGGGCACCGATCCATGCCGCCGTGCAGCACAGCGCGCCGCTCGCGCGCTCGGCGACCGCCGAGGACGTCGCCGACACCATCTACGGGGTGGTGATCTCCCGCTACATGACCGGCGAGGTCGTCGTCCTCGACGGCGGCCTCGGCCTCGTCAGCTAACCTCGATACGACAAGACACCTGCACCACGGAGGCACGGAGACACAGAGGGTGCAGCCTGGGAATGGCGGGTGGGCGCGATCCCTATGGCCATTGCTGATGGCGTTGGGGATCTCGCCCGCGAACCCTCTCTTGTCCAGGTTACTCCGTGTCTCCGTGCCTCCGTGGTGAAATGTTTTCGTCGCATCAAGGCTGACCCCGCGCCACTGGCGAGCGGCGCCGGGACTGTTAGCCTGTCGCTGTCCACCCCAGCGAGAGGAGGCCAGCGATGGCGACCAAGGCAGCGAAGAGGACGGTCCGCGGGCGCGCGACGGCGAAGCGCGCGCGCCCGGCGATGCCGCGCGAGGTCCGCGCCGCGTACGGCGAGATCCGCCAGGGCGTGCAGCATCTCGATCGCTCGATCGCCGACCTGCGCAAAGGGCTGCGGCGCGCCGAGACCAAGATCGAAGCCGATGCCCGGCGCCGCATCGCCGCCCTGCGCGCCGACGCGCGGGCGCAGATGAAGGCGCTGCAGGCGCGCCAGCGCGAGGCGGCGCGCAGCCTCGACCGCCTCGGCCGCGCCGCCGGCGAGTCGTGGAAGGACATCAAGCAGTCGGCCGACTCCATCCTCGGGGATGCCCGGCGCACGGCGGTGGCGGTCGCCCGGCGCTTCCAGCACGCCCTGAAGGCGTGAATCCCGCGGGGCGCCGCCGCCCCGCCTGCCTCCGCCTCGTGGCACGGACGACGGCGCGAGCGCGCCGCGCTCAGTCGCGGTAGTCCGACCAGCGCAGCGGGCGCGCCATCAGCTCGCCGTGCGCGCGGTCGAGGTACGCCAGCGACGCCCCGAAGAAGGCGCGGGTGAGATCGTAGGCGATCGCCGGCGCCCGCGCCTCGACGGCGGCGAGGATGTCGGCCATGCCGCGCAGGATGCGGCGGCGCTCGTCGGGGCGGTAGTCCCCGCCGGCGCCGTCGGAGATCCAGTGCAGTGCCGGGACGAGGAAGCGGAACAGCGGGTTGCCGCTGGCGTAGGCGAGGAGATCGTGGAAGCGGCGATTCTCCTCGGCGAAGCGCCGCGGGTCGGCGAGCGCCTCGCGCATCGCCGCCAGGCAGTCGCGCAGCGCGGTAATGTCGGCGGCGCTCGCCCGCTCGGCCGCCAGCGCGGCGATCCCGGGCTCCACCACCCAGCGGGTCTCGACGATGGCGCGGAAGCGCGCGCCGACGAACTGCAGCATCAGCGCCAGCGTGCTGGCGAAGTGGCGTCCGTCGGGCACCTGGATCACCGGCCCGCCGCCAGGCCCGGACTTGATGCGCAGCACCCCCTGCAGCTCGAGGTACCGCAGCGCTTCGCGCAGCGAGCCGCGGGCGACGCCGTAGCGCTCGACCATCTTCTGCTCGCCCAGCAGCTTGTCGCCGGCGCCGAGGCCGCGGCGGTGGATCTCGCGCGCGATCTCCTGGGCGAGGACGACCGCCGCCTTGCCGCGGCGCGCCTTGCCGCGCCGCGGCGGCGGCCGCCGTCGGGCCGGCGTGGCGCTCACGGCAGGTGCCCGAGCGCGCCGACCGTCTCCGCCGCCTGACGCAGGACGCGGCGCACGACGTCGCCGGCCGGGACGACGTCGGCGATGCCGCCAATCCCCTGCCCCGCCGGCATGCAGGTCCGCTGCGGGTCGGTGGCGTCGTCGTCGACGTAGTTGATCACCCCGGTCACGGCGCTGTGCAGCATCTGCTCGGGGAAGCGGCGGATGTTCTCCGGGTGCCGCTCCTGCTCCTCGACGTAGGGGTTGGTGATGACCCGCATCGGCTTGCCCGAGTAGCAGCGCGTCACCACCGTCTCGCTGCCGCGCGCGGCGACGATCCGCTCCTTGAACTGGCGCGCCGCCCGCGCCTCGGTGGTGGCGATGAACCGCGTCCCCATCCACACCCCCTGGGCGCCGAGCGCCAGCGCCGCGACGAAGCCCCGGCCGTCGACGATCGAGCCGGCGCCGAGGACCGGAATGCGCACCGCGTCGACCGTCTGCGGGATCAGCGCCATGGCGGCGACGCGGCCGGTGTGCCCGCCCGCCTCGGTGCCCTGCGCCACCACTACGTCGCAGCCCGCCTGCTCGGCCTTGCGCGCGTGCTCGACCGTGCCGCACATCGACACCACCTTGACGCCGCCGGCGTGACAGCGGCCGATCACCGGGCCGGGAATGCCCAGCCCGGCGATGAACGCCGTCGCCCCCTCCTCGATGATGACGTCGATCGCCGCCTCCACCTGATCGGGGAGCGCCTGCAGCAGGTCGACTCCGAAGGGCTTGTCGGTCAGCGCCTTCACCCGGCGCATCTCGTCGCGGATGCCCTCCGGCGCCGCACCGACCATGCCGAGCGTGCCGAAGCCCCCCGCTTCCGACACCGCGGCGCAGACCTCGGCGTAGGCCACCTGCCCCATGCCGGCGAGGAAGATCGGGTGGCGAATGCCGAACAGATCGCAGATCGGGGTGTGGAATCGCATGCGCGGGCTCCTCGCTTTTCGCTTGCCGCCGGCGGGCGGGGTTGGCTAGGAGACTACGAATCCCTGATCAGAGATTCAATCTCGTCGACGCGCGGCCTCGTCCCGGCCCTCGGGTGCGCCAGGCGCGGGCGAGGCGCGCGAGCGCCGACGAGCAGAGAAGACGGGGGACGGGAGACGAGACATGCGACGCGGACTGATCCTCACCGCCGGCTCGACGCGCGGCAATCTCGCGCTGGCGCAGGCGGCGGAGCGCGCCGGTTTCGACGCGGTGTTCTCGGTCGAGTTCTTCAACCAGCACGCCTTCGCGGTGCTGGGCGCGATCGCCGCCACCACCTCCCGCATCACGCTCGGCACCGGCATCGCCAACGCCTTCACCCGCTCGCCGATGGTGCACGCGACCGCCGCCATGGACCTCGACGAGCTCTCGGGCGGCCGCATGGTGCTGGGCCTCGGCAGCGGCACCGCGCGCATGAACACCGACTGGTGGGGCATGCCGTTCGAGAAGCCGGCGGCGCGGATGAAGGAGCTGATCGAGCTGCTGCGCGCCGCCTTCGCCGCCGCCAACGGCTTCGGCTTCCGCTTCACGGGGCGCTTCTGGGATCTCAGGATTCCCGTCTTCATGCGCCCGGGGGCCCGCCCCGATCTGCCGATCTGGACCGCGGCGGTGAACCCGCCGATGATCCGCAGCGCCGGCGCCGCCGCCGACGGCCTGGTCGGCCATCCGATCGCCACGCGCCGCTGGCACCGCGAGGTCACGCTGCCCACCCTGCGCCGCGCCGAGGCCGCCGCCGGCCGCGCCAGCGGCAGTTGCCGCCTGGTGCCCTACGTGATGACCTCGCTCCATCCCGACCGCGCCGTCGCCGTGCAGGACGCCAAGCAGCAGATCGGCTTCTACTACACGGTCAAGGTCTACCACACGATCCTGCAGTTCCACGGCCTGCCCGAGGTCGCCGCCGCCTGCCGCGCCGCCCTCGCCGGCTTCGACGTCGCCGCCATGGCCGCCGCCATCCCCGACAGCCTGGTCGACGAGATCGCCATCGCCGGCCCGCCCGACGAGGCGCGCGACCGCCTGGCGCAGTGGACCGGCCTCTGCGACGAGGTCCTCTTCTACGCCCCGTCGATCGGCGTTCCCCCCGAGCGGCTGCGGGAGAACAACCAGCGCATCCTCGAGGTGTTCGGCCACTAGCCCGGCAGGCGATCGGCGCCCGGTCACCGCAACCGATCGCTGCCCGTCCAGCGACGCGCGTCGTCGCATCGCCGACCGGCCACCGGTTCCTGATCACGGCGCACGGATTTTCTGCTAGAGGAGGCCCCCATGGACGTCGGACTCGCGATCATCTTCCAGGGCACCGACCACGGCCGCAGCGACCTCGAAGTGTACCAGCAGGAGCTGCGGCTCGGCGGCATGGCCGAAGCGCTCGGGTTCCAGTCGATCTGGGGCGTCGAGCACCACTTCACCGACTACACGATGTGCCCCGACGTGCTGCAGATGCTGGCCTACTTCGCGGCGCGCAGCGAGACGCTGCTGCTCGGCACCATGGTGGTCGTGCTGCCGTGGCACAATCCGATGCGGGTCGCCGAGGAAGTGGCGATGCTGGACGCGATGTCGAACGGCCGCGTCATTCTCGGCGTCGGCCGCGGCCTGGGGCGGATCGAGTTCGAGGGCCTCGGGGTCGACATGAACAGCAGCCGCGAGCGCTTCACCGAGGCGGCGGAGATGATCCTCACCGGCCTCGAGCGCGGCTGGTGCGAATACGACGGCACCTACGTGAAGCAGCCGCGGCGCGACATCCGGCCGCGCCCGCACACCACCTTCCGCGGCCGCAGCTACGCCGCCGCCGTGTCCACCGAGTCGTTCCCCATCGTCGCCCGCCTCGGCCTCGGCCTGCTGATCATTCCCCAGAAGCCGTGGGACCTCGTCGCCGACGAGCTCGCCACCTATCGCCGCGTCCACGCCGAGGTGACCGGCATCCCCGCGCCGGCGCCGATCGTCGCCGGCTGGACGTTCTGCGACGAGGATCCGGCGCGGGCCCGCGCCATGGCCGAGCGCTACATCGGCGGCTACTGGAAGAGCGTCGTCGAGCACTACGAGTTCCTCGACACCCACCTGCAGCAGACCAAGGGCTACGAGGGCTACGGCCGCATGCAGGAGATCGTCGGCGCGCCGGGCGGCGTCGACGCCATGACCGAGTTCTTCCTCAACCTGCAGGTCTGGGGCACGCCCGAGCAGTGCTACGAGAAGATCCTCGAGATCCGCAATCTCACCGGCGCCGCCGCGTACAACGGCGTGTTCAGCTACGCCGGCATGCCCTACGAGGACGCGGAGCGGTCGATGCGCCTGTTCGCCCGCACCGTGCTGCCGCGCCTGCAGGCGCTCGACGACGTGCCGCTCGGCGTGCCGCGCCCCAACGCGGCGTGATCCCGCTCGTCGCCCGCGCCGCCGCGCATGCCGGCCGCCGCGCGCTGATCGCCGCCGACGGCACCTGGCGCTACGAGCATCTGCTCGCCGCCTCGGCGCGCGTCGCCGGGGGACTGCTCGACGGCCGCGGCGACCTCGCCGAGGCGCGCGTCGCCTACCTCGTCGCCCCCACCTGCGCCCACGTCGCCGTCCAGTGGGGCATCTGGCGCGCCGGCGGCATCGCCGTGCCGCTGTGCACGAGTCATCCGGCGCCGGAGCTGGCCTATGCGGTCGACGAGGCGCAGGCGACCATCCTCGTCGCCGACGACGTCCACCATCCGCGCCTGGCGCCGCTCGCCGCCGAGCGCGGCCTGCGCCTGTTGCGCACCGACGCCCTGCTGGCAGCGCCCGCCGGCGCCCTGCCCGACGTCGCCGAGGCGCGCCGGGCGCTGATCCTCTTCACCTCCGGCACCACCAGCAAGCCGAAGGGCGTGGTCACCACCCACGCCGGCCTGGCGGCGCAGATCGCATCGGTGGTCGGCGCCTGGGAGTGGTCGGCCGACGACCACATCCTGCACGTGCTGCCGCTGCACCACCTGCACGGCATCCTCAACCTGCTCTGCGCGGCGCTGTGGTCCGGCGCCACCTGCGAGCTGCAGAACGGCTTCGACGCCGCCGCGGTGTGGCAGCGCATCGCCGCCGCCGACGGCCTCACCCTGTTCATGGCGGTGCCCACCATCTACGCCCGCCTGCGCGGCGCCTGGGACAGCGCCCCGCCGGCGCAGCGCGCGGCGATGAGCGCCGGCTGCCGCCGCCTGCGCCTCATGGTCTCCGGCTCGGCGGCCCTGCCCGTCGCCCTGCTCGACGCCTGGCGCCGGATCAGCGGCCACACGCTGCTCGAGCGCTACGGCATGACGGAGATCGGCATGGGCCTCGGCAATCCGCTGCACGGCGAGCGCCGGCCCGGCCATGTCGGCGCGCCGTTCCCCGGCATCGAGGTGCGGCTGGTCGACGACGCCGGCGCCGTCGTCGGCGACGACACCCCGGGCCAGATCCAAGTGCGCGGCCCCGGCGTCTTCCACGAGTACTGGCAGCGCCCGGACGAGACCCGCGCCGCCTTCACCGCCGACGGCTGGTTCAGGACGGGCGACATCGCCGTGCGCGAGCGCGGCAGCTACCGCATCCTCGGCCGCGACTCGATCGACATCATCAAGACCGGCGGCTTCAAGGTCTCGGCGCTGGAGATCGAGGAGGTGCTGCGCGCCCACCCCGCGATCGCCGAGTGCGCGGTGGTCGGCGTCGCCGACGACGAGTGGGGCCAGCGCGTCGCCGCCGCCGTGATCCTCCGCCCCGGGGAGACCCTGACGCTGGAGCCCCTGCGCGCCTGGGCCAAGGAGCGCCTTGCGCCGTACAAGGTCCCGACGCTGCTGCGCCTCGCCGACGACCTCCCGCGCAATCCGATGGGCAAGGTGGTCAAGCCGCAGGTCGCGCGGCTCTTCGACTGACAGTCGCCCCTGGCGTTCTTGGCGGCCATCTCCGTCGCTGGTAGGGTCGCCGATCGTGGAAGACAAGGTCATCTTCGTCATCGGCCCGCCGCGTTCGGGGTCCACCCTGCTGGCGCGCATGATCGGCGCCCATTCGCTGATCATGGGGCGGCCGGAGCCGCATCTGCTGACGCCGCTCGCCCATCTCGGGTACTACGCCAGGGTCGACAAGGCGCCCTACGACGCCGTCCTCGCCGCCGAGGCGCAGCGCGAGTTCGTCGCCGCCCTGCCGGGCGGCGAGCAGGACTACATCGACGCCTGCCGCGCCTACTGCGACACGCTCTACCTGCGGATGCTCGCGACCCGGCCCGAGAAGCAACGCTTTCTCGACAAGACGCCGGCCTACGGCCTGATCCTCGACTTCCTCGCCAGGATCTATCCGCGCGCGCGCTACGTCGTCCTCACCCGCCATCCGCTGGCGGTATTCAGCTCCTACGCGGAGTCCTTCTTCAACGGCGACTACGCGGCCGCCCACGCCTACAACCCGCTGCTCGAGCGCTACGTACCGGCGATCGCCAGCTTCCTGCGCGCCCGGCCGGTGCCGCTCTACCACGTCGTGTACGAGCGCCTGGTCGCCGATCCGGAAGCGACGATGGCCGAGATCTTCGCCTTCCTGGGCGTGCCCAACGAGCCGCAGGCGGTGGAGTACGGCAAGCAGGAGCCCGCCGCACAGGGCCTCGGCGATCCGATCGGCGTCAAGAAGCACAGCCGTCCGAGCACCGAGTCGATCGACAAGTGGGCGCTCGAGATCGCCTCGTCCCCCGACCGCCTCCGCCTCTGCCAGGAGATGATCGCGCGCCTCGATCCCGCCGACCTCGCGACCTGGCAGCATCCGCTCGACGACCTGTGGGCGCCCCTCGCCGCCGTCGCCGGCGCGGCCGCCGCGCCGCGGCGGAAGACCTTCGACCGCTACCGCCTCGAGCGCATGCTCATCGTCCGCGGCCGCGCCCTGGTGCGGCGCTCGTCGCTGCTGCGGCGCTGCCTGGGAACGGTCCGCCTCGGGGCGGACGTCCTACTGCGCGAATAGACGCACGGGCATCTGGCAATCCCCACCCGTCCGGGGGTACGAGTGAGCCAGATGGACAGACCCACCGACCAGGCGAGAGCGTCGCACTGGCTGGGGCGCCTCCTCGTTCCGCTGCTCTTCTTCGTGCCGCTGCCGGCTCGCGCCGCCAACCCGACCGGGACCGCGCGGCCGAACACGCCCACCGCCCGGTACGGCGCCAACCCCGCCGCCGGCGGCACCTTCACCCACGACGGCGTGAAGCTCTACTACGAGACCTACGGCACCGGAGAGCCACTGCTCCTGCTGCACGGCAACGGCGGCAGCATCGCCGACCTCGGCGCCCAGATCGACTACTTCCGCCGCCATTACCGGGTGATCGCCATGGACAGCCGCGATCACGGCCTCTCCGACGATGGGCCGGACCCCCTCACGTACGAGGACATGACGGATGATCTCGCGGCGCTGCTCGACCGGCTGCGGATCCGCAAGGCCAACGTCATCGGCTGGAGCGACGGCGGCATCGAAGCGCTGCTGCTCGCCATCCGGCATCCAAAGCGGGTGCGGAAGATCGTCGCCGTGTCGGCCAATCTGACCCCTGACGCCATCGACCCCGACGCCATCGCCACCCTGCGCGAAATGGTCGATTCCATCTCCGACGCCGAGCGCCAGACCGCCGCCGGCCGCCGGGCGCTGACGCTGACGCGGCTGATGCTCGACGAGCCGCACATCGACCTGACCGCCCTCGAGGCCATCCGCGCCCCCACCCTGGTGTTGGCCAGCGACCACGACGTCATCGTCGGCGAGCACACCGTCGCGATCCATCGCCACCTGCCCAACAGCCAGCTCGCCATCTTCCCGGACGCGACCCACAGCGTGCCGATGGACAATCCGGCGCTCTTCAACGCCACCGTCGACCTGTTCCTGCACGCTCCCTTCGTTCACAAGGACCGCATCAGCCAGGCGCTGCAGATCCTGGACACCCTGCACGCCCCGACACCACAACCCGACCACGCCCGGCTGAGCGCCGCGCCCAGTCACCCGTGACCGCCGCCCGCGACGCGGCCGCGCATGCGCGCGGCGCCGGTGTCGTTTTCGCCCGCGCCGCGTGCCAAGTTGCGCCGATGGATGCGAACGAGGGGCCGGATCTCCTGTCGCCGGCGTGGTGGGACGCGGCGGTGGAGGCGTGGAATGCGAGCGGTCACACGGCGCACCTGGCGCGCTTCGGAACCGCGGTGTTCCGTCTCAGCGATGCGCCGGCGCCGGGCATCTGGATGCACTGGGACAGCCACGGCCGGGTCGAACGCCGCCCCGGCGGCCGGAGGGACGATCCCGATTTCTCGGCGACGCGGCAGGACTGGATCGACTTCTTCGCCGGCCGCTTCGGCTACGGAATGGGCGTGCTGCGCTTCAAGATCCGCTTCCGCGGCCCGGTGCGCCGCGTGCTCCCCTACACCCGCGGCATCAACGCCTTCGCGCGCGTCTGCCGGTCGCTGCTCTGAGCGCCTCGGAGGCGCGCTCAGCCGGTCGCGGGCGTCCACCGGCTGGCCGTGGAGGCCGGCGGGCGGCCACGCCCTGGCCCCGTCTCACGGTCCGGCGCGCTGGGGCACGCGCTGGATCCGGTCGACGTCGTAGCCCATGGCGCCCACCCGGCTGACCAGCGCCGCATAGCGGTCCTCGCCGATCGTCGGGGTGCGCGCCATGATCCAGACGTAGTCGCGGGCGCTGCGGGCGATGATCGTCTCGGTGTACGCCGGATCGACGTGCGCGATGACGAATTCCGCCTCGATCGGCCAGACGAACTGCATGCCCCAGACCGCATTGTTCGTGCCGGGGACGACGAAGCCGCGCGGCCGCATGCGCTTCTCGGGACCGTCCAAAGCCCCCGCGTTGAACGTGAACGTCGTCTGGATCGTGCCGTCGTCGTCGAGCGCGTAGGACTCCACCGCGTTGCAGGCTCCCTGTTCGAACCAGGTGGGAATGACGCCGATCACGTACCAGTCGCCCATGAAGCGCGGCAGGTCCACCTCCGGCGCCATCGGCACCGTCACGTCCCGCGCCGACACGCTGCAGCCGCCGAGCAGCGCCGCCAGGGCCGCCAGCGCCCCTCGCCCGGCGCGCCGCGTCGCACACCATGCCATCCGTTCCACCTCGCTTCCGAGGACGATACCAGCGGCGGCCAGCTCGTCCATGGGGCGCGGCGCGATCAGGCGTCGTCCAGCAGCTCGACCGGGTGGACGACGCGCACCGTCGAGCCGCGGGCCTTCAGGCCGGCGGCGATCTGCAGCGCGCAGCCGGGGTTCGCGACCGCCACGACCTCGGCCCCGCTGGCGAGGATGTGGTCGATCTTGCGTTCGCGCAGGCGGCGCGCCATCGCCGGCTCGGTGAGATTGTAGCTGCCGGCGCTGCCGCAGCAGACCTCCGATTCGGCCAGCTCGACGAGCTCCAGGTTCGGCACCCGCGCCAGCAGGCGGCGCGGCGCCTGGCGCACGCCCTGGGCGTGCGCCAGGTGACAGGCGTCGTGATAGGTGACGCGGCGCGCCATCGCCGATGCCGATGCCGCGGCGCCGATCGCGTCGAGCACCTCGGTGACGTCGCGCACCCGCTCGGCGAAGCGCTCCGCGCGCTCGCGGTAGCGGGCATCGTCGGCGAGCAGCGCGCCGTACTCCTTCAACGACGAACCGCACCCCGCCGCGGTCACCACCACCGCGTCGAGCGACCCGGGAAAGGCGTCCACCAACCGCCGCGCCAGGGCGCGCGCCGCCGCGCGCTCGCCGCCGTGCAGGTGCAGCGCGCCGCAGCAGCCCTGCGCCGGCGGCACGACGACCGCCGCGCCGTTGGCGGTCAGCAGCCGCACCGCGGCGGCGTTGACGTGTGCGAACAGCTCGCCGGCGACGCAGCCGGTCACCAACCCGACCCGCAGCCGCTCGTGCCCGCGCGCCGGGAAGAACGACCCGTCGGGCATCGCCCCGGCAGCGGCCGGCAGCAGCTCCGCGCCGTCGATCCGCCGCGCGATCAGCGGCCAGAGGCGGAGCCGCCGCGCCAGAGCAGCGAGGGCCAGCAGCGCGCGCACCCGCCGCCGGTAGGGGAAGGTCGCCAGGACCAGCCGGTGCCGCAGGCGCGCGCCCCACGGGCGGGTCGCCTGTCGGTTCAGGTGGACGCGCGCGTCCTCGATGATCCGGCCGTAGCGGACGCCCGATGGACAGGCGCTCTCGCAGGCGCGGCAGCCGAGGCAGAGATCGAGGTGGCGCACCACCTCGGCGTCGATCCCCAGGGTGCCGTCCTCGAGGGCGCGGATGAGATGGATGCGGCCGCGCGGCGAGTCGGCTTCGCTGCCCAGCTCGAGATACGTCGGGCAGGCGTCGAGGCAGAGACCGCAGTGCACGCAGGCGCCGAGCAGCGCCGGATCCGCCACCCGCCCCGCGCCGCCGATCGTCTCGCTCGCTTCCATCCCGCCTCAGATGCCGCCGACGAAGCGCCCCGGGCTGAAGAGGCCGTCGGGGTCGAGCGCCGCTTTCACCCGCCGCATGACGGCAAGCGCCGGCGCGTCGAATCCCCACGGGTCGAGGCGCTCGCCGAGCTCGCCGGGAATCGCCTCGTACACCGCCCAGCCGCCGCCGCGCAGCGCCGCGGCGCGCGCCGCCGCGGCGACTCCCTGCAACGCCGCCTCGTCGGGCGCGCCGAGCAACTGGCACCAGGCGACCCCGTTGCCGGCATGCGCGGCGATCTCCGCCACGACGCCGGCCCGCCGCGCCGCCGTCTCGATCTCGGCCAGCACCGGCGGCAGCGCCGTCGGCAGGACGCCGACCCGGATCACCAGCGCATCGTCGTCCGCCGGCTGCGAGAACTCGCGCAGCGCGCGCAGCAGCGCGTCGCCCCGTTCCGGCGCGTGGCGGACGGCGGCGCCGCCGGACAGCGCCGCCAGGCGCCGCTCCTGCTCGTCCAGGTGCGGTGGCGAGCCGGCGACGCCGATCAGCACCGAGGCGCCGCTGTCGAGGCCGAGGGCCTCCGCCGCCGATTCGTTCACCGCTTCCAGCAGGACCGGTTGCACGTCGCTCGCCATCACCGCCTGGGCGCGCGCCAGCGCCGCCGCCAGGGTCGGCGCGGTCCACTCGCCGAGCGCCAACGCCGCCGCCCGCGGCCGCACCTTGAAGGTCGCCTCGACGAGCACCCCGAGGGTGCCGAAGGAGCCGGCGAACAGCCGCGGCAGATCGTAGCCGGCGACGTTCTTCACCACCTGGCCGCCGCCGCGCACCACGGCGCCGTCCGCCATGACGGCGCGGACGCCGATCAGCCAGTCGCGCACGCCGCCGTAGCCCAGGCGCAGCGGCCCGTTGCGATCGGCGGCGATCAGGCCGCCCACCGTCATCGCCTCGGCGCGCGGCGGGTCGAGCGGCAGCCACTGACCGGCCGCGGCGAGCGCGGCGTCGAGCGCCGCGACGGTGGCGCCGCACTCGACGCGCACCGTCATGTCGCCGGCGTCGTGGGCGAGGACGCGCCCCATCTGCCGCGTGCTCAGCGCCAGGTGCGGCGCCCGCGACCGCCAGCCGATCCGCAGGTGGGTTCCGTTGCCGGCCGGCACCACCGCCAGCCCGGCGCGGCGGGCGGCGTCGATCGCCGCCACGACGCCGGGGATGTCCGCCGGCTCGACGACGCACTCCGGCGCGCCGCCGGCGGCGGCGAAGCGGAACTTGGCGTCGAAGTCCGGCCGCACCGCGTCGCCCAGCGCCTCGCGCAGCGCCGCCGTCGCGTCGCCGCCCGGGCGATCGCCGTTCATGCCGGCACCTGGCGGCGCGGCCGCGTCACCTCGACGCAGGCGCCGGGGGTGGGAAAGATCTTGCCCGGATTGCAGCGCTGCTCGGGGTCGAAAGCGGCGCGCAGCGCCTGCATGGCGCGCAGATCCTGGGGCGCGAAGAGCAGCGGCAGCTCGTTGATCTTCTCGACGCCGATGCCGTGCTCGCCGGTGATGCTGCCGCCGAGATCGACGCAGGCGCGCAGGATCTCGTGCCCGGCGGCGATCACCCGCCGCACCTCGTCGGCGTCGCGCTCGTCGTAGAGCAGGATGGGATGGATGTTGCCGTCGCCGGCGTGGAACACGTTGGCGATGCGCAGGCGATGGCGCGCCGCGACGCCGGCGATGGCGCGCAGGATGTCGGGCACCTTGGTGCGCGGCACGACGCCGTCCTGGGTGCAGTAGTTCGGCGCCAGGCGGCCGACCGCGCCGAAGGCGCGCTTGCGGCACTTCCACAGCGCCGCCCGCTCGGCCTCGTCGCGCGCCACCCGCACCTCGCGCGCGCCCTGGGCGTGGCAGACGTCGGACGCCGCGCGCGCCTGCTGGTCGAGCTCGGCGCCCGCGCCGTCGAGCTCGATGAGCAGCACCGCGCCGGCGTCGGTCGGCAGCCCGACCTGGAACGCCGCCTCGACGGCGGCGATCATGAGCTGGTCCATCATCTCCAGCGCCGCCGGGACGATGCCGGCGGCGATGATCCCGGAGACCGCCTGGCACGCCGCGTCGACGGTCGCGAACACGCCGAGCAGTGTGCGCACGCCCTCCGGCGTCCGGGTGAGGCGCAGGGTGGCGCGCGTCACCAGTCCCATGGTGCCCTCGGCGCCGATCACCAGGCCGCGCAGGTCGTAGCCGGGCACGTCCTCCACCGCGCCGCCGAGCGTCACCACCTCGCCGTCGGGCAGCACCAGCTCCAGCCCGAGCACGTGGTTGGTGGTGACCCCGTATTTCAGCGTGTGCGGACCGCCGGAGTTCTCGGCGACGTTGCCGCCGATGGTGCAGGCCGACTGGCTCGACGGATCGGGGGCGTAGAAGAGGCCGTGGCGCGCGACGGCGCGCGACACGGCGAGGTTCACCACCCCCGCCTCGACGACGGCGCGCCGGTTGGCGAGGTCGATGGACACGATCTGCCGCAGGCGGCTGGTGCAGATCATCACCGGCGCCGCGACCGGCAGGCAGCCGCCGGAGAGCCCGGTGCCGGCGCCGCGCGGCACGAAGGCGACGCCGTGCCGGTGCAGCAGCCGCACCACCGCCGCCACCTCCTCCGGCGTGCGCGGCAGCACCACCACCTCGGGGACCCGCCGCTCCAGCGTCCAGCCGTCGCATTCGTAGACCCGCGCCGCCGACCCGCGCGCGATCACGCCGTCGCCGCCGACCAGCTCGATCAATCCGTCCACGATCCGCGGCGCCAGCATCGCCCCCTGGAAAACACAGATGGACGCCGATGGCCACAGATGGACACCGGCCCGGCCGCGCTCACCGGTGGTCATCCGCGCGCATCTGTGTTTTGCCTGGCCGATGCCGATCACCGTCCCGCCTCGCATCCTCCTCGGTCCGGGACCGAGCAACGTCCACCCGCGCGTGCTGAACGCCATGGCCACGCCGCTGATCGGGCATCTCGATCCGGCCTTCATCGCGCTCATGGAGGAGACCAAGCGGCTCCTGCGGGCGACGTTCCGCACCGAGAACGCGCTGACCCTGCCGATCTCGGCCACCGGCTCGGCGGGCATGGAGGCGTGCCTGGTCAATCTCCTGGAGCCCGACGACGTCGCCATCGTCGGCGTCAACGGCGTCTTCGGCACCCGCATGGTGGACATCGTCCGTCGCTGCGGCGCCCGGCCGGTCGCGGTCGAGGCGCCGTGGGGTCGGGTGATCGAGGCCGAGGACATCGCCGCCGCGCTGCGCAACCATCCCGGCGCCAAGCTGGTGGCGCTGGTGCACGCCGAGACCTCGACCGGCGCCTGGCAGCCGGTCGAGGAGATCGCGCCGCTGGTCCGCGCCGCCGGCGCGCTCCTGGTGCTCGACACCGTCACCTCGCTCGGCGGCTGCCCGGTGCGCATCGACGAGTGGCAGGTCGACGCCGCCTACAGCGGCACGCAGAAATGCCTGAGCTGTCCGCCCGCCCTGGCACCGCTCACCTTCGGGCCGCGCGCCCTCGAGGTCCTGCGCGCCCGGCGCACGCCGGTGCAGAGCTGGTACCTCGACCTGACGATGATCGAGAAATACTGGGGCGACGAGCGCGTGTATCACCACACCGCGCCGATCACCATGAACTACGCGCTGCTGGAAGCGTTACGGCTGGTGCACGAGGAGGGGCTGGAGGCGCGGTGGCGTCGGCATCAACGTCACCACGAGGCGTTGCAGGCGGGCCTCGCGGCGCTCGGCCTCGAGCTCGCGGCGCAGGCGGGGCGTCGGCTGTGGATGCTCAACAGCGTGACGATTCCGGACGGGGTGGACGATCTGGCGGTGCGCAGGGGATTGCTGGAGGAATTCCAGCTCGAGATCGGCGGCGGGTTGGGTCCGCTGAAGGGGAAAGTGTGGCGGATCGGCCTGATGGGCGAATCGAGCACGGCGGCCAACGTGCTCCTGGTGTTGCACGCGCTGGAACGGGTGCTACCGCGCTGCGGCCACGCGCTCTCCGCCGGCGCCGGCGTGTCCGCCGCGGCGGCGCGTCTGGAGGGCGCCGCGTCGTGAGAGGGACTTGAGGGAGGCGCGGCGGCGCCCCTCGCCTCACCGATCGAAACGGCGCTCGAGGGCGGCGCGCGGCCAGTCGGCCAGGTTCGCCGCCGCCTCGTAGGTGCTCTGCAGGAACTCGAGCAGCGCCTCGTCCGGAGACGACGCCGCCCGCACGGCGTCATACGGCAGGAGGAACTCGCCCAGCGCCGTCGAGTAGGACGCGGCCGCCGGCGCGACCGTCGCCTGCGCGAAACCGGCCGGCGCCGGATAGGCGTACGAGTAGAAGGCCGGGTAGTCGACCGCGCCGCCGCCCGGCCAGAAGCCGGCGCTGCTGACCTCGTGCGAGTAGGCCTCGCGCGCCACCCAGTCGGGGAAGTTGGGCACGCCGCCCGGGTGCGGCGGGGCTTCGCGGCCGGAGAAGCGCGTCACCGCGATGTCGAAGCTGCCCCAGAAGACGTGCACCGGGCTGCACTTGCCGATGAAGCGGGCGCGGAACTCCTTGAGCACCCGATCCACCTGCAGCAGGGCGCGCCAGAGCCGCGTCGCCTGCTCCGGGTCGTAGCGGCGCGGCGCGGTGTCGCGTTCGAAGGGCACGGCGTCGGCGATCTCGCTCGGCATCGTGTGGATGCGCACCGGCATCGCCAGCTCGTCCAGGCAGCGCATCACGGCGGCGTAGAAGCGCGCCACCGGTTGGGCGATGAGCGGCACCGTCCGCTCGCCGCCGTCGTCGGTGCGCAGGGTCAGCCGGTGCTCGAGGAAATCGAAGTCGATCTCCAGCGCCCGGCCGCCGTACGGGATCGGTGAGGTGGTGAGGCCGCGCACCGTGACGTAGAGCGGCACGTGCCAGGAATGGTTGGTCCACGGCGTCCGCACCAGCCGCACCTTGCCGACCACCTGCGACCAGAGATGCAGGGTCGACCAGGTCTCCCGCCCCGCCGCATACGACAGCTCGGGCCAGTCGGCGCCAGTCGATCGGTTCGCGGCGGCCATCGCGGAGCTCGCTACGACGCCAGCTTCTTGACCAGCTCGCTGGCCAGCTTGCCGTCGAACTGGCCGGCGTGTCGCTTGCGCAGCTCGGCCATGATCGGGCCGATCTGGACGCCGCCGAGCTCGCCGGCGATGGCGCGGATCGCGGCCTCCAGCGCCGCGGCGTCCATCTGCGCCGGCAGATAGGCGTCGAGGATGGCCCGTTCCGCCTCCGCCTGGGCGACCGTCTCGTCGCGCCCGGCCTGGCGCGCGAATTCGGCGATCTCGCTGCGCTTGTTCAGCTCCTTGCGGAGGACGGCGACGATCTCCGCCTCCGGCAGCTCCGGCACCTGCTTGTCCACCTTGGCGTTCTTCACCGCGGCGATGACGCCCCGCAGGACGTCGATGCGCAGCCGGTCGCGGGCGCGCATCGCGTCCTGCAGGTCGCGTTGCAGGCGAGCCTCGTCGGCCACTGGCCTCAGGCTCCGCCGAAGATGCGGCGCGCCACGGCGCGTCGGTCCTGGGCGGTGACCAGGCCGTCGCCGTTGGCGTCGGCGCCCGGCCCGGCGCCGGTGAAGGTCCCCAGGCCGATGGCCTCGACCTGCTGGCCGTCGCCGTCCATCACCTCGGCCGCCACGGCGACGAAGTCCGCCGCCGAGCGGATGCCGTCGTCATTGGCGTCGCCGCGTCGCGCCGCGCTGCCCGGAGGACCGGGACGGAAGGGATCGCAGCCCGCGTCGCGGGCGCAGTTGGAGAGCACCGAGACGTTGCGGGCGCTCGGATCGCTGTTGGCGCTCGCCGCGTCGTAGCGCCCGTCGCCGTCGAAGTCGGCGGCGGCGATGGCGACCGGCATGCGACTGACCGAGTCCGCCTGGTTGACCCGGAAGCTGCCGTCGCCGACCCCGGTGAGCACCCGCACCGCGTTCGAGGTCTGGTTGACCAGGCCGATGTCGACGATGCCGTCGCCGGTGAAATCGCGCGCCACGATGGCGCTCACCAGATCGCCGGCGCGCGCCGTGCCGAGCTGGGCGAAGGTGCCGCTGCCGCAGTCGGCCTTGAAGGTGCGCACGCTCGGGTTGTTGAGCGGTACCACCGAGTTGCTGACCGCGAAGTCGGTGACGCCGTCGCGATCGAAATCGGCGGCGACGATGCCGATCGGGCCCTGTCCGACCTGTCCGGAGGGCAGCGTCTGGGCGATCGCGAAGGTGCCGTCGCCGTTGCTGCGCAGCACCGAGACCGTGTTCGTCGCCTGGTTGGCGACCACCAGATCGTTGCGGCCGTCGCAGTTGACGTCCACGGCGGCGATGCCGATCGGCGTCTCCTCGTTGGTCAACTGGGTGCTGCGAGCGGCGGCGAAGGTGCCGTTCGGGTTCTGCAGCAGCGCCGAGACGCGCGCCGGCGGGCCGATGGCGGTCACCGCGAGATCGGGCCGGCCGTCGCCGTTGAAATCGCCGCTGGCGATGCCGCCGGGCGCCTGCGCGACCGGGTAGAGTTGGGTGGCGGCGAACGTGCCGGGGCCGGTGGCCAGGGCGACGGCGACGCGGTTGTTCTGGTTGTCGACGACGGCGATGTCGGGACGAGCGTCGCCGTTGAGATCGATCGCCAGGATGCCGAGGCCGCGGCCGCCGACGTTGACGCTGATCGGGGCGCCGAAGCCGCCGAGCGGCAGCGCCGGCAGAATGACGACGTTGCCCTGATCGCCGGTCACCAGGAGGTCCGGCAGGCCGTCGTCGGTGACGTCGGCGGCGGCCACCGCCGCCGGGCCGTTGCCGACCGGCACGTCCTCGACCGCCTGCAGCACGCCCTCCCCGCGATTGCGCAGCACCGCGACCGTCGCGCCGCCGTCGCCGCCCTGGGTAGCGACCACCGGCTCGAGCTGGCCGTCGTCGTCGAGGTCGGCGAGCGTCAGCGCCTGCGGCTCCGCGTCGGCGACGTAGCTGCGGGCGCCGCCGAAGCCGCCCATGCCGTCGCCGCGCAGCAGGGTGACGTCGCCGCTGCGGCGATTGCTGGCGACGATGTCGAGCGTGCCGTTGTCGTCCAGGTCGCCGATCGCCAGGCGCGAGGGTGAGGTGCCGACGGCGTACTCGGTGGCGGGCCCGAAGGTGCGGTCGCCGTTGCCGCGGCGCACCGCGACCGCATCCTCGTTGGCCTCGGCGATCGCCAGATCGAGCGTGCCGTCGCCGTCGAAGTCGACCAGCGCGAGATCCTGCGGGCTGGCCCCGGTGGCGAGCGTCCCGGCCGGCGCGAAGGATCCGCCGCCCTGGCCGCTGTAGAGCGACAGGGTGTTGCTGCGCGCGTTCAGGGCGATGATGTCGAGCGCCGGGCCGCCGTCGATGTTGCCGAGCGCCACGGCGCGGGTGCCGAGCTCCGCCGGCAGATCGGGGATCATCTCCCCCGGGTGGGCGGGGTCGTTCTGCAGGATCACGGTGAAGGTGCCGTCGCCATTGCCGTGCAGGATCGACACCGATCCGGGGGCGCTGTCGCCGCCCTCGTTGACCACCACCAGATCGCGGTTGCCGTCGCCGTCGAGATCGGCGCTGGCCATGGCGACCGGGCTGAGGCCGACCTGCGTCCTGCCGGCCGGCGGGTCGAAGAAGTCCTGATCGCCGCGGCCCTTGAGGAAGGTGACGGCATTGTCGTTGGCGAGCGCGACCACCAGGTCGTCCACCTGGTCGCCGTCGAAGTCGGCCAGCAGCAGGCCGGATGGGAAGCTGTTGATGCTGATCCTGCCGACGTTGGTCAGCGTGCCGTCGCTGAACCCGATCAGGATGTCGACCTCGTTGCCGCCGGTGCCGGCGTTGCTGGTGGCGATGTCCACCGTACCGTCGTTGTCGAAGTCGCCGCTGACGATGCCCGTCGCGTTCGACGAGGTGATCTCGGTGAACGCCGAGCGGAAGATGCCGCTCGCCGCCTGCGCCGCCCCGGGCGCGATCGCCGCCAGTGCCAACCCAACCACCACCAAACGCATGCGCATCAGAACCTCCAATTTTACAGCATTTCTGTCAGGCGGGTGACGGGACGATCAGCGCACCTCGCTGCCCAACCGTTCCCACCGCACCCACCCATCGTCGCCGTCCATCGACCAGTAGATCGCGCCGGCCTTGCCGCGCACGTCGTTGGCATCGACGAAGCCCCAGACACGGCTGTCGATGCTGCGGTCGCGGCTGTCTCCTAGCATGAAGAGCTTCCCCACTGGTACCGGAACGGGGCCAAAATTATCGGTCCGCACCGGTAATTGCGAACCCGGTGCTGGGTGGGATGTCACGGTTCCGGGAAATATTCGCGGCGCGCCGTCGACCAGCAATTGGCCGTCGCGCACCTCGACCAGCTCGCCGCCGACGGCGGCGACGCGCTTCACGTAGTCCTGGTTGTCGCCGCGCGGGCCGGCGAAGACCACCACGTCCCCGACCTTTGGCTCGCGCCAGCGCACCACCCAGCCCAGCCCCGGCACGCGCACGCCGTAGGGCAGCGGGCTGACGAGGAGGTAGTCGCCGACCTGCAGGGTCGGCAGCATCGAGCCGGAGGGGACTTTCACCCCGGTGAGCACGAGGCCGCGCAGCAGCAGGGCCGCGGCCAGCGCCAGGCCCAGGGTCGACAGGTAGGCGCGCGCGCTCAGGCCGGCACCTTGAGGACCGCCAGGAAGGCCTCCTGCGGAATCTCGACGCTGCCCACCTGCTTCATCCGCTTCTTGCCTTCCTTCTGCTTCTCGAGGAGCTTGCGCTTGCGCGAGATGTCGCCGCCGTAGCACTTGGCGGTGACGTTCTTGCGCAGCGCCCGCACCGTCTCGCGGGCGATGATCTTGGCGCCGATGGCGGCCTGCAGCACGACCTCGAACATCTGGCGCGGGATCATCTCCTTCATCGTCTCGATGACCTCGCGGCCGCGCTGGTAGGCGCGGTCGCGGTGGACGATGAGCGACATGGCGTCCACCGGCTCGCCGTTCACCCGCACGTCGAGCTTCACCAGATCGCCGGGCCGCATGTCGATGAATTCGTAGTCGAGCGAGGCGTAGCCCTTGCTCACCGACTTCAGGCGGTCGTGGAAGTCGAGCACCACCTCGTTGAGCGGCAGCTCGTACTCGACCACCACCCGCGTCGGGCCGAGGTAGCGCAGGCCCTTCTGCCGGCCGCGCTTCTCCTCGCAGAGCTTGAGGACGCCGCCGAGGTAGGTCTCGGGGACGTGGATCGAGCCGAGGATGTACGGCTCCTCGATCATTTCGATCCGCCCCTCCTCGGGCAGCTTGGCGGGGCTGTCGACCATCAGGGTCTCGCCGCGGGTGGTGGTCACCCGATAGGCGACGGTCGGCGCCGTGGCGATCAGCGACAGGCCGAACTCGCGCTCCAGGCGCTCGCGCACGATGTCCATGTGCAGGAGGCCGAGGAAGCCGCAGCGGAATCCGAAGCCGAGCGCCATCGAGTTCTCTGGCTCGTAGCTGAAGGCCGAGTCGTTCAGGCGCAGCTTCTCCATGGCGTCGCGCAGCGGCTCGTACTGCGTCGATTCGGTCGGATAGAGGCCCGAGAACACCATCGGCTTCACCGCCTTGAAGCCGGGCAGCGGCGCGGCCGTCGGCCGGTCGGCGCTGGTGACGGTGTCGCCGATCTTGGCGTCGTGGATGTCCTTGATCGCCGCCATGAAGAAGCCGACCTCGCCGGGGCCGAGCCGATCCGCCTTGGCGGGGCGGGGGGCGAAGACGCCGACCTGGGTCACCTGGAACTTGGCGCCGTTCGACATCAGCAGCACGCGGTCGCCGGCCGCGATGCCGCCGTCGAAGACGCGGACCACGGCGACGACGCCGTGATAGGGATCGAACCAGGAGTCGAAGATGAGCGCCTTGAGCGGCGCGGCGGCATCGCCCTTCGGCGGCGGCACGATGCGCACCACCGCTTCCAGCACCTCGTCGATGCCGAGGTTCTGCTTGGCGCTGGCCAGCACCGCCTCGCTGGCGTCGAGGCCGATGGTCTCCTCGATCTCGTGCTTCACCCGTTCGGGCTCGGCGCTCGGCAGGTCGATCTTGTTGATCACCGGCACGATCTCGAGGTTGTTGTCGAGCGCCTGGTAGACGTTGGCCAGGGTCTGCGCCTCGACGCCCTGCGCCGCGTCGACGACCAGGACGGCGCCCTCGCACGCGGACAGGCTGCGCGACACCTCGTAGCCGAAGTCGACGTGGCCGGGGGTGTCGATCAGGTTCAGCAGGTACGGCTGGCCGTCGCGCGCCGTGTAGCGCATGCGGACGGCGCTGGCTTTGATGGTGATGCCGCGCTCGCGCTCGAGGTCCATGCTGTCCAGCAATTGCGCCTGGCGCTCGCGGTCGGTGATCGTCTTGGTCGCCTCCATCAACCGGTCGGCAAGCGTCGACTTGCCATGATCGATGTGGGCGATGATCGAGAAATTGCGGATATGGCTGAGGTCGGTCATCGGCGGCTCTCGCCGCGCCTGGGATCAGGCGGCGGCGCGGTGCTCCCGGAACCAGGCTACCGTGCGGCGCAGGCCTTCCGCCAGCGGCGTCTCGGCGCGCCAGCCGAGGACCTCGCCGGCGCGCCGCGGATCGAGGACGCTGCGCATCTGCTCCCCCGGCTTGGCGGGCCCGTGCTGCTCGCCGGCGTGGTGGCCCGCGGCGTCGCAGAGCAGCGCATACAGGCGGTTCACATCGGTCTCGATCCCGGTCCCGATGTTGAGCGGGCCGGCGTAGTCGCTCTCCAGCGCCAGCAGATTGGCGCGCACGACGTCGCCGACGAACACGTAATCGCGCGTCTGGGTGCCGCTGCCGTTGATCACCGGCGTCTTCCCCTCCAGCAGCAGGGTGCTGAAGATGGCGATCACGCCGGCCTCGCCGTGCGGGTTCTGGCGCGGCCCGTAGACGTTGGCGTAGCGCAACCACAGCGACGGCAGGCCGTAGACGTGCGCGTACACGTGCAGGTAGCGCTCGCTGGCCAGCTTGGCGACCCCGTAGGGACTGATCGGCTCGGTCGGATCCTCCTCGCGGGTCGGCAGCCGGGCGCTCTCGCCGTACACGACGCCGCCCGACGAGGCGAGGATCACCCGCCGCAGGCCGTGCTGGCGCGCCGCCTCCAGCAGGTTGAGAAAGCCGACCAGGTTCACCGACGCGTCGAAAGCGGGATCGGCGACCGAGCGGCGCACGTCGAGCTGCGCCGCGTGATGGTTGACGATCTCCGGCCGCTCGCGCGCGATGACGCGCGCCACGGCATCACGATCGCGCAGGTCCACCTGGTGGAAGCGCGCCTGCGGGTTCAGGTTCTCGGCGCGGCCGGTCGAGAGATCGTCGAGCACCGCCACCTCGTGGCCGGCGGCCACGTAGGCGTCGACGACGTGGCTGCCGATGAACCCGGCGCCGCCGCTGACCGCGATCCTCACGCCCCGTCCTCGCGCAGCCGCTCGCGGAAGTAGGCGATGGTCGCCCGCAGCCCGTCCTCGAGCGCCACCTGCGGCTCCCAGCCGAGCAGCGCGCGGGCGCGCGCGATGTCCGGCCGGCGGGTGTTGGGGTCGTCCTTGGTCCGCTCGTCGGTCGGCACCAGGAACTCGATCGGCGACGCCGAGCCGCTCAGCTCCCGAATCACCTTGGCGAACTCGAGGATCGTCATCTCGCGCGGGTTGCCGAGGTTGACCGGATCGCTGTCGCCGCGCTGCCAGAGCCGCATCATGCCCTCGACCAGGTCGCTGACGTAGCAGAACGAGCGCGTCCGCGCGCCGTCGTCGTAGACCGTGAGCGGCTGGCCGCGCAGGGCCTGGGCGATGAAGTTGGTCACCACCCGGCCGTCGTCCGGTCGCATGCGCGGGCCGTAGGTGTTGAAGATGCGGAAGATGCGCGTCGGCACGCCGTGGTAGCGATGGTAGGCCATCGTCATCGCCTCGGCGAAGCGCTTCGATTCGTCGTACACGCCGCGCGGGCCGACCGGGTTGACGTTGCCCCAGTAGCTCTCCGGCTGCGGGTGGACCTGCGGGTCCCCGTACACCTCCGAGGTCGAGGCGAGGAGGAACAGCGCGTTCTTGGCGCGCGCCAGGCCGAGCGTCTTGTGCGTCCCCAGGGCGCCGACCTTGAGGGTCGGGATCGGCTTCTTCAGGTAGTCGACCGGGCTGGGGAGCGAGGCGAGATGGAAGATCACGTCGACCGGGCCGTCGACGTAGATGTACTCGGTCACGTCCAGATGGATGAACCGGAAGCGCGGGTTGCCGAGCAGGTGGGCGATGTTGCGGCCGTGACCGGTCGACAGATTGTCGAGCGCGATGACCTCGTGGCCCTCGCCCACCAGACGATCGGCGAGATGCGAGCCGATGAAGCCCGCGCCGCCGGTGACGACGATCCGGCCCATGCTCACTCCGCCCTGACCGCCGGCCGGCCGACGGCGTAGTACGTGAACCCGAGCTGGCGCATGGTGCTCAGCTCGTACAAGTTGCGCCCGTCGAAGATCACCGGCTGGCGCAGCAGCGAGCGCATGCGGGCGAAGTCGGGCTGCTTGAACTCGCCCCACTCGGTGACGATGAGCAGCGCGTCGGCATCGCGCAGGGCCTCGTAGGGCGCCTCGCAGTACGCGATGCGATCGCCGAAGAGCCGTTCGGCGACCCGCCGCGCCACCGGGTCGTGCGCCTGCACGGCGGCGCCGGCCTCGAGCAGCGCCTCGATCAGCGTCACCGCCGGCGCCTCCCGCATGTCGTCGGTGCGCGGCTTGAAGGACAGGCCCCAGACGGCGAAGCGCCGGCCGCCGAGCTGGCCGTCGAAGTGCTGGGCGAGCTTGCGGAAGAGCAGCGTCTTCTGCGCCGCGTTGACGTGGTCGACGGCGCGCAGCAGGCGCGGCTCGAGGCCGTTCGACTCGGCCATGGTGATCAGCGCCTTCACGTCCTTGGGGAAGCACGAGCCGCCGTAGCCGACGCCGGGGAAGAGGAAGGCGGGGCCGATGCGGCGATCGAGGCCGACGCCGCGGCGCACGTCCTCGACGTCGCTGCCCATGGCGTCGCAGAGATTGGCGATCTCGTTGATCAGCGAGATCCGCGCCGCCAGCATCGCGTTGGCGGCGTACTTGGTCATCTCGGCGCTCTCCGGGGTCATGAAGAGGATCGGATTCCCGGTGCGCACGAGCGGCTTGTACAGCTCCTCCATGATCGCCCGGGCGCGCTCGCTGTGGTGCCCGATGACCACCCGATCCGGCTTCTGGAAGTCCTCGATCGCCGCCCCCTCCTTGAGGAACTCGGGGTTCGAGACGACGTCGACCGGATGGCTGGTGCGGCGGCGGATGATCTCGCCGACGCGGGCCGCGGTGCCGACCGGCACCGTGCTCTTGTCGACCACGACCTTGTAGTCGTTCATCGCGTCGCCGATCTGCTCGGCGACCTTCCACACCGCCGAGAGATCGGCCTCGCCGTTGGCGCCCTCCGGCGTGCCGACGGCGATGAAGCAGATCAGCGAGCGGCGCACCGCGTCGGCGAGGTCGGTCTGGAAGGTGAGCCGCTGCTGGGCGACGTTGCGCTTGATCAGCTCTTCCAGCCCGGGCTCGTAGATCGGCACCTCGCCACGCTGGAGCGCCGCGATCTTCGCCGCGTCCACGTCCACGCAGATGACGTCGTTGCCGCTCTCCGCGAAACAGGTTCCGGCCACCAGTCCCACGTAGCCGGTTCCGACCACGCACAGTTTCACTTGCGTCCCTCCACTCGAACCGCCCGCACGGCCACGCCGCGTCAGATGCGCCGCCGCGCATCTTTCTTGCCGCCGCTGGCCTATCGGCGCCCTATCGGGTTGTCAATTCACGCCTGGCACATCAGGGCGCACGGCGGAATGGCGGGGCGTCGACGCGGTCGGCGCCGTAGCCCTCGTCGGATTCGGGCGGCAGGACCCGCGCGATGCGATACACCGGCTTGTTCTGCGACTCGTGATACGTGCGCACCAGCAGCTCGGCGAGCAGGCCCATGGTCACGAACTGCAGCCCCATCACGGTGAGCAGGATGCCGAGCAGGACGATCGGCCGGCCGCCGATCGGCACCCCCAGGATCAGGCGCTCGAAGCCGAGCCAGCCGGTGATCAGCAGGCCGGCGACGGTGGACAGCAGGCCGGCGACGCCGAAGACGTGGATCGGCCGCGTCGCGTACAGCGACAGGAACTTCACCGTCACCAGGTCGAGGATGACGCGGACGGTGCGCGAGAGGCCGTACTTGGAGCGCCCGGCGACGCGCGGCCGGTGGTTCACCGGCAACTCGACCACGCGTCCGCCGAGGTCGTCGATGAGCGCCGGGATGAAGCGGTGCATCTCGCCGTACAGGCGCAGGCTGCGCGCCAGGTCGCCGCGCAGCACCTTGAGCGAGCACCCGTAGTCGTGCAGGCGGACGCCGGTGATGACGCCGATCAGCCAGTTGGCGATCCGCGACGGCAGCCGGCGGCTGAGCCAGGCGTCCTGGCGGTCGATGCGCCAGCCGGCGACCATGTCGTAGCCCTCGGCGCGTTTGGCGCGCAGGCGCGGGATGTCGGCGGGGTCGTTCTGGCGGTCGCCGTCCATGAAGACGACGTCGTCGCCGCGCGTCCGCTCCAGCCCGGCCATCATCGCCGCCGTCTGGCCGAAGTTGCGGCTCAGGCTGATGACGGCGACGTGCGGGTCGCGCCGCTGGATCGCCGCCAGGCGTTCGAACGTTCCGTCGCTGCTGCCGTCGTCGACGAAGAGCACCTCGTAGTCGAGGCCGCTCGGCGCCAGGGCCGCGTCGATCTCGCGGTGCAGGGCCTCGACGTTCTCGACCTCGTTGTACACCGGCACGACGAGCGACAGATCCATCGCTCAGCCGCCGCCGATGTCGGTGAGGCTGACGAACTGGCGGTAGCGGCGCTCGACGTCCTCGGGCGTGAGCTGCAGCAGGCGGCGCGGACCGAAGTCCTCGACCACGAACGAGCCCATCACGCTGCCGTAGACGATGGCGCGGCGCAGCGCCGCCGGCGAGTGGTCGCCGCAGCGCGCCAGCTCGCCCATGAAACCGCCCGCGAAGCAGTCGCCGGCGCCGGTCGGATCGGTCACCTCCTCGAGCGGGAACGCCGGCACCGCGAACACCGAGCCGCCGGCGAATTGGATGACCCCGTACTCGCCGCGCTTGATGAGCACCGCGCGCGGCCCCATCTCCAGGATCTTGGCGGCGGCGCGGACGACGTTGCGCTCGCCCGACAGCAGCCGCGCCTCCTCGTCGTTGATCACCAGGATGCCGACCCGCCCGAGCAGCGCGGTGAGCGCCGGCCGCGATTCGACGATCCAGTGATTCATGGTGTCGCAGCCGACCACCCCCGGGGCGTGCAGTTGGTCGAGCACCGACGCCTGCAGCAGCGGGTCGATGTTGGCGAGGAAGACGTACTGCGAGTCGCGGTACGCCTCCGGCAGCGTCGGGCGGAAGTCGGCGAACACGCCGAGATCGAGGTGCAGCGTGTCGCGGACGTTCACGTCCTCGTGGTAGCGGCCGCTCCAGCGGAAGGTCGGCCCCGCCGCCTCCGCGACGCCCGCCAGGTCGATGTCCCGCCGCCGCAGCTCGTCCAGGGTGCCGCGGGGAAAGTCGGCGCCGACCACCCCGACCATCCGCACCGGCGTGAAGAAGCTGGCGGCGAGCGAAAAATAGAGCGCCGCGCCCCCCAACACGTCCTCCGCCCTGCCCTTCGGCGTTTCGACGGTGTCGAGCGCGACCGATCCGACGACTACGAGACTCATGACTCACTCCCCCGGAAACACGAAGAACACAAACGGCCACGAAGCACACAAAGCAATTCCCGCGGCCTTTGTGTTCGTCGTGGTCATTGGTGTTCTTCGTGTTCCAGATACTTCCCGATCAACGGCGCCAGCCGCTCCCGCGTCGCCGCCGGGATCCTCGCCCGATCGGTGATGATCGCGTTCCGCAGCGCCGAGCCGCAGGCGCAGGTGCGCGCCGGCAGCCGCTCGGCGACGCCGGCGACGGCGCGTTGCGCCAGCGCCGCGTTGGCGGCGAGGATGCGCAGCACCTCCTCGATCACCACGTGCTCGGCGTCCGACTTCCAGCAATCGTAGTCGGTCACCAGCGCCAGGCTGGCGAAGCAGAGCTCGGCCTCGCGCGCCAGCTTCGCCTCCTGCCAGTTGGTCATGCCGATGACGTCGGCGCCCCACTGCCGGTAGAGGTGCGACTCGGCGCGGGTCGAGAACTGCGGCCCCTCCATGCACAGGTAGGTGCCGCCGCGGTGCACGGTGCCGCCGGCGGCGCGGGTCGACGCCTCGACCGCGTCGGCGAAGACGCGGCACACCGGATCGGCGAGGCTGACGTGGACGACGATGCCGTCGCCGAAGAACGTGCTCGGGCGCGCCACCGTGCGGTCGATGAACTGGTCCGGGAGCACCACGTGCCCCGGCGACAGGTGCTCGCGCAGCGAGCCGACGGCGCCGATGCTGAGCAGGCGCTCGACCCCGAGCTGCTTGAGCGCGAAGACGTTGGCGCGAAACGGCACCTCGCTCGGCAGCAGGCGGTGGCCGACGCCGTGGCGGGGCAGGAACACGACCTCGACGTCGCCGAGACGGCCGCGCATCAGCGCGTCCGACGGCGCGCCGAACGGGGTGTCGACGTGCACCGGCTGCACGTCGCGGATGCCGGGCAGCGCGTACAGGCCGCTGCCGCCGATGATGCCGAGTCTGCGCTCCCCCACCCTACCTCCGGATGACGCGCACCACCGGGCCCAGGCGCACGTCCAGTCGCGTCGTCGGCTCCATGATGTCGCCGTCGATCATGTAGAAGGTCGGGTCGCGGAACTCAACGCGCAGATGGGCGGCGAGCACGTCGTGCACGGCAGGGGAGCGGGTCGGCCGGGCGAGGCGGATGGCGGGCAGCGCGGCGATGAAGGGGAGCGCCTCGATCGCGGCCGCGAAGACGTGGAAGCGGCCGGCCTGCTCGCGCGCCCGATAGGTGGGGCGGAAGCCGAGGCCGATGTCCTCGATGGTGCTGGCGTAGATCACGGTGTAGGCGTCGAAGGGGCCGCGACGGCCGTCGACCAGCAGCGCCGCCGGCAGCGGCCGGAAGACGCGCCGGATGGTGCGGCCGCCGACCAGCGCCGAGCCGCTGAACTGGAGCAGCGTGCGCACGGCGCCGAGGGCGCCGCGCCGCGGCTGGTCGTAGTAGGCGCGCAGGAACTCGACCGGCACGCCGGCGCCGATCATGAAGCCGTAGTGGCGGCCGTTGATGCACACGAGCTGGTGCTCGGTGAGCGGCAGGCGCGCCCCGCGGCGCTGCTCGTCGACGACCTCCGCCAGCATGCGCTCCGGCTGCCAGGCCGAGCAGCCCATGGCGCGGGCGACGGTGTTCATCGTCCCGGCGCGCAGCGGCAGGATCGGCGGCAGCGCCGTCGGTCCGTACTCGCGCACCAGCGCGGTGATGGTGCGCGCCAGCGTGCCGTCGCCGCCGCAGACCCCGATCAGCGCGACCTCGCGCTCGCGGCACTCGGCGGCGGCGTCGGCCAGCGCCTCCAGCGAGCCGGTCTCCCGCACCCAACCGCGCGGTCCCAGGACGCGCCCGAGGTGGGCGGCGCGGTTGCGCCGCTGACGGTTCCGCCCCGCCTGCGGATTCAGCACCACGCCGATCGACGACATCCGGGCCGGTATAGCAGGTCGGCCCCCGGGAGGCAGGATCTCCGTCCGCCCTATCGCGCCGCGGTGTCCGGACCGCTACACACTCCGCCATGCGCGCCCACCACGTCGAAGCCCATCGCGCCCATCGCATCGGCTGGCTGCGGGCGGCGGTGCTGGGCGCCAACGACGGCGTCGTCTCGGTCGCCAGCCTGGTGGTCGGCGTCGCGGCCGGCGGCGCGACGCAGGGCGCCGTGCTGCTGGCCGGCGTCGCCGGGCTGGTCGCCGGGGCGATGTCGATGGCGGCCGGCGAGTACGTCTCGGTGCAATCCCAGGCCGACACCGAGAGCGCCGACCTCGCCCGCGAGCGCCGCGAGCTCGCCGAGGAGCCGGAACGCGAGCTGGCGGAGCTGACCGGCATCTACGCCCAGCGCGGCCTCGACGAACCGCTGGCGCGACAGGTGGCGCGCGCGCTCATGGCGCACGACGCCCTCGCCGCCCACTCGCGCGACGAGCTCGGCATCACCGAGACCCTGCGGGCCCGCTCGCTGCAGGCGGCCACGGCATCGGCCGCCGCCTTCGCCGCCGGCGCCGCGGTGCCGATCGCGGCGGCGCTGGTGGCGCCGGCCGCTCTGCTCTCGCCGCTGATCGTCGCCAGCACCCTGGTGACGCTCGCCATCCTCGGCGCCACCGCTGCCTACGCTGGCGGCGCCTCGGTCTGGCGCGGCACGCTGCGCGTCACCTTCTGGGGCGCGCTGGCGATGGCCCTGACGGCCGGCGTCGGGCGGCTGTTCGGCGCCGCGGTCTGAGGCGCCAGGCGCCGCGGCATCGCGCCCGGGATGCGATCGGACCCCGGCGAGCCCCGGGGGCGCGCGGGCGGCGTCAGCCGGCGAGCAACCCCTGCCGGGTCGCGGCGAGCTGGCCGCAGGCGGCCTGGATGTCGCGGCCGCGCGTGGCGCGGACGGAGGCGGGGATGTTGGACGCGAGGAGGCGGTGCTTGAAGCGGTCGACGACCGCGGCGGGCGGGGGCGCGTAGGGCGCGCCGGGGAAGGGATTGAAGGGGATGAGATTCACCTTCGAGCGGATGCCGTGCAGCAAGCCGACCAGGCGGGCGGCGTCGGCGAGCGCGTCGTTGACGCCGGCGAGCATCACGTACTCGAAGGTGATGCGACGGCGCTGCGCGATCGGCAGCGCGCGGCAGGTGTCGAAGAGCTGGCGCAGCGGGTAGCGCCGGTTGACCGGCATGAGCTGGTCGCGCAGCGCGTCGGTGGTGGCGGTGAGCGACACCGCGATGCTCACCGGCGTCTCGCGCACCACCTGTTGCAGTTGCGGCAGCAGTCCGACCGTGGACACCGTGATGCGGCGCCCGGACAGCCCGAAGCCCCATGGCGCGGTGAGGATCTCGATCGCGGCGACCACGTTGTCGTAGTTCGCCAGCGGCTCGCCCATGCCCATGAAGACGACGTTCGACAGCCGCTCGCCGGGATCGAGGGCGGCGCGCACGGCGACCAGTTGGCCGGCGATCTCGGCCGCCGTCAGGTGGCGCTGCAGGCCGAGCCGGGCGGTGGCGCAGAAGGCGCACCCCATGGCGCAGCCGGCCTGCGACGAGATGCAGGCGGTGAGGCGCGGCGGGTCGGGAATGATCACCGACTCGACGGCGCGCCCCGCCTCCAGCGCGAAGAGCAGCTTGCGGGTGTGATCGGCGGCGCGCGCCACCTCCACCGGCATCAACGCCGGCAGCGCGAACGCCTCCGCCAGGGCGGCGCGCAGGGGCGCCGCGAGGTCGGTCATGGCGTCGAACGACTCGACGCCGCGCTGGTAGGCCCAGCGCAGGATCTGCTCGGCGCGATAGGCGGGCTGGCGCGCCGAGCGCAGCCAGGCGCGCAGCGCCGCCGGGGTCAGCGGCGCGAGCCCGGTCGACTCAGTCGGCGCGCAGCTCGAGCTCGCCGAAGAAGAAGCCGATCTCCCAGCGCGCGGTGTCGGGGCCGTCCGAGCCATGCGAGGCGTTGCGCTCCACGTTGGTGCCGAAGTCCTTGCGCACCGTCCCGGCCGCCGCCTTGGCGGGATCGGTGGCGCCCATCAGCTCGCGCCACTTGGCGATCGCGCCCTCGCCCTCGAGCGCGGCGACGAACACCGACCCCGACGACATGAACTCGCAGAGGTCGCCGTAGAAGGGGCGCTCCCGGTGGACGATGTAGAAGCGGCCGGCGTCCTCCCGGCTCAGGCGGATCAGCTTGCCGGCGACGATGCGCAGCCCGGCGCCCTCGGCGCGGGACAGGATGGCGCCGATGCAGTGCTTGGCGACGGCGTCGGGCTTGACGATGGCGAGGGTGCGTTCCTTCATGATCCCTTCCGTTCCGCGAGCAGCGCGACCATCGTCGCGCCCATCTCCGCCGGGTTGCGCGCCACGCGCACGCCGGCGGCCTCGAAGCTGGCGATCTTGTCGGCGGCGGTGCCGCGGCCGCCGGCGATGATGGCGCCGGCGTGGCCCATGCGACGCCCCGGCGGCGCCGTCTGGCCGGCGACGAACGCGACCACCGGTTTGTCCATGTGGTCGCGGATGAACTCGGCCGCCGACTCCTCGGCGGCGCCGCCGATCTCGCCGATGACGATGACCGCGTCGGTGTCCGGATCGTCCTGGAACAGGCGCAACGCGTCGACGAAATTGGTGCCGTTGATCGGGTCGCCGCCGATGCCGATGCACGTCGACTGGCCATGCCCGGCCTGGGTCAACTGGTGCACCGCCTCGTAGGTCAGGGTGCCGCTGCGCGACACGACGCCGACCCGTCCGGGGGTGTGGATGTACCCCGGCATGATGCCGATCTTGCACTCGCCGGGGGTGATGATGCCGGGGCAGTTGGGCCCGATCAACCGCGTCGGCCGGCCCTCGAGGAAGCGCTTCACCCGCATCATGTCGAGCACCGGGATGCCCTCGGTGATGCAGATGACGAGCGGAATGCCGGCGTCGGCCGCTTCCATGATGGCGTCGGCGGCGAACGGCGGCGGGACGTAGATCACCGACGCGTTGGCGCCGGTCGCGGACACCGCCTGCGCCACCGTGTCGAAGATCGGGATGCCCTCGAACGCGGTGCCGCCCTTGCCGGGGGTCACGCCGGCCACCATCTGCGTGCCGTACTCCTTGCACGCCTTGGTGTGGAACTGGCCGGTCGCGCCGGTGATGCCCTGCGTCAGGACGCGGGTGTGCTTGTTGACCAGTACGCTCACGGGATCCTCGCCGCTGGTGAAGCGGCGACCCTAACGGCACCCATGGCGGGAGTCAATTCAGGCGGCCGCCGTCGTCAGCGCTCGGCTGACGGGGACCCTTTCCACTGCCCCTTGAACCACTCGAACGTCCGCCGCATGCCCTCCTCGAAGCCGACGGTCGGCTGGAAGCCGAGGGCGGCCGTGATGCGCTCGATGCTGGCCTGGGTGTGGCGAACGTCGCCGCGCCGCGGCGCGACGTGGTTGCGCGGCAGCTCGCGGCCGAGGAAGCGACCGATGATCGCGGCGATGTCGAGCAGCGAGTGGCGCGAGCCGCAGGCGACGTTGAACACCGACCCACCGACGCCCGGCGTGGCCATCGCCAGGCGGTTCGCCAGCACGACGTTGTCGATGTAGGTGAAGTCGCGCGACTGCAGCCCGTCGCCGTGGATCTCGAGCGGCTCGCCCTGGAAGGCGGCGCGCAGGAACAGCGGCACCACCGCCGCGTACTTCGACTCCGGGCTCTGCTTGGGCCCGAAGACGTTGAAGTAGCGCAGGCTCACCGTCTCCAGCCCGTAGAGGCGGCTGTAGACGCGGCAGTAGTGCTCGGCCGCGAGCTTCGAGACGGCGTAGGGCGAGATCGGCGCCGGCGCCAGGTCCTCGGTCTTCGGCAGCACCTCGGTGTCGCCGTAGGCGGACGACGAGGACGCGTACGCCACCCGCGTCACTCCCGCTTCGCGCGCCGCCTGCAGGACGTTGAGCGTGCCCTGCACGTTCACCGCGTTGCTGCTCATCGGGTCGTCGACCGAGCGCTCCACCGAGCGCAGCGCCCCCTGGTGCGAGACGTAGTTGACGCCGCGCATGGCGCGGCGCACGGCGTCGAAGTCGCGCAGGTCGCCCTCCACGATCTCGATGCGCTCGCGCACCGCCAGCAGGTTCTCGATGCGCCCGCTGGAGAAGTCGTCGAAAATGCGAACGCGCTCGCCGTCGCGCACCAGCGCGTCCGCCAGATTGGAGCCGATGAAACCGGCGCCGCCCGTGATCAGATACAGATCCGCCATGATCCTCACATCTCCGATGCCGTCGTGACCCGTTGCCGCGCGCGCTCGCGCCCGTCCCCCGCCGCGTCGCCGTCGGCGCGGGCGACGCGCTCCTCGAGCGCGCGCACCCGCGCTTCGAGATCGCGCCCGTCGTGCTCGCCACGGCTGAGCGCCCGTCGCCCGCCCTCCAGAAACTGGTTGCGCAGCTTGTACGCCGTGGTGTGGCTGACCCGGTAGTGCTCGCGGATCTCGTCGAGCGAGCGCTCGCGCTTGATGAGCTCGAGCGCGATCGCGACCTTCTCCTCGACCGTCAGCTTCTCTCGCAGTCTCATTGCTCCCTCCGTACGAACGCCGCGGCGGGTTCCCCTACTCCGCCGTCGACAGCGCGGCGTCGCCGCCGCGATCTTCCAGCCGCGGCGGCCCCGCTTCGGGTCGGCGCCACCGATCGGCAAACAGAATCAGCCCGTGCAGAAAGCCGGTGCCCCAGGACAGGTGGAGACAGATCAACGCCAGCGCGGTGGCCGGCACCGCCAGCGGTCCGCGCCGCCACGACGCCTGCGCCGCCGCGACCAGCACCACCGCCAGGTAGACGCCGGCCCCGAGGCGAGCGAGCAGCGCCGCGGTCGGCAGCCACGGCGTCGCCAGCGCCAGCGCCGCCATGCCGGCGACGAACCCCGGCGGCACGAAGTGCCGCCAACTCATCTGTTTCGGGTGCTTCTGCAGCACCCGCACCTTCCACTGCCCGTACTGGTAGTACTGGCTCACCAGGTGGGCGACGTCCTGGCGGTTCTGGTACCAGGAGCGCATCGCCGGGTTGAGGATGATGCGGCCGCCGGCCTTGCGCAGGCGGTAGTTCAGCTCGTCGTCCTGATTGCGCACCAGCTCCTCGTCGAACAGCCCGATCCGTTCGAAGACGGCCCGCGGCCACATCCCCAGGTAGACGGTGTCGACCTCGCGCTCGCTGGTGCCGAAGTGGAAGTAGGCGCCGACCCCGAAGCGCGACCCGGTGGCGTCGGCCACGGCGTCGCCGAACCAGCCGCCCCCCACCGCGTCCATGCGGCCGCCGACGTTGTCGGCGCCGGTGCGGCGCAGGGTCTCGACGCCGATCCGCACGTAGTCGGGGGCGACCCGGGTGTGGCCGTCGATGCGGCAGATGATGTCGCCGCGCGCGGCGCGGATGGCGATGTTGAGCGCGGTGGGCACGATGCGCCGCGGGTTGGACAGCAGGCGCACGCGCGGATCGCGCGCCGCGTAGCCCCGCACCACCGCCGCCGAGTCGTCCGTCGAGGCCCCGTCGACCACCAGGACCTCGAGGCGATCGGCGGGATAGTCCTGCGCCAGCACGCCGTCGAGCAGCGTCCCGATGCCCGCCGCTTCGTTGCGCATCGGGATCACCACCGACACCACGGGCCACTCGCTCACGCCCGCCCCCCGACGGCGCGCGCGTACACCGCCTGCGTCGTCCGCGCCATCGCGGCACGGCTGAACTGGATCGCCCGGGCGCGCGCCGCCTGCCGCATGTGGCCGTGGCGAACCGGGTCGGCGAGGATCTCCAGCGAACGCGCGACCAGCGCGTCGCGGTCGCCGGCGTCGATCACGTAGCCCTCGACGCCGGCGTCCACCAGCTCGGACGTGCCGCCGACATCGGTGGCGACCACGGGCAGCCCGCAGGCCATCGCCTCCAGCACCGCGTTCGGCAACCCTTCCCAATCCGAGGTCAGCCAGAAGAGGTCGGCGTCCTGGAGAAGCGCCGGCACGTCGCGCCGCTCGCCGGTCATCTCGAGCGCCTCCGCCAGCCCGGCGGCGCGCGCCGCCGCCTCGACCTCGCCGCGCAGCGGCCCGTCGCCCACCAGGCGGAAGCGCACGTCCGGCCGCCGGGCGCGCAGCGCGGCGGCGGCGGCGACGAACAGGCGCGGGTTCTTCTGCTGCACCAGGCGGCCCACCATCACGATGCGCGGCGGCTGCCGCGGACGCGGCGCGGGCGGCGGCTGGAAGCGGTCGAGATCGATGGCGTTGTAGACCACGGTGAGGCGATCGGTCGGCGCGCCGTACACGGAGGCGATGTAGTCGCCGACCTGGCGCGAGTTGACGATGATGGCGTCGCTGGCGGCGAAGGCGCGCCGGGTGAGGCGATCGAGCAGCCCCCCGGAGCGTTTGCAGTTGCGCGCCGTCGTCACCAGGCGCGGGCCGCCGCACCGCGTCGCCGCCCAGGCGTAGGCGTCGGCGATGAACAGCCAGGCGTGGACGACGTCGATGCGATCGGCAGCGAGCGCCGCGCGCAGCGCCCGCGCCCGCCGCAGCGGATGGCCGGTGAGGACGCGCACCGGGACGCCGGCGCGTTCGAGCAGCGGTCCGTAGGGCTCGGTGCTGGCGCTGAGACAGTACACGATCGGGGTCGCGACGGCGGGATCGAGCGCGGCGCAGAGCGCCAGCAGTTGTCCTTCGGCGCCGCCGGTCGAGAGCTGGCCGATGACCATGCCGACCCGCAGGGGGGCGCCCGACGCCGCCGCCGGGCTGGAGACAGCGGACCGCACGCTCAGCGCTCGCCGTCGCGGCCCGGCACCCGGCGACGCGGTCGAGGCTCGGCGGCGGGCGAATTCCAGCGGCGCATCATCAGCGACAGGTCGGGGCCGCCAGGGCGTCCCGCACCAGGTCGGCGTAGGTCGCGCCGAGCTTCATGGCGCCGATGTAGGTCACCTGGCGCCAGTCGTTGAAATCGTCCGCCGGCAGCGCCGGTCCGAGATCGTGCAGCTCCGTGCCCGGCGTGCGGGCGGCGAGGCGGGAGAGGAATTCGAGGTAGCCGCGGTAGTAGGAACTGTCGGCATACTGGGCGCGCAGGAGCTCGCTCTCCGGGTTGTTGATCAGCACCACGCGCGCGCCGCGGGTCGTGAGATCGCCCAGCAGCCCGTCGAGCGCGGCGTACTCGCCGTCCTCACGCACCGCCGTGCCCCGCGTGGCGATCGCGCCATCGCGGTCGGCGCGCAGCCGCCGCCCGAGCTCCGTATCGGCCTCGAGCAGCGCCTGCCAGCGCCGTTCGAGCTCGTCGCCACTCGCGCCGCCCATGCGCAGCAGCATGTCCGGCGCGTCACGCTCCAGCGGCGGATAGTGGACGGGGAATCCGTCGCGCGCGGGTGCGGCGGCCGGCACGTCGCTCAGACGAACGCCCAGCAGCCGCGTGTCGTCGCCGTACCCGGCGGCGCGCGGGCTCCAGGCGCTGTCGGCGCTGACGGAGAGCAGATCGCCCGTCCCGCCCCCCGCCGGCAGGGCGACGCGGTACCACCCCGCGGCGCTCTCGGTCCGCTGCAACGCCGGCCCCTCGCCGGCGGCGAAGGTGAGCGTGACGCGGCCGCGCTGCGCGACCCATGCCGGATCGATGTAGTAGGCGAAGCCGTCGGCCGCCGCCGGAAGCGGAACGGCGAAGCGCTGCTGCGCGTAGCCGTCCGGGTACCAGCCGAACCCTCCGGCCGTCCGACCGCTGGCGAGCCAGCGCCGGGCCCAGCGCAGGTGATCCTCGATGCAGGCGCGCAGCGCGGCGCGATGGCGGTAGAGGTTGCTGGTCGCCGCCAGCGCCCGATCGAGCGTGCCCATCGCGGTCGCGGCATACGGCCGGCGCTCGCGCCACGTGTCCGCCGGCGGCAACACCCCCGGCACCTGTGGTTTCCGATCGTACTCGATGCGCGGCTGGCGGAAATCGAGTGGGGTGAGCAGCACGACCACCACGTCGAGGTCGAGCGCCGCGCCGTCGGCCGCGAAGTAGCGCCGGAGCTCCGACGGCGTGCTGCCGGGCAGGACCAGGCGGTGCACGTCGGCCGGCGTGCCGCCGGCCTCGAGCAGCGTCCGCACCTGGGCGGGATCGAAGGCGCCGGCGGTGGCGCTGCCCACCGCCAGGACGCGCGGAACGCCCGGCGTCTTCGGCGTGTTCGCCAGCGCCCGGGCATCGACGAGAAACTGGTAGCCGCGGTCGGTCGACGCGGGCGTCAACTTGGGGATGCGCCAGAACCAGCGATCGAAGGTGACGTCGAGCAGGACCAGGACCACGACCGCCGCGGCCCACGCCCACCGCATCGTCACCCGCGCCGCGCGCCCCGCGGCGCGCGGCGTCGCGTCCCCCTTCGGCATGGCCGCGACGCCGCGGCCGACCTCGGAGGCGCCAGCGGACGCGCGTCCCTTCACGACAGCTCGCGGTAGCGATGGCGCAGGCTGGCGAATTGGCGCTGCCGCATCCACCCGCGGCGGTGCGCCTCGTAGCGCATCACCAGCCACAGGATGCCGAGGCCGTAGCGGCTGCTGGCCAGGAAGCTCGCCGAGGACGCCTCGGCGAAGTAGCGGGTCGGCACCGGCACCTCGGCAATGCGAAAGCCGGCCTCGACGATCTGCGCCATGATCTCCTGGTCGAAGATGAACTTGTCGGCATTGAGCTGGAAGTTCACCGTCTCCAGCACCTCGCGGCGGTAGGCGCGATAGCCGGTGTGGTACTCCGAGAGGTGCAGGTCGAAGGCGGTGTTCTCCACCCAGGTGAGGAAGCGGTTGGAGACGTACTTCCACCACGGCATGCCGCCCGACAGCGCCGAGCCGCTCTTCAGGCGCGAGCCGAGGACGACGTCCGCCTCGCCATCCTGGATCGGCCGGATGACCTCCGGCACGAGGCGCGGATCGTACTGATAGTCCGGGTGCACCATCACCACGATGTCCGCGCCGGCCTTGAGCGCCTCGGTGTAGCAGGTCTTCTGGTTGGCGCCGTAGCCGTAGTTGCGGTCGTGCAGGAAGAGCTTGAGGTTGAGCTCGCGCGCGACGGCGACGGTGTCGTCGGTGCTGCCGTCGTCGACCAGGATCACCATGTCCACGGTCTCGTGCGGCAGCTCCATGTAGGTCATGCGCAGCGTCCGCCCGGCGTTGTACGCGGGCATGACGACGACGACTTTCGGCCGTGGGGCGGTTCCCGGCGTCTCCACGACGGTCCCGTTCATCTCTTCTGGGCCACGCATGCCATCTGGTCTCCGAGGTTGATCGAGACCTGCAAGCGATCGGCGCCGAGCGCGCGCAACGCGCGCGACACCGTCCGCTCCAGGGCTCGGCTGTATGGGGCGAGCTTGAACGCCCAATGCGCCAGCGGGAACGCGCGGCCGAAGGCGCGGAAGCGCTCGACCGCGAACCCTTCCTGCTCCAGCATTCGGCGCAGGGTCTGGCGGGAAAAATACACGTAGTGATCGTCGAGGAGGCCCCACCAGCGCGCCCCCGCGAGGCGGGCGACGAGGCTACCGACGTCCGGCGTCAGGAGCAGCAGCCGGCCGCCGGGGACGAGGATGCGGTGGATCTCGCGCAGGGTCGCCGGCGGATCGAAGAGGTGCTCGATGACGTCGGCCATCACCACCACGTCGACGCTCCCGGCGGGCAGCGCCGCCGACTCGAGCGTCCCCGTGTGGACGTCCAGCCCGTAGGTCGCGCGCGCGTGCTGCGACGCCCACGCCGACATCTCGACGCCGCGCACCTGGAAGCCGCGCTCGCGCGCCGCCACCAGGAGGAAGCCGCAGGCGCAGCCGATCTCGAGCAGCCGACCGCCGTCCGGCAGCAGCGACAACAGCCGGTGCGCATTGGCGATGCGCTGCGGCGCCTGCTCGATGTAGTACGGGTCGGCCGCCTCCTCGTACGAGGTCGCCGGCGCGTAGGAGAGCGGCAGCGTGACCAGGCCGCAATCGAGACAGCGGACGATCCCCGCCACCCGCTGCCGCTCGCTGTGGGTGATGCGATAGCGTTCGGTGACCGGCGCCGCCGGCCGGACCGCGGCGCCGGGGAACTGCGGCGTCGTGCGCGTGCCGCCGCACAGGATGCAGACGAGGGGCGGCGGCGGCGCCGGCGCGGTCATCGGGCTATTCCCGGCGGACATAGATGCGGATCTCCGGCGCGATGCTGGTGATGCGATTGTGGACGAGGCGCGGCTGCTGGTTGAAGACCGCGGCGAGGCGATACGGCAACCGCTCCTGCTCCAGCGCGGCGAGGAGCTCGGAGGCGGCGGGATGCGGCGCCAGGAGGCTGCGGGTCTCGCGCCAGTCCGCGGTCCAGACGTGGTCGATGCTCTTGTGCGAGGCGGAGCTGGTCACGATCGCATCCGGGTTGCGCGCCGCCAGGCCGGCGATCGTGCGCTCGTCCATCGGCACGAAGCGACCGTGCAGCCCGTGGCGGAAGCGCGGCACGAAGGCGGGCTTCTGGTACACCTCGGCGGTCGCGCCGGTCGGGAGGTGCGACGCCATCCACGCCTCCGCCGCGTAGCGCGCGTCGTTGCGCAGCAGCAGATCGAGCTCGACCGCGCGCGCCAGGCTGAGCAGCGCGAACGCGCTCGCCACCACGGTCGCCGCCACCCGCTCCCACCTGGCGCGCGCCAGCGCCTGCAGGCGCGCCAGGGTGACCGCCGCCAGGATGCCGGCGACCACGGTGATCGGCAGCAGGTAGCGGACGGTGATCAGCTCGAGGCCGCGCAGCGACAGGTAGTACTGCAGCACGACCGGCAGCAGCAGCCACGCCGCCGCCAGCCGGTGTCGCCACAGCAGCAGCATCCCGCACCCCGCCAGCAGCAGCAGCGGCATGCCGAGCGAGCAGTCCATGCCGAGGCGCAGATGGTCGAGGTACACCCACTCCTTGGCGCCCTTCCAGAGCGCGAACTCCACCGGCGCCAGGCGGGCCTGCGTGGCGCCGATCGGGTGCCCGAGCAGGTAGGCGATCCGCCCGACGAACCCCATCGGATTGACGATCGCGTTGTTGGCGACGAGCAGGGTCGCCGCGCCGGCGCCGAGCATCGCCCAGGTGGCCGACCCGCCCAGCGCCCGCCAGCCGGCGGCGCGGACGCGCAGGGTCCAGACCAGCACCGGCAGCGGCAGCAGCCAGGCGAAGCCCTGCTCCTTGGTGGAGAGGGCCATCGCCGCCGCGATCCCGAGCAGCGCCGCCGCCCGCCAGCCGTCGCTCGCCGCGGCGCGGATCGCGGCGTAGAGCGCCAGCACCAGCCAGAAGCAGTACGAGATGTCCAGGTTGGTGGTGTGGGCGTAGAAGACGAGCGGATACGAGGTGGCGGTGAGGAACGCGCTCCAGCGCGCCGTCGAGCGGTCGAACAGCCGCGCCGCGATGCCGTACGCCAGCGCCGTGATGCCGACGCCGCAGGCGACCGCGACCAGCCGCCCGATCATCGACAGCACGAACAAGGCGTGCTCGGGATCGGCGAACCCGTACGGATACTCGGCCGTCGGATGGCGCCAGCCGCCGGTCGCGTAGAGGACGCCGAGGTACGGCAGCGAGGCGGCGACCAGGATGAACGGCCACCCGGGCGGATACTTGAAGTAGAACCAGCCCGAGTTCCACGAGGCGAACGTCCGTCGCGCCACCCCGAGGGCGGTGATCGGACCGATGGCATCCGCCGCCCACGAGTGGTCGCCGTTCGGCAGACCCCACTGCAGGTGCCAGATGTCGAGCGCCGCGGCGAGCGCCAGGATGCCGAGCAGGCACGGATCCCATCGTCGCGTCGCGGCGTCCGCCGCCCCCCCGGCAGCGCCTTCCATGCGCCCCCCGCCGTCCCGCCACGCCACCTACTCGGCGGACGCGTCGCGCGCTCCATCGGGGGCCGCGCCGCGGGCGCCGCCCAGCCCGTGCTCGCGACTCCAGCGCTCCGAGGAGGCCAGCCAGTCGAACAGCGCCCGCCGCAGGCGGTCGGCGCGCGTCACCTCGGCGGCCAGCCGATCCGGTCCGCCTTCGCCGTCGCGGCCGACGTCGTAGAACGCGTTCGCCTCGTCCGACCGCCAGACGAACTGCGCCTTGCCACCGCGAATCGCCTTGCGCCGCAGATCGGCGGGATCGCGCCGGAACGCCTCGGCAAAGGCGAAGCTCGGTCCCGGGGTCGCGGCACCGTCGCGCAGCAGCGCGCGTCCCTGCATCGGCGCGTCGGGCGCCGCGACGTTGGCGAGCGACAGCACGGTCGGCGCGACATCGGTCAACTGCGCCGTCTCCTCGACCACGAAGCCGCGCGGCACCCGCCCGGGCGCGCGCAGCAGCAGCGGCACGTGGAGGCCCGCCGGCGAGAAGCTCGGCTCCCCCGCCGACTCCGCGAGCGCCCGCCCGTGCGTCGCCGTGACGACCACCAGGGTCCGATCCCAGCGCCCGGCCGCCGCGAGCGCATCGGCGACCTCGCGCAGCCGCAGATCGAGGTAGCGCAGCGCCCCGTCGTGCCAGGCGGCGCGCGGCGTCGCGTCGCCGTCGCCGAACATCCGATCGTAGGGCGCCGGCGGCGGCAGCGGGCTCGCCGCTTCGCGATAGAGCACGAAGGCGGCGAACGGCTCCTCGACGTCGGCGAGCCAGGCGAGCAGCGCCTGCGTGGTCCGGCGCGCGCCGGTGTCGCGCCGGCCGAGCACGCGATCACTGGCGCGGCGCGCGTAGTCGGCGGCGGTGCCGGCGAGGCGGCCCTGCCCGCGCCCGGTATAGAAGCGTTCGAAGCCGCGCCCGAGGCCCGTCTGCGGGCTCACCGCTGGCGTCGGAGAGAAGGCGGCGGTGCGGTAGCCGGCGCCGCGCAGCAGCTCCGGCAGCAGCGGCACGCCGGGCGGCAGCGCGCCGCTCTCCTCGGTGGCGCCATGGGCGTGGGCAAAGAGCCCGGTCAACAGCGACGCCGCCGCCGGCAGGACGGCCGGCGCCGTCGTGAACGCGGCGCTGCAGCGCACCCCCTGGCGAGCGACCGTGTCGAGAAACGGGGTCGTGTCCCGGCCGTAGCCGTAACAGCCCAGGTGGTCGGCGCGTGCGCCCTCGAGCGCGACCAGCAGGACGTTCATCACCTCGTCGCTCATCGCCGACTCACAACTTGCAGAACCAGGTCCAGAATTCCTTCATGTAGCGGTCCGGCCGCCGGGCCAGGCGGACGCGGAAGGAGAGGATGATGTGATCCCAGACGCTGAGGCCGGCGACGCCGCGATACACCAGCTTGTCGGGGATGGTGATGTGCAGGTTCCAGTCGTCGGGAACGCCCTGCTGCACCCAATCGGCGTCGCGGCGGAAGTCGATGAACCATTCGCCGCCGTGCTCGCCCGTCACCGTCCACCAGACGCAGAGGCGGATGGACGGCGCCGCCTCGGGGGCGCGGGTCAGTTGCTCGGTGAAGTAGGCGTGGAAACGCTGCCAGAGATCGGCTGGCGCCGGCGCCTCGCTGGCGAAGTACTCGGCGCCGCGGGCCCGCGTCTCGCGGCTCAGCTCCTCGATCAGCTCCATCCGCCGCGACCAGTCCGGCGCCGGCTTGAGGCGCACGTGCCCGCGTTCCGGCGTCCAGGTGTCGCCCGGGTTCATCTGCAGGCCCTCGATCTCCGGCGCGCCGGCGCGCAGCGCTTCGATCGCCTCGGCGGGCGTGTTGGCGTACGTTGGAGTGTTGAGGAAGAGCTGGTCCTCGGCGAGCAGCGCGTGATTGCCCGCCGCCGGCACCGCGCGCTTGGTGCGCAGCAGGCGGGCCCAGTGCACGAACTCCTCGAGGTGCGATTCCTTCGAGCAGCGCGCCCGCTCGATCTTGCTGCCGAGCGGGAAGTCGAAGCACCCCGGGTACTGGCTCGCGCCGGTGAACGTGAGGAAGGCGAGGTCGATGTCGTGCGACGCGCCGAGGCGCCCGAGCGTCGCCTCGTCGAGATGGCAGTCGTTGACGTTCAGCACCGTCGTCCCGCCCTGGCGGAGCAGGATGGCGCTGTCGTCCCACGGCCGATCCGGCGCGATCAGACGCACCGTCAGGCCGCCGCTGCCGCAGGCAAACTCGCGGTCGAACGGCAGCTCGGTGATGGTGCGGAATCCCATCGCCGCGAACTGGTCGCGCAATCGCTTCTTGCGGAAATCGGCGATGAGGACGTGCACGCTCTTGTCGAGCTGCTGCAGGGTCGCGGGATCGAAGTGGTCCGGGTGCTCGTGCGAGACGTAGAGGTAGTCCAGGCGCGGCAGATCGCGCGCGCCGAGCGCCAGCGGCGGAAAGTGCCACCAGGTGCCGTCGTACGACGGGTCGACCAGCCACGGATCCATCAGGATCCGGGTTCCACCCGCCTCCAGCATGACCGCTGCGTGCCCCAGATACGTGACCAACATGACGCCCCCCGCGGCGCGCGCCGCGCCGCTACGTCGCCGCTGACAGGGCCGCCGTCGCCGGCTGCCCCGCGGCGCGCGCCGCCAGCAGTCGGCTGTACAGCGCTTCCATCTGCCGCACCATGGCCTGCGCCGAGAAGCGATCGACGACCACCTGGCGCCCGCGCGCCCCCATCGCGCGCCCCCGCTCGCGGTCGTCGAGCACCCGGCGGATCCCCCGCGCCAGGGCGTCGGCGTCCCGCGCCGGCACCAGATGACCCGTCGTCCCCTCGCCCACCACCTCGACCGTCCCGCCGACCGCGGTCGCGACCACCGGCCGCTCCATCGCCATCGCCTCGAGGATGGCGTTCGACATCCCCTCGTCGTGCGACGAGAGGACGAAGAGATCGAAGGCGGAGAGCACTTCCGGCACGTCGCTGCGCCGTCCCAGCAGGTGCAGACGGTCGCCCAGGCCCGTGGCGTCGACCAGTGCCTGCAACTCGGCGTCGAGCGTGACGTCGCCGGCGATCACGACGTGCACCGCCGGCCGCTCGGCGCAGATCGCCGCCATCGCCCGCAGGAACTCCTCGACCCCCTTGCGCACCCGCATGCGCGTCAGGCTCCCCACCACCACCGCCTCGGCCGGCACGCCGAGCCGGGTCTTGTAGTCGCCCGGTGGCAGCGGGGTGAACCGTTCGGTGTCGATGCCACTCGGGATGACCACCATCTTCTCGCGCGGGCAGCCCTCGTGCCCGTGCACGAAATCGCGCACCGCGTCGGCGTTGGCGGTGACGCAGTCGGCGAGCCGGTTCGAGAGTCGCGCGCCGGCCATCTCGTAGCCATGGCGCTCGTGGCACCCGCGCTTGCTGGTCAGCACCACCGGCACGCGCGCGGCGCGGGCCGCCAGCGTGCCGACGACGTTGGCGCGCAGCAGGTAGTTGTGGACCACGTCGATGCGCTCGCGCCGCATGAAGCGCTGCAGCCGCGCGATCGCGGCCAGGGTGCTGGGGGCGCGGAGCCGGTGCACCCCGCCGTCGATCACCGTCGCGCCGGTGGCGCGCGCGGCATCGAGCAGCGACCCCTTGCCGGTGAGACAACAGAGCAGCGGCTCGAAGCGCTCGCGATCGATCAGCCGCAGCACCTGCAGGAGGTGCGTCTGGCTGCCGCCCACCTCCATGCGGTTGATGGTGTACAGCACGCGCCGGGGAACCATCGCCCTACTCCTGCAGCCCCGAGCTCACCACCTGGATCAGGTCGGCGATGCTCACCTGCTGCCCGTCGCTGCTCGCCATCGGACACTGCGAGAGCGGCAGGTTGCCGAGCGCGATGTTCACGGCCAGGACGATCTCGTTCACCGTCACCACGCCGTCGCCGTTGCAGTCGCCGGGCAGCACGCCCTCGCCCATGGGATAGTGGTAGCCGCGATCGACCAGGCCCGTGTCCGGCTGGCCGTCGGAACGGGTGCTGAGGTGCGCCATGCCGGCCTTCTCCGCCGTGACGTCGCTGAAGTCGACGGCGCGACTCTGCCGGCTCTGCCCGGCGGCGAGCTGCGCCAGGCGAAAGTGCCGGTCGCGACGCCAATCGGAGCCGACCACCACCGCCGTCGGGTCGAGGTAGAGCGGCTCGCTCTGCAGGCTGATCAGCAGGTCGCCGGGGCCGCGCGGCACGCCGGCGGCGTAGCGATCGGCGACGAGGTTGTATCCCGTCTTATAGCCCACCAGATTCTGGGTGCGCGTCGTGTTGCTCCCCACCTCGATGCCGTAGCCGTTCTCGCCGGTGACGTTGTAGCGCACCGCGGCGTCGGTCGACGGACAGGTTCCCGCGCCGATCAGCACGCCGTCGAAGTCGTTCTTGTAGAGGGTGTTGAACTCGATCACCGCTCGTCGGGCGCCACTCCGGTCGCACTGCGCCGCGCTGCGCGACCCGCTGCCGATCTGGATGCCGCCCTTGTTGCCGAAGGCGAGGTTGTTGACGATCCGCACGTCGTCGCTGTTGTTGACGTTGATGGCGCGCTTGGCGTTGCCGAAGAGCACGTTGTTGCGGAGGATCGCGCCGTCGGACTCGTTCTGGAGCTGGATGCCGTCGTCGCTGGCGCCGGTGATGTGAAAGCCGTCGATGACCACCCCGCAGACGCTCGCCATGTTGAAACCGGTCTGCCCGGGCGAATAGCGGTCCGTGGTCGGATCGTAGTAGCAGCGGCCGGGATCGACGAGCGTGACGCGCGGCGTTCCCCCGGTCAGATCGCCGGCCGGGTCGGCCACGAAGGAAGCGCGGCCGCTGTCCGGCGGGGCGCTGATGTCGCACTCCCGGTAGATGCCCGGTCCGACGACGACGGTGACGCCGGCGCGCGCGCGCCGCGCCGCCGTGGTGATGGTGGCGAATGGCTTGGTCGGGATGCGGCCGTCATAGGTATCCCGGCCGCCGTTGCGGACGAAGAGCGGCATGTAGGGCGGCTCGTAGCTCAGGACCTGGTCCGTGCTCGCCCCATAGTGGAAGCCGAGGTCGACGCGGCCGCCGTCGGCCGCGCCGCTTCTGGCGGTCGACCCGGTCAGGCCCGTCGCCGCCGCGGTCGTCGATCCGGCGTCCACCAGCGGGCTGATGACGCCGCCCTCCTGGCGCAGGTGGAAGTCGTCGTCGTCCGAGCGATCGACGAACTGCCCATCCACGACTTCGCCGCCGATGACACCATCGGCCCCGGCCGGATCGACGAAGAGCGGGTCGACCCGGAGGTCGAACACGTTGCGCGGCGTATCCGGCCCGTAGTCGTCCAGGACGTCATTGTATCCGGCGACGTAGTTGCAGACGGATCGCTCGCGGATCCCCGCCTGGCTGCGTTCGTTGAGCACGCCGATGCCCAGTCGCCCGGAGCCATTGCGCCAGACGATGTTGTGGACCACCGCCGCCCCCGGCGACGCCGCGAAGAGATTGCCGATCTCCACCCCCCACTGCCCGTTGTTGAAGAAGGTGTTGTTCATGATGATCGCGTTCGGCGAGGCCAGCATCGCCGCATCGCCGGCATCGCCCGATCCGCTGAAGCCGCTGCCGACCGCGAGCCCTTCCTGCCCGTTGCGGTACACGAGATTGTTGGCGACCATCGCGTCCGAGACGCCGCGTACGGTGATGCCGGTGAAGGCATTGCTGAACAGGACGTTGTTCTGAACGATGGCATTCTCGCCGCCGCGCAGGAACAGTCCGTGCGCGCCGTTGCCGCCGCTGCGGTTGTTGGAGACGATCGGCACGATCGGGCCGCTGGCCACGCCGCGGCAGGTGCCGAAGGTGTTCGCCTGCTGACAACTCTGCAGCGAGATCCCCGACGACGTATTGGCGACGGTGCGGTTGTTCTCGATGACGATCATGTCCTCGCCGTAGACGTCGATGCCGGTCCGGCAGCCCTGCACGTCGTTGTTGCGAATGGTGATGCGGCCGCTGTTGGCGCCGCCGACGGTTGCCGAACGCGCCTGAATGCCCGCGTCGCGGAAGCCGCTGATCTCGAATCCCTCGATGGTGAGGTCCGTGTGGCCGAGGATGCGGAAGGCGGCGCCCGGCGTCTGTTCCGCCGGCAGGCCGCTCGGTGGGATGATGCGTACCGGCCCCGGGGGATCGCCGGTGGTGGCCCCGGTGGCATCGCCCCGGATCTCGATCGGAAATCCCGGGAAGCCGTCGATGTTGGCCGCCGGACCCAGGTCGCCCTCCACGTAGGTACCCGGCCCGACGCACACGACGTCGCCCGGGTTGCCGATGGCCTGCATGCCGTCGGCGATCCGCCCGAAGGCGGTGGCTGGCGTGCGTCCGTCGGGGATACCCGACGGCGCGAAGCCGGCGCGGACGAAGTAGGTGCACGGAGCCGCCGCCGCGCTGCCGGCCGCCAGCAGCACGGCCAGCAGCGCCAACGGCGCGGGACGCATCAGATGTCGGGTCTCACCCATCCGGCATTCTCGACCCCCCCGTGGTTGTGTCGTCGTCGTCCCCCGATGCCCCCCGGCACCTAGAACAGCGTGTAGATGAACGGCCCCAGGGCCGAGCTCTGCGCGGTGACCAGGAGTCCGCCGAAGGCGAGCAGCACGATCACCATAGGTATGAGCCACCACATCTTTTGTTGCCACAGAAACGACAGGAGCTCCCCGGCGATGCCGAGGCGGTTCTTCATCCCTTCGCCGACCTTCATGTGTCCTCCCTTCACGGCCGCGATGGCCGCAGGGCCTCAGCCATGGTTTCTGCCGCCAGCGCGTGGCCGGCGGGCGTCCAGTGTCCATCGAAGTGCCAGTGCAGCCGCGGGCCATTGTCGCGCGCGGCGAGGAACGCCGGCGACAGCGCCACACAGCGCACGTCGTTGAGCGCGCACCAGCTCAGAACCCGGCGTTCCGGTCCGTCGAGGTCCCAATTGACTTCGCGCATCGCCGGATAGGCGGCCTGCACCTGCGCCCAGTCGTCGGGGTAGATCTGCTCGCGCGCGGTGACGACCATGATCGCGAAGGTCGCGCCGTCGGCGGTCACGGCGTCCTTGAACGCCGACAACAGCGACTCGGTGTGCGCCCACGCCTCCTGCCAGGCCGCCGGCGGCTGGCTCGCGAACACCCAGTAGTCGACCGGAATGCCGTGTTCCATCGGCACCGGCCGCACCGCCTCCGCTTTCAGCAGGCCCCAGTCGACCAGGCGGGCCGCCAGCGCCGGCTGCCGGGTGAGGACGAGCTTGCGAACGTACTGATACGCCGCGGAGCGGTTCAGCAGGCCGCGGCGGCCACCGCCCGCGTCGCCCTTGCCGCCGACGACGTGGTCGATCGCGCCGTCGGCGCCGTAGACCGGCCGCAGGGTCGGCTCCAGGGTCGGACTGTTGTTGCGCACGTCGTTGCCCGGGTAGAACGACAGCAGCACGATGTCCGGATGGAAGCGGCGGCCGACCTCGCGGTACCAGAGGTATTCGCTGGCCGTGCCGTAGCCGCTCACCCCCATGCTCACCACCTCGACCGGCCGCCCCAGCGCCGCGCCGAGCCGTTGTTCCAGGCCGCGCGCGAAGGTCTGCTCGATCGGCACCTGCAGCGCTTCGACGAAGGAGTCGCCGAGCAGCAGGATGCGCAGCGCCCCGGCCGGTTTCTCGAGGCTCCGATCGAGGTCGCGGCGGCCCGCGTCGTTGATCCGGATCGGCACGACGAACTCGTGCTCCTCCTGCGTCCACCAGCCGCTCGCGCCGGGGATCAGGGCGGTGCCGAGCAGCGGATCCGCCTTCCAGAAGCGGTCGGGCACGAGATGCAGGATGCGGACGCCGGCCTCGACCGCCAGCAGCGCCATGACGGCGCCGAAGCCGGCGAGGACGAGTCCGCCGAGCAGCCGGCGGCCGCGCGCGGATGCCATCCGATCTCCCGGGGAGCGAGCGCGGTGCGCGAGGTCGACCGTCAGCCCTTGGTGACGATGCTGTTGCCCAGCACCAGCGCGTCCATGCCGCTGCGCGCGAACGTGCTGTGCGCCTGCGCCGGCGTGGTGACGATCGGCTCGCCCTTCAGGTTGAACGACGTATTGAGGATCACCGGGATGCCGCTCGCCTGGCCGAAGCGGTCGATCAGCCCGTAGTAGAGCGGGCTCTGCTCCTTGTGGACCGTCTGCAGGCGCGCCGTGTTGTCGACGTGGGTGATCGCCGGCAGCTTGTCGCCCTGCCCCGGCTTGACGTCGACGACGTACAGCATGAAGCGCGCCGGATAGTGCTTCGCCGGATCGTCGAGCTCGAAGTAGCGCGACGCCGCGTCGACCAGCACCGACGGCGCGAACGGCCGGAAGGGCTCGCGGAACTTGATCTTCGTGTTGACGATGTCCTTCATGTCGGGGCGGCTGGGGTCGGCGATGATGCTGCGCGCCCCGAGCGCCCGCGGCCCCCATTCGAAGCGGTTCTGGAACCAGCCGATGACGTGCCCCTTGCGCAGGTGGTCGACGACCCGATCGAGCAGCTCGTCCTCGTGGCTGGCGCGGTGGTGGGCGATCCCGGCGCCGCGCAGATAGTCGCCGATCTCGCCATCGCCGTACGACTTCCCCCAGTAGGCGTGCTCCATGCGGAAGCGGCGCGGCTGGCCGAGCACGGCGTGGTGGGCGAAGAGCGCGGCGCCGAGCGCGCCGCCGCCGTCGCCGGCGGCCGGCTGCACGAACAGCTCGCTGAACGGCGTCTCGCGCTGGATGCGGCCGTTGGCCACCGAGTTGAGCGCCACGCCGCCGGCCAGGCAGAGCTTGGTGAGGCCGGTCTCGTCGTGCAGCGCCCGCGCCATCGCCAGCACGATCTCTTCGGTGCAGTGCTGGATGCTGGCGGCGACGTCGGCGTAGTACTGGTTGCGCTCGGCGATGCGCGCGAAGTCGTCCGGCCGCTCGCCGAAGTACGGCGGGAACCCGGACGCCTCGGTGAAGAACAGCCACTCCGGATCGCGCGGCTCGCCGAACAGGTCGACGAACTTCTGGTTGTAGGTGCGGGTCGTCGAGTGGTGGAAGCAGAAGTAGCTCATGTCCAGCCACAGGCTGCCGTCGCGCTCGACCTTGTAGAGCTTCTCGACCTTGTCGACGTACCGCGGCTCGCCATACGGCGCCATGCCCATCACCTTGTACTCGCCCTCGTTCACCTCGAAGCCGAGGAAGGCGGTGAAGGCGCTGTACAGCAGGCCGACCGAGTGCGGAAAGCGGATCTCGCGCAGCAGCGAGACCTCGTTGCCGCGGCCGCGGCCGAAGGTCGCGCAGGCCCACTCGCCGACGCCGTCGACGGTGAGGATCGCCGCCTCGTCGAACGGCGAGCACAGGAACGCGCTCGACGCGTGCGACAGGTGATGCTCGGAGAACAGGATCTTGTCGGTCGGGATGCCGAGCTCCTGGCGAATGAAGTTCTTCACCCACAGCTTGTCCAGGAGCCAGGTGGTCATGGCGTCCCCGAACACCTTCCACGACCGCGGCACGGCCTGCAGCGCCGTGGTGAGGATGCGTTCGAACTTCACGAACGGCTTCTCGTAGAAGACGACGTAGTCGACGTCCTGGATGCCGATGCCCGCCTGCGCCAGGCAGAACTGGATCGCCAGCGTCGGGAAGTCGGCGTCGTGCTTCTTGCGCGAGAAACGCTCCTCCTCCGACGCGGCGACCAACTGGCCGTCGACCAGGAGCGCGGCGGCGGCGTCGTGATAGAAGCAGGAAATTCCGAGTATGTTCATGCGTGGCGGGTCCTCGCTGCGTCGGTGTAGATCTGGCACATCTCGGCCACGTGGCGGTCGAGGGCGAAGCGCGCGCGCGCCCAGTCCCGCGAGCGGGCGCCGGTGGCGCGGGCGGTCTCGGGATCGGCGAGCAATGCGCCGAGCTGCGCCGCCAGGGCCGCGGCGTCGCCGGGGGGGACGAGATAGCCGGTCTCCTCGTGGGTGATCAGCTCCGGCACACCGCCCGCCGCGGTGGCGATCACCGGCTTGCCCAGGAGCATGCCCTCGAGGATGACACGGCCGAAGGGCTCCGGCCGCACCGAGGCGTGGACGACGATGTCCCAGGCGTTCATCACCTCGGGGATGTCGGCGCGGAACCCGGTCAGGTGCACGCGGCCGCCCAGGCCGAGCTCGTCGATGCGCGCCCGCAGCGCCGCGGCGTAGGCCTCGCCGGCGCGGTGGACGCCGCCGGCGATCACGCAGTGCGCGTCGTGGCGGTCGCCGAGCAGGCCGAGCGCATCCACCAGCACCCGTTGCCCTTTCCACTCCTGGATGTTGCCGGCGATGCCGACGCAGGGCGCGTCGGCCGGGATGCCGAGCTCGCGCCGCAGATCGGCGGGATCGCGTTGCGGCCGCAGCCAGGTCTCGTCCACGGCGTCGTAGACGATGCGCTCGATCGGCGACCGCACCCCGTGGGCGTGGCAGGCGTCGAGCACCGCCTGGGTCATGCAGACCAGGATGGTGTGGCGCGCCGCCCAGCGCTCGCGCCCGCCGTACTTCTCGAACCCCTTGACGTGGCAGAGCACCGGCACGCCGGTGAGGATGCCGGCGAGGATGCCGTCGAAGTTGGCGCGCACGCCGTTGCCGAGGTGGATCACGTCGGCGCGTTCGCGGCGGATGAGGCGCGCCAACGCCAGCGCGGCCGGCAGCTCCTCGGCGAACAGGCGGGCCGTCTGCCGGCCACCGCGCAGCAACTGGCGGATCACGCCGAGCCGTTTCGCCCGCTGATAGCTCTCGAGCTCGAGCAACCCGTGCTGCTTCGGCAGGCGGCGGCGCGCGAGGTGATGGACCGGCACGTCGAGGCGCGCCAGGTCGGCTTCGATCGGCTTCGGTTCGTAGAGCACCATGCCGATGCGGAAGCGACGCCGGTCCATGCCGCGCATCAGGTGGTACAGACCGGTGAGCGAGCCGCCGAGGACGCCGCCGCTCGATGCCTCGACGAACAGCACCGAGATCGGATCGGCCGGCGCCGCCGTGTCGCGGGGGCCCGCCGACTCCCCGGCGGCGAGCTCGGCGGGCCGCGCGGTGCCCCCCCTCATGTCGCCGGCACCGCCGGGGCCGCGAAGCTGCGGCGCAGCGCTTCGTCGAGCGCGACGCGCGGCTGCCATCCCAATTCCTCGCGTGCCCGGCGGGTGGTGAACGTGGCGCTGCGCAGCGTGCGGTCGACCTGGTGGCGGCTGATCGGAGCCCGCCGCCCGGCCAGGCGCGCCAGGGTCTCGACGCCGCTGACCCCCGCCCGCACCAGCCCGAGTGGCAGATAGATCGGGAACCAGTTCGCGCCCTGCACCTGGCGATAGAGACGCGCGTAGTCGGCCTGCGGGGCGTGGAAATCGACGATCGTATAGGCGCGGCCGGCCGCCGCCGCGCTGCTCACCGCGAGGACGATCGCGTCGGCGACGTTCTCGACGTACGCCAGCGGCAGCAGATAGCCGCGGCGCGCCAGCAGCAGGCGCAGCGGTCCGAGACCGATGGAGCGTCGCGCCAGCGGCGGCCGCTGTCCCGGGCCGTACAGCAGGCCGGGCCGGATCACGGTGACCGGCGCTCCGGTGGCGATCGCCGCCATCGCCGCCTGGTCGGCGAGCAGCTTGGAACGGGCGTAGAAGCCGCGCTCGCCGCCGCTGTCGTCGTAGGCGCTGTCCTCGCGCACCACCGCGCCGTCGCTCGGCACCGCGTAGACGCTCAGCGAGCTCACGTGCACGATGCGGCGCACGCCGGCGGCGCGCGCCAGCTCGATCAGCGTCTGGGTCGCCGACACGTTGGTCGCCTCGAACTCCTCCCACGCGCCGGTGGTCGCGACCCGAGCGCCGGCATGGACCACGGCGTCGACGCCGGCAACCGCGCGGGCGAGCGCCTCGCGATCGCGGAGATCGCCCTCGACGACCTCGTCGGCCACCACCGTCCGACCCGGACGGACGAAGGCGCGCACGCGCATCCCGTCGGCGCGCAGACGGGCAACGATGGCGCCGCCGAGGAATCCGGCGGCACCGGTGACCAGCACCGTGCTCACCGCTCAGCCTGCCAGTGCCGCGGGCGCGGCGGCGATGCCGCTCTGGGCCAGGATCTCGTCGTACCAGGCGACGACGTCGCGCCCTTCGGCGGCGCTCACTGGCGGTTCCTCGCCATTGCCGACGGCGGCGTAGAGCGCGGCGAGGTGCAGACCGATGCCGGGATAGAAGCGCTGCCGACCGGTCGCGTAGGCGACCGCGTTGCGCGCCGTCGCGGTCACCAACTGCGCCGCTTCGTGCACGTTCGGCCACACCTTGCCGACCAGCTTCGGCAGGCGGCGCGGGCGACGTTCGATCAGGGTCATGTTGTTGAGATTCACTTCCAGGGTCGCGGCCGTGCCGAGCACGGTGAGCCGGTTCATGAACGGCTGCGCGCGCAGGGACATGGTGACGCCGACCAGGGCGCGGTCGCCCTCGGCGATCAATCGCACTTCCTCGAGCAGGCCGCCGTCGCGTTGGGCGATGACGCGCAGATCGCGCAAGCGGCCGGCGAAGCGGCGCGCCAGGTAGAGCGGATGCGACGCCAGGTTGTTCAACAGGCCGCCGGGCAGTCGCGCGCTCCAGTGGGCCATCGCGTCGGCGTGCTTGTCGGCCTCGCCGGCCTCGGCGCCCTGGAACACCTCGACGCCGACCACGCTGCCGATGCACCCGCCCTCGACGATCGCCGCCGCCTGCTGGACGACGGGATCGAACCAGCGGTTGTGATCGACGCTCACCCAGCGCCCCGCCTTGCGCGCGGCCGCGACCACCTGGTCGGCCTCGGCGGTGTTGAGCGCCATCGGCTTCTCGACCAGCACGTTGACCCCGGCTCTAAGCAGCTCGAGGGCCAGCGGCGCGTGGGTCGCCGGCGGGGTCAGGACGTGCACCACGTCCGGCCTCCCGCGCTCGACGAGCTCGCCCACCGAGCCGAGCGCCGGCAGGCCGCACTCCGCGGCGAACGCGCTGCGCGCCGCCGCGTCGACGTCATGGACCCCGATCAGCTCGACCGAGGACAACCCCTGCAGGTAGGCGCGGTGCACGCGGGCGATGCGCCCGCAACCGATCAGGCCGACGCGCAGCCGCGCTCCCACCTCACGCCGCTCCCTGGAGGCGCCCCGAGGCGCTCAGCCACTTGGCGTTGTGGAACTGATCGTGCCGGAAGTCCGGGATCCGGCCGCTGGTCATCAGGCCGCCCACCTCGGCGATCGCGTCGTCGACCGTGCGCGTGGCGCGGAAGCCCAGCCCGTCGCGGATGCGGTCGAAGGCGACGCGATAACTGCGCAGGTCGTGACCGTTCGGCGCGTACTCGATCTGCGTCCCCGGGTACTGCTTGGCGACCAACTCGGCGATCTCACCGACGGTGTAGTTCTGCTGGTCGGAGCCGACGTTGAAGGTCTTCTCGCGCGTCCGCCCGATCTCGACGGCGGCGAGGAATGCCTCGGCGGCGTCCTGCACGTGCAGGTGGGGGCGCCACTGCTTGGCGCCGCTCACCCGGATGGCGCCCTGCGCCGTGGCGCAGGCTGTCATGGTGTTGACCATCAGATCGAAGCGCATGCGCGCCGACACGCCGCAGACCGTCGCCAGGCGCAGGATGATGACGTCGACGTCGTCCTGCGCCAACAACAGATCCTCGGACATGATGCGCGTCCGCGCATACAGCGACACCGGGTTGAGCTGCGAGCGCTCGTGGATCAGGTCGTTGCCGTTGGCGCCGTACACGCTGCAGGAGGAGGCGAACACCAGGCGCTCGACCTTCGCCGCCTTGCAGGCCTCGAGGATCTGGCGCGTCGACTCGTAATTGATCGCCATCGTGCGCGCCGGATCGAGATCGCACGCCGCATCGCCGACGATCGCCGCCAGGGCCACCACGGCGCGCACGCCCTTGGTCGCCCGCGCCAGCGCCCGGTCGTCGCAGATGTCGCCGGTCTGCAGCTCGAGGTCCGGGTGGTCCGTCACCCCGTCGAGCCCGTGGCCGCCGTAGATGAAGTTGTCGAGCACGCGGACGCGGTGCCCACGCGCCAGCAGCTTGCGAATCAGATGCGAGCCCACGTACCCGGCTCCACCGGTGACCAGAACGAGATCCCCCATTGTCGCGTCCCCCTGTGAGACTCCTGAAGTGTCTTGCCTGCCCGTCAATGCCGCACGACCGCCATGCTGCCCGAGGGCAGGCCGTTGCGTTCATTGCCAAATGTCTCGGCGCTCAGCAGGTCGCTCAACGCCGGCACGATCCGATATTCCACGCCCGCCTGCTCGCAGACGTCGACCACTTCGCGCGCCGCGTCGTCGCTGAGGTCCGACACGCACACGAACACCGCCTGGATGCGGTTCGCCGACACCGCCAGCGGCAGCTCGGCGGCCCCGCCGAGCACGCGCACGCCGTGGATCAGCGAGCCCCAGCGCTCCGGCACCTCGTCGATGAATCCCACCGGCCGGTAGGGGCAGAGCGGATCCTCGAGCAGGGTGCGGGCGATCGACTCGCCGCCGACGCCGGCGCCGACCACCAGCGCCTTCTGCCGCCGCTGACCGCGCTGCCGCCAGCCGTGGCGCACCCAGATGCGCAGACCGTAGCGCACGCCGCTGAGCATGAAGAGCACGATCGCCCAGTCGATCACGAACACCGAGCGCGGAAACGACTGCAGGCCGACGAAGAACGTGAGCCCGCCGGCGATCACCGCGCTGAGCGATACGGCCTTGAAGAGCGCCGCGAGGTCGTAGAGGCCGAAATAGGCGAACACCCCCTGGTAGGCGCCGAAGTACATGAGGGTCGCGGCCCGCGCCACCAGCACGATCAACATCGGCAGGAACAGGAAGCGCGGGTCCTGCGGCCACTCGAAGTCGTTGCGAATCATGAAGGCGACGAAGCAGGAGACGCCGACCAGCACGCAATCGATCGCGAAGAGCGCGACGCGGTGGCGGCGGCGCCAGAGGAACTTGGTCTTCACGGCGCCGCGGACCGTCGCCCAGATGCCGCGCGCCAGCAGGCCCATGTCGCCCCAGAAGGTGGCTCGCCGCACGTAGTCGAGATCGCGCTCGAGCTTCTCCGGCAGGATGTGCTCGACGTAGTACGCCTCGGTGTCCTTGAGGCCCTCGGGGTAGCTCTCGAGCTCGTCGCGCCCGAGGATCTGGCTCGGCCCCACCATCCCCGGCCGCACCGACAGCACGGCGCGCTGCGCCTTGGTGTAATGGCGGACGAAGTGCGGGTCCTCGGGGCGCGGCCCGATCAGGCTCATCTCGCCGACCAGCACGTTGATGAGCTGCGGCAACTCGTCGATCTTGAACCAGCGCAGGATCTGGCCGACGCGGGTGACGCGCGGGTCGCGCTTGGTGGTGAGGCGCGAGCCCATCTTGTAGGCGCCGTTCACCATGCTGCGGAACTTGAAGATGCGGAAGGTCCGCCCCTTCAGGCCGACCCGCTCCTGGCGGAAGAACACCGGTCCCGGGCTGTCCAGCTTGATGAACACGGCGACCAGCAGCAGGAAGGGCAAGAGGACCACCAGCCCCACCGCGGCGATGAGAAAGTCTATGAGGCGCTTGAGCATCGGTCCCTAGCGGCGGTGGCGGCGCAGAATGTCGCGCAGGCTGTCGGCGACGCGGTCGACGTCGTCGTCGGTGAGCTCGGGATAGAGCGGGAGCGAGACGATGCGCTGCCACTCGCGGGTGGCGACCGGCAGGTCGCTGGCGCGGCAGCCGAGCACGTCGCGGTAGTAGCTGTGCTCGTGCAGGGGGATGAAGTGGACGCTGGTACCAATGCCGGCGGCGGTCAGCTCCTGGATGACCTCGTCGCGCCCGATGCGCAGCCGGTCGGCATGGACGCGCACCGGGAAGAGGTGCCAGGCGTGCCCGACGTCGGCGCGCACGGTCGGCAGCTCGACGAGCTCGGCCACGTCCGCGAGCCGCGCCTGGTACTGCGCCACGATCGCCGCCCGCCGCGCCTGCATGGCGTCGAGCCGTTGCAGTTGGACCAGGCCGAGGGCGGCGTTCATGTCGGTCATGTTGTACTTGAAGCCAGGGTACGCGACGTCATACCGCCACGAACCGTCCTTCGTGTAGCGCTTCCAGGCGTCGCGGGTCATGCCGTGCAGACGGCGACTGCGGATGCGGTCGAGCAGCTCGAGATCCTGGCTGACCACCATGCCGCCCTCGCCGGTGGCGAGGTTCTTGGTGGCGTAGAAGCTGAACACCGTCAGCCTGCCGATGGTGCCGATGGCGCGCCCGCGCGAGCTCGCTGGCAGCGCGTGCGCGGCGTCCTCCATGACCGCCGCGCCGTGCTCGGCGGCGAGCGCGAGGAGCCCGTCGATGTCGCAGGGGTGGCCGCCGAAGTGCACCGGGACGACCGCCTTCACCTGCGGCGTCCACTTGCGGCGGGCGTCGGCGACGCTGATGTTCAGCGTGTCGGGCTCGCAGTCCACCAGGATCGGCCGCGCGCCGGTGTGGATGACCGTGGCGGCCGCCGAGGCGAAGGTCATGGTCGGCACCAGGACCTCGTCCCCGGGGCCGACGCCGAGGGCGTCGAGCCCGAGGTGCAGGCCGGCGGTGGCCGAGGCGACGGCGACGGCGTTCGGCACGCCGATGCGCGCCGCGAACGCTTCCTCGAACGCCCGCGTCTTCGGTCCCATCGTCAGCCACCCGGAGCGCAGGGTGTCGACGACGGCCGCGATCTCCGCCTCGCCGATGCTCGGCCTGTGGAACGGCAGGAAGGGCTGCCCCGCCGGCACGGCGGCGACCGCGTCGCGCCGTGGCTCCATCACCTGCGCCTTCACGCTGCCCACCGACTCGCCCCCCGCAGATCGCCGCCCTCCTCCGCGAAGCGGAGCAGGCCGAGCGCCTTGTGCCAGAACCCGCCGCGGCCGCCGCGACCGTCGGCCCAGCGGCGCACCGCCGCGCGCGCGCTGGCGGCGCGCAGGATGCCGCGCAGCATGGGATGGAACACCACGCGCTGGCGCAGCGGCGCGCGACGGAAGCCCATGCCGTACTTGAACTGATCGAGCGCCTCGACGTCCTCGAGCGACTCGAGACCGAAGGTGATCTGGCGCACGCCGCGTTCGACCAGCATGCGACGCGCCACCTCGAACACCAGGGCGTTGTTCGGATACGCCTCCAGGCTGTTGCTGCGCGAGCGCGCCAGCAGGAACTCGACGCTGTCGTCGAATTGCACGGTCACCAGGAACGCCGCCAGCTCGCCGCCGACGAAGGCGCCCCACCCTTCCATCGTCGCCGTCGCGGCGGCGGCCGCCCAGTAGGCGTCCCATGCGGGGCCGACCAGCCGCACCGCGCGCTGCTGGCGAGCCAGGGTCTCGCGGTCGGCGGGCACGCCCTGGGCGGCGATCGTCTCCCACGACACCGGCGCGATCTCGCAGCGCCGCAGGCCGCGGCGGATCTTGCTCCGCACGTTGGCGCTCAGGCCCTCGAGGCCGTAGTCGCGGGTGTCGCAGACGATCTGGTAGCTGAGCTTGCCGGGACCGTCGAGCGGCGCGGCGAAGCGCAGCCCGGCGCACGGCTGGTGGCGGAACAGCGACGTCAGCTCGTCCTCACCGGGACGCAGCAGGCGGTGCGACGGCGTGGCCAGGAAGAAGCCGCGGCTCGCGTCGTACCAGTAGGCGCCGGCGCCGCGCAGCACCCGGTGGCCGATCGCCGAGAGGAAATGGGCGAAGGGCTCGACCGGCGCCAGCCTGGTGGGCGGTGCGGCGATGCCGCCGTCGGCGTTGTGGAGTGGCGGTGTCATGCGGGCCGCGCCGCCGGCATCGTCGCCAGCGGCAGGTAGCGCTGGATGAGAACGGCCGAAAGGCCGATCAGGAGATACGAGAAGATCAGGTCCCACAGGTCGCCGAAGAGCGAGAACACCAGGAAGGTGACGAGGGCGATGCGCGTCGCCGCCAGGAGCCACCCCAGGTCCTCGCGCGCCGCCGCCTCCAGTACCGCGGGCGAACGCTCGCAGCGCAGGAGGTCGCGCACGGTGACCCAGAAGAGGCCGAGATAGAGCAGCAACGTCACCAAACCGCCCTCACAGAGCGCCTGCAGCACGGAGTTGTGCGGGGCCGCCGCCGAGCGCTGCGGATCGGTGATGAAGCGCACGTAGGGCCAGTTCCCAGGTCCGACCCCGAAGATCGGCGCCTGGCGCCAGATCTGCAGGCCGATGCCGTAGGTATAGCCGCGCCGCTCGATCGAGCCGCCGCCCTCGCCTTCCGAGGCGTTCTTGGTGATGCCCGGGATGTTGGAGAGGCGTTCGAGGGCCTGCTCCGGCACGATCTGGCCGATCAGCGTCACCCCGAGCACCGCGACCGCGAGGCCGTACACGATGCGACTGCTGCCGGTGTTGCGGCGCACGAAGAGCAGCAGGCCGGCGAAGCCGAGGCCCAGCACGCCGCCGCGCGACGCGGAGAGGAACACCGTCAGCACCAGCAGCAGCACCGCCGCGCCGGTCGCCCAGCCCCAGCGGCGCAGTGAGTGCGCCTGGCTGTATTCCCAGATGAAGATCAACGCCAGGGTGCTGATCATCGCCAGGCGGTTCGGATTCTGCGATCCGCCCATCAGCACCTCGACGCCGCCGGCGCGATAATCGGCGACCTCGGGACGGCCGCCGCCGGTGATCGCCGCCGCCGACCCGCTCCACGCCGTGGCGACGGCGAGGAACACGAAGACGCCGATGATCATCCGCAGATCGCGCGGCGCGCGCAGGAAGAAGATGAACAGCACCAGGAACAGGCCGCGCGAGATCAGCAGGCGGACCGGGTCCTGGCCACTGGTGGCGCGGATCCCGAGGTCGATCGCATCCGCGGTGTCGATGCCGCTGACGAAGGCGGAGAAGGCGAGCGCCAGCGTGATCAGGGCGACGAGCCGCAGTTGGCGGCTGCGCAGGAACGACCAGTCGTTGTCGCGATACACGTGGTAGACGAGGAGGAGGGCCAGGAACAGACCGAGGATGTTGTTCATGGTCACCAGGCCTTCGCCGACCGGAATCAGGCTGGCGAGGCCGGCGGCGCCGCCGCGCTCGTAGCGGCGCGAGCCGTACTGCACCATCAACATGGTCAGGATCGCGGCGACCCCCCACTGCGGCCGGAACGCGATCACGGTCATGCCGATGGCGGCGATCAGCGCCGTCGTCAGCGCCTCGGGCCCGAGCAGGGCGACGATCACCGCCGCGCCGCCCAACGCGATCACCGGCATCAGCGGCAGCCGTTCGAGGGCGGAGGAGAAGGCGGACTCGCGCACGCGCAGACCCGATCAGAGCAAGGCTTGCAGGGTGGCCGGGACGTAGGAGCGTCGGCGGTTGAGGACGACGCCGAAGATGCGGGCGCCGACGCGGTCGAGGCTCTTCTTGGCGCTCTCGGCGTCCACCACCGGCGTGCGGTCCGCCTCGACGACGAGGATCACGCCGTCCACCTTCGGCGCCAGGATGGCGGCGTCGGCATAGCGGTTCACCGGCGGCAGGTCGATGATGACGAAATCGAACTGCTCCATGACCTGCGCCACCGCGCCGGCGATCGCTTCGCAGTCGATCACCGCCGGCCGCCCGCCGGCGCTCATCACCGAGATGTTCCAGTCGTGCACCGGGGTCACCAGCGACGGCGCGGTCGCCTCGTTGGCGAGGAATTCGGCCAGGCCCGGGCCCTTGCCGATCGGCAACTGCTGCGCGAAGGACGGCGTCCGCAGGTTGCCCTCGACCAGGAGGACGCGGGTCTCGCCCTCGCCCGCCAGGGCCCGCGCCAGGCCGACCGCGACCCGGGTCGCCCCTTCGCCATGGCGGGTGGCCGTGACCGCGATGGTGCGCACGTCCGAATACGCCGGCGCGAACAGCAGACTGGCACGCAAGCGCTTGTAATCGTCCTCTTCCTGGCCGCCGTTGCGCGCCGCCCGCGCGTCGACCGAGTGGCCGTTCTCGCGGCTGCCGCGATCGCGGGAAATCTCCCGCTCGCGCTCGGCGCGTTTCAGCGCGTCGTAGATCTTGCTCACCGTCCGTAACCTCGGCTGCTCTCGCTCAGTACCCCAACTGACGCAGCCGCTCCTTGGTCGACTGCTCCACGTCGACCCTCACCGCTGACGCCACCGACACCTTATCCCCGAAGCGAGCCAACAGTCCCTGTAGCTCCCCCAGCCCGTTCTCGCTCACCGCCGTGGGATTTTCCAGTAGATTTCGCTGTTCCGAAGCGTCCGTAGCCAAATCGTACAGCTCGGTCCGTTCCTGGCCGCGGGTCTCGTCGCGGCTCTCCAGAAGCTTCATGCCGCCGCGTCGGACCATGCGCGAGGAATAGGTGCCGCCGTCGAACCACCAGTGCTCCGAGAAGGCGGTCGCCGCCACCTGGGCGGCGTCGGCGGCGAAGAGCGGCCGCCCGTCGAGCGTCTTGTCCTCGACGGCGGCGCCGTCGACCAGCGCCACGAGGGTCGGGAAGAGGTCCACCAGCATCGCCAGATCGTTCCGCCGCGCCGCCTGCGGGGCGTTCGGGAAGCGAAACAGCAAGGGCACGTGCACGACCTCGCCGTAGAGCTGGTTGCCGTGCCGCCAGTTGCGGTGCTCGTAGAACTCCTCGCCGTGGTCGGCGGTGACGACCAGCAGCGTGCGGTCGAGTTGGCCGGAGCGGCGCAGGGCCTCGACCACGCGGCCGAGCTGCTCGTCGGCGAAGGCGATGGCGCCGTCGTACTGGGCGATCAGCGCCGCCTTCTCGCTATCGCCGAGCGGCGCCGCCGTGTCGAAGTCGGTCTGGACCCGGGTCGGCGGCTTGGTCGGCCCCTTGCGACCGTCCCAGCCCGGCTCACGAAAGCGGCGCACGTACTCGAGGGGGGGATCGTACGGATCGTGCGGCCCGATCAGGTGCACGTAGAGAAAGAACGGCGCGTCGGCGGTCTGCTCTCCGATCCACTTCACGGCGCTGTCCGTCAGTTGCCGGTCGCGCTCGGAATTGTCCAGGTTGGCGCTGGCGCCCCAGAAGGCGAGCCGCGCCAGATCGAGGTGGGTGACGCGATCCAGCCGGCGCAGCGTGCGGTAGAGGACGGTGAGCTGCGGTCCCATGGCGCGGCCGCTCTCGAACTCCGCGAAGCCCTGGTCGAAGCGGAACTCGGGCGTGACCCATGGGTTGCCGGAGAACGCCGCGGTGCGGTAGCCGCGGTCGCGCATCGCCTCGGCCAGGGTGTGGGCGTCGTCGGCCAGGGCATCGCGACTGGAGACGACGCCGTGGTGGTGGACGAAGCGACCGGTCATCAGCGAGGCCACCGACGGCTTGGTCCACGGCGCCTGCGCCGTGACGCCGTCGAACAGCGTCGCCTCGCGCGCCAGGGCGTCGAAGCTCGGGCTCGTCGGCCGCTCGTACCCGTAGGCGCCGAGATGGTCGGCGCGCAGGGTGTCGATCAGCACCACCACGACGTTGAAGGGCAACGGCCGTTGCGCCAGCGGCACCGCGCCGCCGCCGCTGCCGCGGCCGAGGCCGAGGGCGTTGCCGATGGCGATGAACAGCAGCGCCGCCGCCAGCGCCAGCCGTGGTCGCCGCACGAACACCGGCACCAGCACCGCCAGCGCGACGAGCGCCGCCGCGCTGCCGAGCAGCGACGCGGCGCTGCCGGCCCGCGGCAGATAGGCGAAGTTGAGCCACGGCACGACCACCAGCGCCGCCGCGACGGTCGCCGCCACCGCCAGCGCGCCGCGGCGCAGCAGCAGACGGGCCGTCGCCAGGACGAGGCCGCCGATCACCCCGTAGGCGAGCCACAGCGCGCCGCGCAGCGGCCAGGCCAGGGGCGCGACGCCACCGACGTGGATGCGCAGCAACTCGAACGCTTCGGCGACGCCGCCGAAGACGATCGCGAACAGGAGCACGGTTCCCCAGCCGACGCGCCCGGCAGCGGACGCATCGGCGCGGGCCGGAGACACAGATCCTTGCACGAGCCGATCCTTGGGAAGACGGGCGCGCGCCGGGGCGGCGCGCGCTGTTTGCGGGAGGAGTCGCCCCCGGGAACCGGTCCCGGGGGCGCCGGAGTCACTTCTTCGCGTCGGCCACGGTGCCGAGCACCGGCAGGCCGAGGTAGCGCTCGACGTCGCGTTCGAAGCGCAGCGTCCGATTCAGGTACTCGAGGCCGAAGGCGCCGCCGAGACTGACCGCCAGGCCGGAGAGGATCGCCAGCAGGAGCGGCACCTTGCGGTCGTCGGTGCGCTCGAGCGGCCAGTTCGGGCGCTCGACGACGGAGACGTTGACCAGCTTGTGCTGGTCCATCGCGTCCTCCAACTGCGCCTCCTGGCCGCGCTTGACGTAGAGGTCGACCGCCGAGCGCTGGCGTTGGACCTCCTGGTCGAGACGCTCGAACTCGAGCGCCCGCTGCTTGAGCGACACGAGCTGGCGACGGGTGCGGTCGAGATCCTCCTCGAGCGCCAGCTTGTGGGCCCGGTTCTCGCGCAGTTTCGCCTCGAGATCGAGGAGCTCGGTGAGGCGCGCCTCGTACACCGGATTGGCGGCGTAGGTCTCGCTGCTGATCGTCAGCGGCTCGTTCACGGTCGCGTGATCGAGCTTCATCTCCAGGGCCTCGATCTCCGACTGGTTGTCGCGAACGTGGCGATCGTTCTCGGTGTACTTCTGCAGCAGCGCGATGCGGTCGACCTCGCGATCGACCAACTGCTCGCGCACCTGGCGCACCACCGGGTTCACTTCCATCTGCTGGATGCGCTTCACCGTCTCCGGCTGGCCGGCGAGCTGCTCACGGACGACGCGCAGCTTCTCCTCCAGCCCGGCGATGCTCGAGGTGCGCTCCCGGAGGTCGGTCTCCATCGCGCCGATCCCGGCCAGCGCGCCGCGGATCTCCTCGGCCGGCGAGACGATGCCCTCGCGCAGCGAGAATTCGCTCAGACTGTCCTCGGCGCGCCGCAGGGTCTGCAGCAGCACGGCGCTCTGCTCCTCGTAGAAGCCGGTCAGGCCCTGCTGCGAGTGCACGATGGCATGGTAGGCGAGATACTCGTCGATGATCCGGTTGACCACCTGCGCCGCCTGCGAGGCGTCGCCGGAGAGGAACTGGATCTGGATGACGTTCGAGTTGCGGACCGGCGTCACCTTGAGGCGGTTGGCGATGCGCACCGCCCGCTCGCTGATCCGCTCGCTGTTGTCGGCGGCATTGGCGATGTTCATCACGTTGCCGCCGGCGCGCGCCAGCGCCAGGCCGCGCACCACCTGCTCGAGCAACTGGCGACTGCGGATGACGTACACCTCCGAGTTGACGAACGCCTCGTTCAGCTTCAGCAGCGCCAGGCTGTCGGCCTCCGTCGGCTGGATCGTCGCGTCGGCGCGATCGCTGGTGATCATCACCGTGCCGCGGGCGACGAACTGCGGGCCGCGCGACAACACCGCCAGCAAGCCCGACAGGGCGACGACGGCGAACAGACCAGCGATCAGCCGCCAGCGCTTGAACACGACGTGCAGGATCTCGAAGAGCTGTTCCTTGGCGGTGGCACTGCGCGCCTCGTGCGAGCCGTTGCCGTTGCCATTGCCGTTGCCGTAGCCGTTGCCGTTGCCATTGCCGTAGCCGTTGCCGGAGGACTGATACCCGTTGCCGTTCCCCTGCTCGTGGCCGGTCTTGTAGCCGTTGCCGGCGCCGGTCGCCTGATAGCCGTTGCCGGCGCCCGTGGTCTGGTAGCCGTTCCCGTTGCCGCTCTTGCCGCCGCCGGATCCGCGTCCGGTCAGCATCGCGCCTGCTCGATAGCCCGCCATCGCGATGTCCTCCCGGTCCTACGGGTTCAGACCGACGCCGAGACGCGGCATGGTCGGCATCAGGCCGCGAATGTAGAGGCGGACGAACGCGTTCGCATCGCCGATGAAGGTGCGGGGAACCACGATCTGATCGTTCACTGCCAGCGCCTGCATTTCGGGCGAGCCCTCTTTGATCTCGCTGCTGAAGTCGAGCCGGGTTGCCTCGACGCTATTGCCTTTGCTGGAGACATGCAACACGCTGTCGATGCGCGCCACCTCGGTGAAACCGCCGCGATCGATGATCGCCTGCATCGGCGTCATGCCGACGCGATAGAGCACCGGCCCGGGCAGCCGCACCTCGCCGGTGACGAACACCTTGCGCGGTCCGAGCTGGGCGACGATCACCGTGACCTCCGGGTCGCGCAGGTTGGTGCTCGACAGCGTCTCGATGTCGGTCGCCAGCTCCTGGGCCGTCTTGCCGCGCGCCTGCACCTCGCCGACTCCGGGGATCGAGATGTTGCCGTCGGGGTCGATCTCCAGCTTCACGTCCATCTCGGGCTGATAGATGAACTTGACGCGCAGCACGTCGCCGGGCTCCAGCCGATACTGACCGGTCTCCACCAGGCTCGGCGCCAGCGGCTCGCTCACCGGCGGCAGCGGCGCCTCGACCGGCGCCGCCGTGCAGCCGGCCAGCAGGCTCACCGCCAGCAGCGCGCCGACCAGCGTCCGCGCGCCCCGCGACCATCCGTCCGACCGGCGCAGCGCGGCGTCCGTCGAGCGCTCCATCTGCTCTTTCATACCCAACTCCATCTGGCGCCCCGGGCGCGCCGGACGCTGTCCGTCACCGCCGCCCAGAACTACCTGTTCGTACACTTCCACGACATTATTCAAGACCTTCGTGAGCGCGAAGCGGTCCCGCGAGGCGCGCCGCGCCTGGCGGCCGAGTTGCGCCCCGAACGCCGGATCGCGGACCACCCGCAACATCGCCCGCGCCAGCGCGCCCGAATCGCCGTCGTCGACCACCAGCCCGGTGACGCCGTCCTCGATGGCGTGCGCGCTGGCGCGCGCATGCACGATCGGGCGGCCGAGGGCCATGTAGTTGAGGACCTTGATCGGGAAGCCCGACCACGAGCCGCGCGGGCAGACCAGCACGTCGGCCTGCGCCAGCCGGCGGACGCCGGCCGCGAACGACGGCATCTCCTCGACCGCCACGCCTGGCTGTCTCGCCAGCCGCTCCGCACGGCGCGCGGTGCGCGGGTGCACGCCGCGGTGGGTGACCAGCACCAGCCGCGCCTGCGGCTCGGCGGCGCGCAGGCGCAGGAAGGCCTCCAGCAGGCAGCCGAGATCCTGGTAGGGATCGAGGTTGCCGCCATACATCACCAGGGGCGCCGCGCCGCGCGACGGCCGCGGCTCGAGCGGCGCGCTCAGGCGCGGCGCCGCCGGCGGCACTACCGCGACTTTGCCGGCGGCCCCGCGCACCGCGAGATAGGCGCCGAGGCGGTCGGAGAGCGCGATCACCGCGTCCGACCGCCGGGCCAGGACGCGATCGAGCGCGGCGCCCATCACGCCCGCCAGGCGGCGCGCCGCGCGGCGCCGGAAGTAGCACGGCAGCTCGTCGGCGAGCGCGTTGTGCGCGTGGTAGACCACCGGCACGCCGGTGAGCCAGCGCACCAGGAAGGCGACCAGCGGCGCCTCGACGTTGTGCGCGTGGATGATGTCGATGCGCTGCTGGCGCACGACGCGGAGGAGCGTCCAGGCGAGCAGCAGATCGAGCACCAGCTTCTGCCAGCCGAACGGATGCGACGTCCACAGCCCCGGCAGCTTGCGCACCCGGTGGATGGCGAAGCGCTCCACCGGCGCCAGGTGCTGGGCCGTCGGATAGGTGACCACGTGCACCACGTGCCCGGCATGCGCCAGCCCGGCGGCCAGCTCGCGCACCAGCACCTGCGAGCCGCGCAGGCTGGGGAACGGACAGGCGGCGACGACCGCGACGCGATAGCGACCGAGCGCCGTCATGCGAGGTACCCCAACTGCTCGAGGCGGCGCTGCAGGTCGGCCGCGGCCGCCGCGTCGTAATCGCGCTCGACCGGCGCACACGCCGCGGGCGCGACCGGCGCCAGCGGCGCGGCGCGCAGCGCCGCCAACGTGTGGCCGTCCCAGTCGGAAGGCGGCGCCACGCCGCACAGCGCCATGATCGTCGGCGCCAGGTCGGCGATCCCGGCGCCGTCCACCTCGCCGGGCTGCACCGGCGCGCCGCGCAGCATGAAGAGACCGTCGGGACGATGGCTGCCGCTCATGCCGGCGAGCTTGCCGCCGAGCGCGGCCGGCTCGAGCGGCTCGACCGCGGGACCGTCGCTGCCATAGCTCGGCACGCCGACGTACGAGTAGCCGCCCGGGGTCGCGAGCTCGAGCACCAGGTCGGGCGCCGCCGCCACCGCCGGGCCGGCGTACAGCTCGTCGCGCTGCCAGACCTTGGCGACGACGGGTTCGCCGGTGTGCGGGTCGCGCCACGCCAGCAGCGCCGCGCGCAGCGCGGCGCAGACGGCCGCGTACTCGCCGACCGGCACGGTGCCGCAGCGGTCGCGGCCCTGGATGTTGAGCCAGATCGAGGGGAAGTAGTTCAGCTCCTCGGAGAAGGCGCGCGTCGCCGACCAGTCGATGCCGCCGAAGCGCACGCCGCTCTCGACCCGGCTGGCCAGCGCGCCGCCGGCGAGCCGGAAGCAGCGGGCCTGCCACGCCTCGGGGATCGCCCGCACCGCCGCGGCGCGCAGCCAGCCGGCCGCGCGCGCGGTCGCGGCGCGCGGCGCGAAGCGCAGCAGGCCCTGCTGCGCCAGCCAGCGGTTGATCCGCACCCCGGTCGTGCCGGCGCCGCCGAAACCGTGGTCGGACACCACCAGCACCGTCGCCTCCGGGACCATCGCCGTCAGGCGGCCGACCGCGGCATCGAGCGCCATGTACACGGCGCGCAGCGGATCGCCGAGGGTCGCCGCCTGCGCCGCGTCGTGGCGCGGCGAGTGGACGTCGTGCAGCGCCCAGAAGTGGTGCGCGGCGGTGTCGGACTCGCCGAACAGCAGCATCAGGCAGTCCCAGCGCTCGCGCTCGAGCAGTCGCGCGGCGAGCGCCGTCTTGCGCGCGATGCCGTCGCACAGGCTCCGGCAGGCCTCGGCGTGCCAGCCCGGCCCGATGTGGAACTCCTGGAAATCGGCGAACGGAAATCCCCCCATCGCCGCGACCTCGTCGGCAAACGCCGGCGGGTAGGCGAAGCTGGCGTCGGCCCGCATGGTCACGGGCGTATCGAAGCCGCTCACCAGATAGCCGTTGATCGGCTCCGGCGGATAGGTGCCCGGCAGTCCCAGCACGCTGACCCGCTTGCCGGCGTCGCTGAGCAGGCGCCAGATCGTCGGCGCCTTGCGGTAGGTCGCGTTGACGAAGCGGACGCGGTACTCGCCGCGCTCGCGGCGGGTGAAGTCGAAGACGCCGTGACGCCCCGGATTGACGCCGGTCATGAACGTCGTCCAGCTCGGGAAGGTCGCCGCCGGCACGGTCGACGCCAGCCGCCCCCAGGCGCCCTCGCGCTGCAGGCGGGCGAGGTGCGGCAGCCGCCCCTCGGCGATCCACGGCTCGACGAGGTCGAGCGTGGCGCCGTCAAGCCCCAGGATCAGCAGCATGCGTCCTCGCCGTGCCGCTGGCCGCGGTGCGGCCGCGCACGATGCGCGCCTTCATCTGATCGAGCTGCGCCAGCATGTCCGCCACCTTGCCGCTCTGGTCGCCGGCGACGTTGGTCTTCTCGCGCGGGTCGCTGGCCAGGTCGTAGAGCTCGTGCGGCGCCAGGCCGCGCGGATTGCCGGGATTGGCCGTGATCAACTTCCAGTCGCCGCTGCGCAGGGACGTCAGCTTGTTGCCCTCGAGGTCCTCCTCGGCGAGCAGCGGCTCGGTGACCGTGCCGGTGAAGAGGTCGATGCCCTGGTAGTTGGCCGGCGCCGGCGCCCCAGCCGCCGCCACCAGCGTCGGCGCGACGTCGAGCAGGCGGGCCAGGTCGGTGCGCACGTGGCCCGGTTCGGGCTCGTTGGGCCGCTTGATGATCAACGGCACGTGCAGCGCCTCCTCGTACAGCGTCGTGCCGTGCCACCAGCCCCCGTGCTCGTGGAACTCCTCGCCGTGGTCGGCGGTGACGGCGACGACGCTGCGGTCGTACAGGCCCTGCGCCTTCAGCCGTTCGAGCAGCTCGCCCAGGTAGTGGTCGTGATACCGCACGCTTTCCATGTAGAGATCGTGGAGCTCGTCCCGCTCGCCGGCGGGCGGGTTCGGGGTCGACACGCGGGCGATGCCGCGGCCGTCGTACGGAATCTCGAAGTAGGGATCGTGCGGGTCCATGTAGTGCACGAAGAGGAAGAACGGCTCCGGCGGTTTGCTGCCGAGCCAGGCTTCGACGTGCTGATCGACGACGTGCGCGTCCTGGTAGAAGTTCTCGACCCAGATCTTGTTCGACATCTTCTCTCGGGCGGCGCGGAGCCCCTTGTAGACGGCGAGCTTGGTCGCCGAGTCGGAGGCGCCGAAGTAGAAGCTCGGCTCCAGGTAGTGGAACTCGTCGAAGCCCTGCTGGAAGTTGAAGATCGGGGCGACGTTGATGTTGGTGGTGAACGCCGCCGTCCAGTACCCCTGCCCCTTCAGCACCTCGGCGAGCGTGGTCGCGTCGTTGGGCAGGATGTCCATCTTGTGCTCGGTGCGATGGACCGACGGATACTCGGAGGTCAGGAGGGTGGCGATCGACGGCCGCGTCCACGAGGCCTGTGCGTAGGCCCGCTCGAAGGCGACGCCGTCCCGGTGGATGGTCGCGAAGCCGCCCGGCTGCTCGGCGGCGGTGCGTGACGCGTCGCTGCGCAGCGTGTCGACGACGACCAGGATGACGTTCGGCTTGCCGGCCGCGGCGCCGCTCGCGTGGCGGGCGATCTCCGCCATCCCCGAATGATCGGTGGCGGCGCCGATGCCCCAGCCGACCAGGGCGAGCACGCCGACGGCGAGCGCCGGCCCGAGCACGCCGGCGGCGCGCGTCGCCGCTCCGGCGAAGAGCACCGCCACCAGGGACACCAGCACCGCGACCACCAGGATCGCGCCGTACGCCATCGCCCCCGTGCTGGAGGCGAAGCTCAGCCCCTCGTCGAAGACGCGCTGGTTGATCTGGTACTGCGCCACCGCGAAGGCGAGCGGCAGCATGCCGGCGAAGGCGCCGACCCGCGCCAGCGCGACGTCCGTGGCGGCGCCGCGCCGCACCAGTTGCCACGCCAACGCCGCCGCGGCGCCGCACCCGGCGCCGATCGCGCCGTAGGCGACGACGCCGAAGAGCACCAGCCAGTACTCGTCGCTGGCCGCGGAGGTGAAGGTCACCAGGGCCGATTCGCCGATGCCGACCAGCGCCCCTCCGAGGGCGCCGGCGAACAGGCCGGCGAACAGGCCGCGAAGCAGTCTTCCCAATGTCTGCATAGCCGTGCGCTGGTATGCGCTACCTTTCTGGGCGCCGGTGGCGCCGCGTCATGGTTGCGTGTCCCGCCGGGCGGCGCACATGGCTCCGCCCTCTCGATCCCGAGCCGCTCATCCCACTCATTCGTCCGTGTAACGCGGGCCCCCCGCAGCCGATGTGCCACCACACCACCCGGACGGGCGTCCGGGCGGTTCGCTGCCCGCCCTGGCGCCGGCGCCGACCATGCCCGTCGACGTCGCGCGCTCTGTTGTTGTGCCGTCTCTTCTTCGCGCCGCCCTCAGGCGTGCGCCACGTGCTCCACCATCTGCACCGGCACGCTGACCTGCGTGCGGCGGCGCAGCAACTCCATCAGGATGCGCACCCGCGCCTGGCCGCTGACCTCGCCCTGCACGACGCCCACCAGGCCGCCGAGCGGTCCGCGGACGATGCGCACCACGTCGCCGTCCTGGAACGTCCGCACGACGCGCACCACCCCTTCGTCGCCGCAGCGCTCGCGCAGGAAGGCCACCACCGCCGGGTCGACCGCCGCCGGCACCTCGCCGAAGGCGACGAAGCGGCGCACGCCGGGGGCCCAGATGACGCTGTTGTACTGGCTCAGCAGATCGACACACGCGAACAGGTAGCCGGGGAACAGGGGTCCCACCGTCGGCTCCAGCTTCGGGCCGGCCGCCTCGAGAATGCGCGGCAGGAAGGTCTCGACGCCCCGGCGCAGCAACTGGTCCTGCGCGTACTCCTCCCGCCGCGGCTTGCTGCGCACGACGTACCACTGACGCGATTCGCTCATCGCCTGCTCACTCCGCCATCTGCGCGATGCGCGTGTCCTCGCGCACCACACGCTGCAACTGCTCGCCCACCGACTGCGCCGTCGCGCGACTGTCGAGATCGGAGATCACCACCCGCCACACCTGCCGCCCGCCGCCGAAGTTGGCCTTGCCGACGCGCGCGTCGAACCCATGCTTGCGCAGCGCCTTGCCGATCTCGCGCGCCCGCCCCTCGGCCGGCGTCGAGAGCAGCAGCAGCGCGAAGCGTCCGTCCGGCTGCTGTAGCATCGCCAACCCCTGCAACTGTGGCAACTTGAGCTCCTGGCCGACCGAGATGACGTCGATGTCGCGGATCGACGGGTTGGCCATCTTCATCAGATCGAGCACCGTCGGGCTCGCCTGGCCGTAGGTCTGGCTGGCGATCTGCGAGATCGAATCGCCCGGCTTCACCATCACCCGCTGATAGGTCGGCAGCGCCAGGCGCAGATCGTCGGCCGTCTCGAGCATGCCCGGCTGCGGCGTCGGCACCGCCACCGGCGGCACGACGGCCTCGGCCGCCAGCGCCACCTGCGGCGGCGCCGCGGCCGGCGCCGCCGCAGGTGGCGCCTCGGCTGCCGCTGACGGCGCCTCGCCGCTGGGCGCCGGTGCCGCGGCGGCGGGGCCGCCGAACGGCGCCCCCGCCGGCAGCTCGGTGATCGGCTCGGCGAGCGCCGCCTTGAGCGCCGCGGCGTGGGCCTCGGCGTTCTCGCGCTCCGCCTGTTGCAGCGCCTCGCGCGCCGCGATCGCCGCTTCCGGGCCGATCGGCGGCGCGTGCGCCGGTCCGTCGGTGGCGGGAGCGGCGGCCGCCGGATCGGCGGCCGGCGCGGCGGCGGCGCCCTGCCCGCCCGCGGCGTCGGCCGGCGGACGTCCGGCCGGCGGCGCATCGGAGCGCGATCCGGGCTGCACGACCTCCAGCGGCGGCCGCTCGGCGACGGCGCGATCGCCGGCGGCGTCGCGCCGCAGCAGGCTGCGCCCCACCGACAGCAGGCCGATCACCAGCGCGACGACGACGACCGCGACGATGCCCACGGCCGAGACGCCGCGCCGGCCGCGCGGCGCGCTCTCCACGACCACCGGCGCCGGTGCCTCGACGACGTCGCCGGCGAGGCCGCGCGACTCGACGGTCAGCAGGTCGGCCGCCGCCTCGTTGACGACGTCGGCGCCGATGCGCCGCTTGCCGAGCGCGTAGCCGATGACCAGGGCGTTGTCGCACACGATGTTGACCAGGCGCGGGATGCCGGCGGAGATCTCGAAGATGCGCTCCTCGGCATCGCGCGTGAACAGCTTGGTGTCGGCGGCCCCGGCGGCGGTGAGGCGCGCCTGGATGTACTCGCTCAGCTCCTCGCGGCTGAGCGGCAGCAGGCGGCAGTTCACCGCGACGCGCTGCCGCAACTGGCGCAGGCCGGGGTTCCCCAGCTTCTGCCCCAGCTCGGGCTGCCCGGAGAGCACGATCTGCAGGATCTTCTCCTTCGCCGTCTCCAGGTTCGACAGCAGGCGCAGGTCCTCGAGCACGGAGTAGTCGAGGTCCTGCGCCTCGTCGATCAGCAGCGCGACGTTGCGCCCCTTGCCCAGCTCCTCGAGCAGGAACTGGTTCAACCGCTGCAGCATGTAGAGCCGCTTGCCGTTGTGCACCGGCAGGTCGAACTCGCCGAAGATGTACTCGAGGATCTCGTCGAAGGTGACGTTGGTGTTGAAGACGAAGACCGTGCGCGTGGTCTGGTCGAGATCGTCGAGCAGCTTCTTGAGCAGCGTCGTCTTGCCGGTGCCGGCCTCGCCGATCAGGGTCACGAAGCCCTTGCGCTGGGTGATGCCGTAGTGCAGCGAGGCCAGCGCCTCGCGATAGCGGGCGTTCAGGTACAGGAACTTGGGGTCGGCCGTGACGTTGAAGGGCCGCTCCTGCATCTGGTAGAAATCGCAGTACATCAATGGATCCGCCCGTTCTGGCGGTATTCGTCGGCACGCAGGCCATGGGCCTTGATCTTGCGGTGCAGCGTCGCCTGGTCGACCGACGCGTGCCGGGCGCAGCGCGCGATCCCGCCCTGGTACTGGTGCAGGAGCTGCGACAGGTAATCGCGCTCGGCGCCCCTGAGGAACTCCTTGAGCGGCAGGTGGTAATGGCCGACCGCGCCGCGCCGGCCGTCGCTCTTGCCGCTGCTCGGCACGTCGACCTCCTTGATGGTGTCGCCCTTGGCGCGCAGCACCGCGCGCTCCATCACGTTCGAGAGCTCGCGGATGTTGCCCGGGAAGTCGTAGCCGAGGAGTTGGTTGATCGCCCGCTCGGTGAGGCGGTTCAGGCCTTTCTCCTTCGCCAGCTCGTTGCTGCGCAGGAACTCGGCGACGAGCAGCGGGATGTCCTCGCGGCGCTCGCGCAGCGGCGGCAAGGCGATGGGCACGACGTTGATGCGGTAGTAGAAGTCCTCGCGCACCCGCCCCTCGCGCACCAGCTTGGCGAGGTCGACGTTGGTCGCCGCCACCACCCGCATGTCGACCTGGACGCGGCGGTTGCCGCCCAGGCGCTCGATGGCGCGCTCCTCGAGAACGCGCAACAGCTTGGCCTGCATCGGGAGCGGGATGCTCTCGACCTCGTCGAGGAACAGCGTGCCGCCGTTGGCGAGCTCCACCTTGCCGATGCGTTCGCTCATGGCGCCGGTGAAGGCGCCGCGCTCGTAGCCGAAGAGCTCGCTCTCCATCAGCGCCTCGGGCACCGCGGCGCAGTTGATGGCGACGAAGCGGGCGGCTCGGCGCTTGCCCTGGAAATGGATGGCGCGCGCCGCCAGCTCCTTGCCGGTGCCCGACTCGCCGGTGATCAGCACCGTCACGTCGTTGCGCGCCAGCATCTCCAGGGTGGCGAAGATCTCCAGCATCGCCGGGTTGCGGCTCACCATGTTGGCGAACGCGTACCGATCGGAGAGCTGCTGGCGCAGGTACTCGATCTCGTCGATCAGCCGTCGCCGTTCCAGCGCCTTGCGCACCGCGTGCAGCAGCTCCTCGGGCTGGAACGGCTTGGTGATGTAGTCGACCGCGCCCTGGCGCATCGCCTCGACGGCATTGCGGATGCTGCCGTAGCCGGTGATCATGATCACGTCGACGTCCGGCCAGTGCTCGCGCACGTCCTTGGTGAGGGCGATACCGTCGCCGCCGCCGATGCGGACGTCGACCAGCGCCAGCGCGAACTCGCGCTGCGCCAGTCGCTGCATGGCGTCGGTGACGTTGGCCACGCACTCGACCTCGTACGGCTGCGCCGTGAACAACGATTCCAGCTCCTCGCGGATGAGCGGGTCGTCGTCGACCACCAGAAGTCTCGGCTCGGCGCCCTGCATGACCGTCAACGCGCCTCCGGCAGGGTGACCGCGCAGCCGCCGTGCTCGCCCGGGCACAGCTCGCCGCCCTGCAGATCGATCAGGCGGCCCGCCACCGCCGCCGCCAGGGTCCGCTGCGCCACCGGGGGCGCGGCGTCGGCGGCGCCGCGCACCGCGAACTCGACCCGCTCCGCGCCGGCGTCGTGGCGCACCTCGATTGCGAATGCCCCCTCCCAGTGCCGCGACTCGGCGAGAAGCTGGAAGCTGCGCCCGAGGGCGCGCGGATCGGCCAGCACCTGCACCGCCGGCGCGGCGGCGACCGCCACCTCGACGCCCTGGCCGCGCAGTTGCGCCGCCAGGCTCTCCGCCACCCGGCCGGCATCGGTCGCCCGCAGGTCGACGCTCACGGGCGAGACGTAGCCGAACAGCAGGTCGAGCAGCCGCTCGAGATCGTCGAGCGCCAGCTCCAGCCGCTCCCCGTGCGCCCCCATCTCGGCGCGCGATGATCGCACCGCGTGATGCATCCGCTGCAACAGGTTGCCCACCGCGTGCTCGACGTCGTTGAGGACGCCCTCGCGCACCGCGACCAGTCGCTCGCCGGCGCCGTCCTCCGGCGCCGTCAAGCCGGTCGAATCCTGGGCATCACCCCCTCGCATGTCGCGTGTCGTCAGTCGTAGATTCACCGCTGTCCCCCCGCGGTGCGTCGGTATGCGTCCCGCATGCCGACCTCGAGGACAGCGATTCACGTCGGAAATCGTCCGTCAACGCCCCGTCACAGTCTCGCAATTCTGTCTGCCCACAGCCGCAGTCCTGCAATGGCTTCTGACCCAGGTACCATGCGTTCCTAAACTTTTTCAAGGAAATTGTCCGCGCCCCGAAATCGTCTCGGGTGCTGTCACAAAGGCAAAATTCCATTGACTTTTTCTGCCTCTGGCCGGTATGTGCATTTTTGAGCACAGCGCCCGGGGCTGGCTGGGGTGAGTGGCGGTTGGGAGGGGTCAGTGGCGCTTCACCACATTCTGGTCGTGCACGATTCACCGGCCGTCCGCGAGACGGTCGGGATCCTCCTGGCGGGGGAATTCGAGGTGCAGGCCATGGAGGTGGACCAGTACCTGTCGCGCCGGGTCATCGAACCGCTGCCACGGCTGGTCATCGCGGCGCCGGCGATCGCCGGCCGCCCCCTGCCCGAGGGCGCGGCGCCGTTGTGGGTCGACGACGGCTCGGGGCGGCTCCCCGAGGGGCCGGCCCTGACGCGACAGTTCTCGCCACGCGAGTTGCGCCGGCAGGTGGCGGCGGCGTTGGCCCGGCCGGTCGAGCCGGTCGCGGCGCGGACGACCCGCCTCGAGCCGCCATTCGTTCCTCTCGAGGCCGGCCGCATCCTGGCCGAGGCGGCGCGCAGCTCGCTGCCGCTGCACCTGGCCGGCGAGCCCGGGGTCGGCAAGCGCGCCATCGCCCGCGCCATCCACGCGGCGCAGGGACACGGCCAGATGGTGATGGCGGACGCGAGCGACCTGGCGCTGCTGCTCGCCGACCTGCCGGACGACGCGAGCACGCTGTTCGTCACCCGCGTCGAGACGCTGGCGCCGGACGGCCAGCAGCGGCTGCTCGCCGCCCTCGACCCGACCGGCGGTCTGCGCGCCGCGGCCGGGTCGGCGGTGCGCCTGATCACCGCGACCACCGGCGATCTCGGGGATGCGCTCGACGCCGGCGCCTTCTCGCCGGCGTTGTATTACCGCCTCACCCTCCTGCGCGCCGAGTTGCCCCCGCTGCGCCAGCGCGCCGCGGACATCCCTGCCCTCGCCACCCGCCTGATCGCCGACCTGGCGCCGCTGCTCGGCCGCTCGCCGGCCGTGCTCACCGAGCGCGCCCGCGAGCGGCTCGCCAATTACCTGTGGTTCGGCAACATCTCGGAGCTGGAAGCGGTGCTGGCGCGAACGCTGGCACTCGGCCGCCAGACGGTGATCGACGCGGACGATCTCTCGTTCGACGGCGCCCGCCTGCCACGCGGCCGCCCCACCGCCGCGCCGGCGGCGGCGGAGGGCGCGAGCGCCCTCGCGGCGGAGCAGCTCGACCTGATCATCAATGAGCTGGCGCACGAGTTCAAAAATCCGCTGGTGACCCTGAAGACCTTCGCCCACCAGCTCCGCCGCGGCGCGTCCGGCAGCGAGGACGCCGCGCAGGCGGCCCGCCTGACCGGCGAAGCCGTGGAGCAGATCGACCAGACGCTGGAGAACCTGCTCGAGTTCACCCGCCTCGCCGATCCGGCGCCGCAGATCCATCCGCTGGCGCAGCTCCTCGACCCCATCCTCGAGGAATGCCGGCACGCGCTGGCGCCGCGCGGCGTGCACATCGAGCACGACGCCCTGCCCAACACCGCCGTGCGCGTCGACCCGCGGCAGCTCAGCTATGCGCTCGGCAATCTGGTGCGGACGCTGGCTCGCGATCTGGGCCGCGGCAGCGCCCTGCACATCGGCTTCGCGCCGCCGGCGACCCTCACCCTGCGGCTGCCCGAAGGCGCGGACCCGCTCGGCAGCCACCTGGCGGTCCTGCTCGGACGCGCCGCCGACACCGCCGCGGCGCCGCCGCTCGGCGTCGCCATCGCCAACGCCGTCCTCGACCGCAACGGCGCGCAACTCGCCGTTGCCAGCGAGGACCCCGCCACCGTCCTCGTCCGCTTGCAAGCAACGGATGCGGCCCCAACCCTCACACCGGCCAAGGGTACGATGCATGGATCAGCCTCGAGTTCTCATCGTTGACGACGAACCCAGCGTGCGCGAATCGCTGCGCCTGATCCTCAAGGATCGCTACGCGCTGACCCTGGCCGACACCGGCGACGCCGCCATGGCGGCGCTCGATCAGCACGCGTTCGACGTCGTGCTGCTCGACATCCTGATGCCCGGGCTCGACGGGCTCGAGGTGCTCGAGCGGGTGCGCGCCCGCAGCGTCGGGCCGCAGGTCATCATGCTGACGGCGACCAAGACGGTGAAGACCGCGGTGCGCGCCATGCGGCTCGGCGCCTTCGACTATGTCACCAAGCCCTTCGACGTCGACGAGCTGATGATCATCGTCGAGCGCGCCGTCCAGGCCTCGGCCCTGGTGCAGGAGGTGAACGCGCTGCGCAGCGAGGTGGGCCAGCGCTACAGCTTCGACAACGTCATCGGCCGCTCGGCGGGCATGCAGGCGGTGCTCGACACCGTCGCCCGCGTCGCCCCGCTGCGCACCACCGTCCTCCTCACCGGCGAGAGCGGCACCGGCAAGGAGGTGATCGCCAAGGCGGTGCACTACAACAGCCCGCGCGCTGGCGGGCCGCTGGTGGCGATCAACTGCGCCGCCATCCCGGAGAACCTGCTGGAGAGCGAGCTGTTCGGCCACGAGCGCGGCGCCTTCACCGACGCGCACGCGCGCAAGCTCGGCCATTTCGAGAGCGCCCACCGCGGCACCATCTTTCTCGACGAGATCGGCGAGATGAACCCGGCGACGCAGGCCAAGTTGCTGCGCGTCCTGGAAACCGGGACGTTCAGTCGGGTCGGCGGCTCGCAGCCGGTGACGGTCGACGTGCGGGTCGTCGCCGCCACCAACCGCGACCTCGACAAGAGCATGCAGGACGGCAGCTTCCGCCCCGACCTGTACTTCCGCCTCAACGTCGTCGCCATCCACCTGCCGCCGCTGCGCGACCGCCGCGAGGATCTGCCCCTGCTCATCCGCCACTTCCTGCAGCGCAAGAGCCGCGAGCTCGGCGTGCCCGAGAAGCGCTTCTCCCGCGAGGCGACCGATGCGCTGCTGCGCTACCGCTGGCAGGGCAACGTCCGCGAGCTCGAGAACGTCGTCGAGCGCGCCCTCGCCCTGTCGATCGGCAACGAGCTGACCCTCGAGGACCTGCCGCCAAAGCTCACCGAATCCGCCGCCGCCCCCGAGCCGGTCCGCGCCGCCGCCACCGCCGCGACCAACGGCGGCGCCTCGCTCGCCGACGCCGTCGACCGCCTCGAGCACCACCTCATCACCGACGCCCTGGTGAAGGCCGACCACAACCAGACCCGCGCCGCCGAGATCCTCGGCACGACCCGGCGGATCCTCAAGTACAAGATGGACAAGCTCGGAATTCTGGACCGGGACGCCAGCGAAGTCAGCTAGTTACGCCGTCGCCGACCGCCGGAGTCACCATCTGGTCACCACGGGGGGTTAGGATGGCACCGGCAAGGTCCGCCATCGCCCCCTCGGAGCTGAGCCCCTCGAACCAGTGCGAGTAGACTTCGAGCGTCACGCCGGCGTCGCGGTGACCAAGCAGCTTGGCGACCTGCGTGGGGGGCAACCGCAGTTGGCCGATGGCCACCGACGCGAACGTGTGCCGCAGGCCGTGCAGGTCGACCCGCGGCAGCCCAGGGCAGGCGTCGAGCGCGGCCCGCAGCCCCTTGTGCAGGTGGGCGCGGTGCAGCGGGCGCCCGGTGAGGTTCGGAAACACCAGCGCCGCCACGGTGCCCGTCTTGTCGTCGATCACCACGGCGCTGGGCGGCGCCTGTAGCTTCCAGGCGCGGAGCGCTCGCACCAGCTCGGGCGCCAGGTCGAGGGTGCGATAGCTCGAGTCCGTCTTAGGCGGGCCGAAGTGCGCCGCCGCCTTCCCGTAGCCCTTCGTTGCGCCGGCCTTCCAGGACAGCGAGCGCTGGATGCGGAGCCGCCGCGCCTCCAGGTCGACGTCATCCCACACCAGGCCGAGCAACTCGCCCGACCGGCAGCCGGTGAGCAACGCCGTCTGGATGAAAGTGCGGTACAGCCCCGGCGCCGCCGCATGGATGAGCCGCCCGGCCTGCTCGGCGGTGAGCACCTCCTTGGGGTCGACGGCAACCGCGCCCGCCTGCCCCGCTCGGCGCTCCCGACGCACCCGACGCACGAGCGCCTTGTCGGCCGCATTCCGCGACACGAGGTCGTGGCGCAGCGCATAGCCGAGAATCGCAGCGAGGCGCTGGAGCAGGGCATTGACGGTCGACCGCTCCAGTCCGGCGCCCGCCTGCCACTTGTCGTTGCGGAGCTGCTCGACCACCGCCGGCGTCACACGGTCGATCCGCAACGGGCCGAGCGCCGGCACGAGATGCTTGTCGACCTGCCCGCGGTAATTCTCGACGGTGCCCGGTGCCCGGTCGTGCTGCTCGGCGAGCCACCGCGCCGCCACCTCGGCGAACGTCGGCAACTCCTCCGGCGAACGAAACCGCCCCTGCTTCACTTCGCCGATGACGGCCGCCAGATGCGCGTCCGCTTCTTTGCGCGTCTCGAAGAACTTGCAGTGGCGGCGGCGATGCTGGTCGCGGAAGTCGACGCACCACTTGCCGCGGCGTTTCACGACGGTTGCCATGCTCTCCCCTCCAGTCCGTAGTGTACTTTCACAGTACATACTGTACTGTCCGAGTAGACTCGCGTCAAGCGCCGTGGTAGGACCTGCGCGACATGGCCGTCTACACAAAGCGCGTGACCGTCGTCCGCTGCGAGCGGTGTGGCTACGAATGGATGCCGAAGGACCCGGAGCACCTGCCCAGCGTCTGCGCCAGCCTCACCTGTAAGTCGCCGTACTGGAACAAGCCGCGCCAGACGCGGGGCGCTAAGCCGACGCGCAAGCCGCGTTGAGGTCCTCGCATCAGCCGGCGCCTGGCGCCGCCTCGCTGAGCATAGGAGGATTTCCCGATTGCAGCCTTGCCACCGGCTGCGCTAGCTGCAGCAGCAGGGGGGAACGAACGATGCGCCAACTCGCACGCCTGGGTATCGCTCTGCTCTGCGCCACCGCCGCCGGCTGCACCTACGGTGGGCTTGCCACCTCGCCCGACGGCCGCACGCTCTACGTAGCCCGCAACGGGATCCTCAACCTCGGGCGCCGAATCTACCATTGCTCGCTCAGCCAATCCGGCGAGGTCGTGGACTGCCACGCCACTGAGGCGCCGTAGCGACGTCGCCATCACAGCTCCCGCACGTCCGGCACCCGCTGCCGATCGCGCCAGCGATGCACCAGGCGCCGGCAGTTGGCCGGCACCCGGAACCCGGTCAGCGTCTCCATCTCGACGGAGCCCGGCCAGTCGCGCGTCTTGACCTGCACCAGCACAACGTCGGTCGACCCGATGCCGATCAAGTCCCACGCGCCGAGCGAGCCCGCGGCCCGCGTGACTGCGTAGCCCGCCGCCTCGAGCAGCACGCGGCTGCGGTGCTCGTTGCGCGTGCCTTTTCGTTTCGCGTTGCGGAGCGCCATCAGAAGCCCGTCAGCCGGGCCAGGCCGCGGAAGCCCTCCCGGCGCCCGCCCGCCAGATAGGTCGCCATCGCGACTGCATTGGCGCGGTCGTCGTGGGCGCCCGGCCGATGGTCGACACGGTCCTTGCCCCCGAAGCCGCGTTTGCGCTCCAGGCCGCGCAGCTCGCGCAACATCACCGGGTCGTGCGGCAGCGTCACGGTGCCGCTCAGCACACGCGGCAAAAGCTCCACGTAGAGCGCCGAGCGGTCCAACTCGCTCGGGATCAGCGACGCGCCAGCCCGCTCCGCGGCGCGCTGCGGGAACTGCGCGCCGTAGCGGTCGGCCGTGATGCGCTGGCACCCGTAGCGGCGGGCGAAGTCGACCAACTCGCCCATGACCGTCTCGGGATTGTGCGGCGCGGGCCAGGCGCGCACCGCCGCCACCACGACCCGATCACCGTCACGGTACGCCACCGCCGCCGCGGTCGCGTCGCGCTGCCCGCCGGACACGTCCGCGCCGCAGACGTAGGTCACGCCGTCTCGCGGCGGCTGCTCCCGCCAGTCGGCCACGCAGCCGTCGAGCGCCTCGGGGTCGAGCAGCGTCGCCAGCCCCGCCCGGAACTCCCCCAACACCTCGCTGCGGTAGGCGTCGGGATCGTCGTCGCGCATCCGCGCGAGGTAGTCGGCCGGCAAGCCGTCGTGCATCGTCGTCGCCGACGCCTGCCAGACCAGTGTCGCCGAGTCCTCGCGGCCGAAGTGCCGGCGGTGCAGCTCCCACAGCGCGCCGGCCTGCCCATAGGGCGACGACAGCACCAGCAGCCGCCCGCCGGTGGTCGCGAGCGCCGGCGTCAGCGCCCGCAGCATCTCGACATCCACGGGGTTGCCGTCGCTGGCGCGGTAGAACGCCAGCTCATCGGCCACGGCAACTAACGCCCGGATGCCGCGCACCGCCGCCGGCCGGCAGGGATAGACGCCGATCGTCACGCCGTTGGCCAGCGTCAGCGCGTCCGCGGTGCGCCCGGTCACCATGCGCGCCAGCATCGGCACGCGCTCGAATGCCTGGCAGATGTACCGGAAGGCGGCGCGCATCGAGCCGCGCATGTCCTGCGCGACCAGCACCGCATACGTGCCATCGGCGCTGCCGTCAGCGGGCGCGGTGGCGGCGGTGTAGATCACCACGTCACCGGCGGTCTGTGTCTTGCCGGACTGGCGTCCGGTGATGACCGCACCCGCCGGATAGCCGCCGGCCCGCGGCGACTGCCGGCCCGTGCAGGCGCGAAAGAGCGCCAGCCCGTCGTCGTCGAGGGGCAGGCCATAGAGCGCCCGCAACCACGCATCCCACGCGCGCTGCGTCGCCGGGCGCCGCATGTGCGGCAGGCGCCCGAGCAACTGCGGATCGTGGCGGAAGTCGATGATGTCCACGCGGCCGCGGCCCCGTCACATGCCGCGCGCCGGCGCGAACCCATGGCGCGGCCGGGCGGTAGCGGGCGCCCCGGCGAGGATGTCGCGCGCCTGGTCCTTGTCGAGCTCGCCGGCCGCAACGCGGCGGGCGACGTCCGCGCAGCGGTCCTCGGCCACGCCGTCGTCGGCGCTGCCGGTGCGAATGGCGTCGAGCGTCTGGCGGGCCGCGCGCTCGACGCGCACCAGCTCGGCGTGCTCCGCGCGCCAGCGGGTCAGCTCCCCGGCGTCGGCGGCGGTCGCGGCGCGGATGCGGTCCTCGAGCGCGGCGCGGCGTGCCGTGACGCGCCGCAGCGGCTCGGCGGCCGCGTCCTGCGCCGCGGCGTGCACCTGCGCGCGGAGCTGCCGCGCCCGGTCGGGATCGGCGGCGGCGAGCGCATCCATCAGGCGGCGGTGCCGGTCACGCAAGGTGGCGATGATGTCGGACATGGCGAATCTCCAGCTCCTCCTGTCGGTGGGAACCGGGCACCGTCGACGTGCGCCGGGAGGAGTCGGACGCGCGCCGGCGGGCCGGCCTGCTGGGGGCGACGTGGTCAGTGCATCGCCTCCCGAGCGTCGAGCTCGCGGAAGCGATCGAGCAGGTAGTCGCGCAGCCGGCGCAGCCCGGGCACGGGACGGATGGTATAGGCGCCGTGGACGGCAGCGAGGCGGCGATGCAGGTGCATCCGCTCGGCGGCGACGGCATCGATGTCCCAGAGCGGCCAGGCGAGGCGATCGGCGTGGGTCATCGGCGGTCCTCGCCCCAGCACCGGCGCCCGCAGGCGCAGCGCCAGGCGGCGATGCGCGCTATCAGGTCGCGCGTGCTGGCGCCGACGAGCACCTCGCGCGTGTGGCCGGCGCCGACCCAGCCACACGAGCAGCCGGCCACGGGGCGGGCGATGCCGTAGGGCGGCGGCGCGGGATGGTAGCCGGGGTCGGCGCGCAGCGGTCGCGGCGGCGCCACGGGCTGGCGATCGTGCTGCGCCGCCTCGCGCCGGGCGCGCACCTGTGCGGCGATGGCGGCGCCGAGCGCCTGCGCCGCCTGGCGATCGGCGTCGGATGACCAGCGGCGGTGCTCGTGGCTCATCTGTCGGCCCCGGAATGCACGAAAACGGGCGGGCAAGGGGTAGACCCCACCCCGGCCGAAATCTGTGCACAAGACGTAGCAACGGCGGGCATTTTTCGGCGGCGCGTCGGGCGCCGGGTGCGCGTGTACGCCAACTCCCGGGCATACCAGTCGAGCACGCACCGGAACGGGATCACCACGATGCCGAAGCGGTCGTGGCGATCGAGCACGCGGGCGAAGAACTCGCCGGGCTGGTCGATCCGGCCGCGGAACTGCCGCGTCAGGAAATCGAGCGACCAGCCGTAGCGCCGGGCGGCGCGGGCGAAGTCGCGGCACGTCACCGCCACGGGCACCGGCAGGCGCGGGCGAGCATGGCAGGCACGGGCCGGTAGGCCGGCATGGCACAGGCACTCGAGGATGTCGTCGGTCATGCGGGATCGTCTCCTGTGGTGTCGGCGGACACCTCGGCGTCGACCACGGCCGCCTCGGCCGGCGGCGCAGCCTCGGCCGGCGCGGCAGCGGTCGCGGCGCGGTCGCGCAGGTAGGCGTCGAGGTCCGGCACCTGCTTCGCGCGCCGCTCGAGGCCCAGGTCGCTGAGCAGCCCGCGCAATGTGTTCACCAGCGCGGCCCGCTGCACGATGATCGGGTAGAGCTGCCGGCGCTTGCGATGGGCGATGGTCTCCATCGACGCGATGAAGGCGTCGACGCGCCGGAGCTGCAGCACGGTATGCCCGGCGTGCTGTAGCAGTGTGCGCTGGGCGGTGGTCAGCTCGTCCAGCCCGCCCAGGTCGCCGGCGTAGTCCGCGCACCACTCCGCCACCTCCCGCGCCTCCGACGTCCGGCCGTCCATGGAGCGGCGAACCAGCTCCTTCAGGTCGGCCGCGGCCCGAGAACTGCCGTGAATCCGGGCATTGCTGTTGCCGGGCGGGCCGGATCGGCCGGGTTTGCCGGCAGGGCGATTCGGCGGCCCGATCCGCGACCCATCCGCAACCACGTCAGACGTCATCGCTCAGACTCCATGTGGCACAAGGGCTGCCGCGGTGTGACCGTCGGACTGTGTGTCCGATCTCGGGGCGCCCAAGCCGAGCTGCGGCGGTTCGATCAGGGGCCGAAATGTTGCCCATTGAAGCTGGTCGCGGGGGGCACGACCATCCGCACGGCGCGGAACACAGCATGACGGGTGACGAATCACCTACTAGTTTCCGCATACTTTCTAAGCGTAGTCCCTCGCGTAGACGACTTAGGCGAAATGGCGTCATCTCGCGTCACCCGTCACCCGCAGTCCGTGCCAGACTGCGCCTGTCTTCGTGTGTTTCGAGTAAAATCCGCGCTCACGGAGCCACTCGCCAAGCGTGCGCTGACTGATGGGTCGCTCGCCTGTGGTCTCCGCCCAACGCTTGAACGCGGCGTAGATGGCGCTGGCCGACGCGAAGAAGCGCTCGCCGCGCTCGCAGCACTCGTCGAGGAACGGGCCCAGCACGTCCTGCTCCTCGCGGTAGGCGTCCGTGGCCGCTCTCACGGCATCGGGTGCGCCGAGCCCGTCGGCCTGCCACAGGCGGCAGCCCTCGAGCGCCCAGTTGAGGATGCCGGGCAACTCGGTCGTGATGATCTTCTGTTGGAGCAGCGGGTCGCGCTCGTCCTGGGGGATGATCACGTCGAACGGCACCAGTCGGACGCGGCGCCAGATGGCGTAGTCGGTGCCGCGGATGCGCGGCTTGTGATTCGCCACGAGGACCAGTTTGAAAGTCGGCCGAAACTCGAAATGCTCTCTGAAGAGGAAGCGGGCCGTGATGGTGTCGCCGCCGGTCACCTGCTTGATCACGGCCTCGTCGAGGCGGCCGCCGCGGGACATCTCGACGGCGGAGACCAGGCGGGCGCCGACCAGGCGGGCGAGGTCATTGCGGACGCCGGCGCCGTCGCGAGCAAGGAACGTACCGAAATCCGCGGTCTGCGCGTAGTCGCCGAGCAGCGCCCTGACCACCTCCACGAACGTGCTCTTGCCGTTGGCGCCGGCGCCGTGGAGGAGGAGCAGGACCTGCTCCGTGGTCAGGCCGGTCAGCGCGTGGCCCACGAAACGCTGCACGAAGGTGATCAGCTCGGATCGGCCGTCGAAGATGCGCGCCAACGTCCTGAGCCACAGCGGCGCGGTGGCGGCGGGATCGTAGGTCACCGGCGCCAACTTGGTGATCAGGTCATCGCGCCGATGTGGATGCAGCTTGCCGGTGCGTAGCTCGATCGTGCCGTTCAGCACGTTGAACAGCATCGCGTCAGCCTCGAAGTCCGCGGCCCGGGCAGCGATCGGCGGCTGGTAGCGCGCCAGCGCGATCGCCGCGTCGATGCGGGCGCGTCCCTCGCTACGCAGTGCCCACTTGCTCAGGCGCTCGCGGTCGCTCTGCGCCCCGGCGATGGCGGCCTCCTGATAGATGCTGCGGACCGTCTGCTCGCAGGCGCGGACCACCTCGCCGGTCTCGTCGCGCTGCCAGCGCCGGCCGTCGTACACGTACCAGCCGCCGAGCTGCTCGACGTGTCGGAGACGGTCGCCGTGCTGCATGGCGAAGCGGCGGGCATTGCCCAGATCGGTGCAATGCTCGAAGAGCACGCAGTCTTTTCGCGTTGCGGCGCCGTCGTCGCGGATGGCGTCCCGCTCGCGCTGCTCGATGTCCTCGGCGAGGTCGGACCAGCCATCGTCATGCATGGCGGTACACCTCGCCTTGCGTCGCCTTGCTGAGCGTCCAGTCGCGATAGTCGCTGCGCTCGAGCCACTTCGGCCGGCACAGTCCCGACTGGCGGAACAGCGCATCGACGCGCGCCGGATCGCCGCCGGCCCAGAACGACAACATCGACGCCAACGCCAAGTCCGCCTCGGACTGGCTGCCGTAGCCGGCCGCCTGCCAGGCACCGGACCACAGCCGCGCGAAGCGATCGCCGTTGCGGGCGCGGCGGGCGCGCTCGAGGATCTCGGCATCATCGCCGATGACGGTCGCGGCGGTCGCGCCGGCTGGTCGTGGTGCCGGCGGCGGGAAGAGCTGCGCGACGATTGCCTCGAGCTCGGCCTGCCGCGGCTGCGGCTCCGCCGGGAAGCCCGGCACGCGGCGGCCCGTCACGCAGAAGAAGCGCCCGCGTGAATACAGCTCGACGTGTCCGCGGCGGCGCCCCTTGCCGGTGAGCTTGCCGGCGAAGAAGCACTTGATGCCGCGGCCGCTCGGCGACACCTCGGTGTAGCTATCGAGCCGTTGCGCGAGCTGCAGTGCCCACGGGGCGATGGCACCGGTCACCGGGTCGCGGCAGTCGTCGAGGTCGGCGCCGCCCAGGTCGTGCAGGTCGGCAAACACGAAGCCGAGCCCGACGCCATCTCTCAGCGCGCCGATCGCGGCGGCGAAGGTGCTCCATGTGCGCGGGTCGGTGCTCGACGCGGCGTCGCCGGTGTGTGCATCGATCGGGATCTTGGTTACCTTGGCGTCGCGCAGCACCGGCCGCCACAGCACCCAGGCGCGATGCCGTCGCATCGCCTGCGGGACCCCAATGACATCACAGTCCGTGGCGATCACAGCGCCACCTGCTCGCGCAGCCAGTCGCGCGCCTCGGTCGCCGCGACCATCGCCTGATGCGTGCCGCCGCGGTCCGGATGCGCTCGGAGTGCCACGGCCCGGTAGCCGGCGGCGATGATGTCCCTGATCGCCGACGCCAGCGCCGGTGGCGGCAGCGGCCGCCGTGGTGCCGGCGGCTCCGGCCGGAGGTCGAGCCGGTCGGCTACCTCGGCGCAGACGGCGCGGCGGAGGTCGGGGCGCAGGGCGCGGCCCTCGTCGAGCAGCCATGTGAGGTAGCCCAGCGGCACGTCGGCGATGTCCTGGCCGCGGTAGCGGCCCCAGGGCATCGTCATGCGGCACCGCCGCCGGTCACGCGCTCCACCACCTCGGCGACGATGTCGCGCACCGGCGCCGTCGCCGCGGCGTGGCGGCGCTGCAGCCACGCCTCGAGCTCGGTGCGGGCGATGAGGATGCGCGCGTGACGCGGATCGCCCAGGCCGACGCGGAGACAGGGCAGCGGGTCGGCGGGGTCGCGCAGGGCGCGCCGCAGCGTCGACACGCTGAGCCCCGTCTCGTCGGCGACGCGCTGCAGACTGATGCGCTGCTGAGTAGTCATGCGCGCTATGTACCGGCTACGGTACGCGCCATCAATGCTCTCACGGCGCTGGAGCGCATTCAGTTGACCGAATGCGCTTCAAGGTGCTACGCGGGGGTCAGGGCATTACCGAGGACAGCGACATGAGCGAGCGATCTCCGCGTTGGGTAGTCCGCCATCCGATCGGTCTTCCATCCGCCGCGCCCGTGTCAGGGCGCCGCGCCACGGATGAGCTGTTGTGGCTGCAGGACTTCGCGACGGCGCCCGTCAATTCTGACGACGCGCTGGCCCGGGCGCAGACCGGCTTGCTGCACTTCGCCTGGAGCCGATCGGGACTGCGGCTCGCCGATCATCCCGGCGGCGGCACCACCATGCCCACCGCGGATGATGTGCGCGCCGTGCAGCGCGAGTTGCGGCGACTATTCGACCGCCTCCGCGACGGTGGAGACGGACTGGTGTGGCTACCGGAGGCGCCGATGCGCTTCGGCCTCCGCGTGCACGGCCGGGGGCGCTATCTCGTCTCCGATTCCAACGCGTCCGTCATCGGCCCCTTCTACGCCGCGGTGGCCGAGTTGCTCGCTCGCATCCCAGGCGAGCTGCGGCAGTGCGATGCCGATGGCTGTCCGCGGCTCTACGCACCGCATCGCCCGCAGCAACGCTACTGCTCGCGGCCATGCCAGAATCGCTCGACGATGGCGCAGTACATCGCGAACCATCCAACCGGGGCGGCGGCGGCGCGCAAGGAGCGCCGTCACGCCGCAATCAAGAAGCGTCTCGGCGCCAAGGTGCAGGTCGGGCAGCGCCGAAAGTAGGTTGCGGATAGGTTGCGGATTGCGACCGCCGGTGACCATTTCTGACCACCGGCGGTCTCCTAACTATCTAGCTTTTCTGTCTTTTGGTCGACTTGCCAAGCATAAGGTCGCCGGTTCGACCCCGGTCGCCCGCTCTCTCGAAAAGCCCTGGGAACTCCAGGGCTTTTTGTTTTCCGGGACAGCCGATCAACTCGCGACGGGTTTTTGCAAAAGGGGGGGTGCCGGGTCGAAGGTGCCGGGTTGGGATGCGAAAGGGCCGGCTGCCGAGCCATGTCCTGCGGCCGATCGCCGCCTCGTCGAGCGGGCACATGGTTACCAGCATCCTGCGCATGATGCCGGCGAGCGGTGGCCTTGCACGGACACCCGACCTCATGGCGGCTACCGGCCTGGCCGCGCCGACGGTGCGGAGGTACATGCACGTCCTGCAGCAGCACGACATCGCCGCGGTGACCAAGCATGTCGCAGAAGGTCGAGCTGATCGGCGCGTATGAGTCTCTGCGAGTTGCCGAAAGCCCTCTCCGCGTTTCGGTTTGAGCGGCTGATCTGCGGAACCCGCAACACCGCCCGGCCAGGGGATGGAGTACTCCAGATGGGAGGCGTAAAGCGGGCAAGCGCCGCTCTTGGCTCTCCAACAGCGCCAGACCGGCAACGCTGTCAGCGCGTACCACGAGGCTGGACACGTCGCGGTCGCGTACGGAATGGGCACCCCGCTGGCGATTACGATGGACCCGGCGAGGTGACACGCTCGCGCGTGTGGAATGGAAATTCGACCTCACCGCGATTGTCGACGTACGGCCGTCGCAGCGCGAGCCAGTCGCCCACCAGCTGCTGGCCGGCTACGTCGCCGAGTGCTGCGCCCGTGGCTGGCGACAAGTCGACGCCGTTCGCTACTGCGCTCGCCGGAGCGCTTGGTCTGGGCTGGGCGACCCATTGGCGCCTTCTCCGCGTATGCATGTGCCAACGTGCGCCGCCCGACCGGAAGGTCCATCCGCACCAACGCGCGTTGCGTGCCATGGCGATGGCGCGGTCGTGCTGCTTCGCGTGAATCAATGCGTCGGCCAGATCGTGCGCCAGGGCATTCGCCGCCATCACGCCACGCCCGGTGGACGCCTTCTCACGAGGCGCGGTCTTGTCCGCGGCAGGCCGGCGTCAGCGAGTTGACCGTGACCGCAGGCGGAGTACAAGTAGGCATGGCGGCGACGGACAGATCCGCAGAAGCAACAGCGCTGCTCGATTCCCCGCGTGGCGTCTTTGTGGTCGTGACCGCGATCGGCATCTTCCGGGAGATCACTTTCGCCTCCGCAGACGGAAAGCTGCCCTTCGACGTTGGCGCCGTCCCGTCCGATGACGAGATCATGGAGAGGTTATTCCCTGGTGGGAGTGATCGTATGGTCGTCGATGACGGAAACCGTGTACTGGTCGCTTCGGCCCTCCTGTGGGCGAGCCGTTTCCTTGAGCGTGCGACGAACCCGCCGCCGCACAGTGACGTTGCCGACATGCGGCTACTGCTGGAGCTACTCAAGGACGCGCTCCCCGCAGGTATGCTCCAGTGGTCTGACCTTCCGAGCGGCGAGTGGCAGTGACCGCCACCGACTTGACCGGGTACGTGGACACGCTGCGGAGCGGAGCCTCGCACAACCCGCACACCCCATCGAGCCATCCCCCCAGCGGCGTGCCGGGCCGCTCCTGCGTGCTGAATCGCGTCGCAGCTTAGCGCTCTTGGTTCCCTTCCGACGCGTTCTACCGTCAGGAGCCGTAGTTCGCGCCGGCGCCGGCACCGTCACCGCCCCCAACGCCGGCGCCTCGTGCCCATGTTGTGCGGAGGTACTCAGCGTCCCGCCTGCGACACACGCGACCGGTTAGTGCGCTCACCGCGCGCTACGCCGATGCCTACCGACGCTACTGCTGGCCGTCCGCGGCGTTGGTGATTTGAAGCTCGCGATCTTCCATGTGCTCGCCTCGGAGGAGCGGGTGCACGCCGATAAGGATCACCGCTGGCACTTGGAGCACGCCGCCACCCTCGCCTCGGCAGCGTCGCAGATCCTCATCGCCAGTCGCCACCGGTTTGTCGACCTCACGACCCCGGCATCCATCGAGCAGGCGACGGCATGGTGGGAAAGCCTCACGTTTGCGGGTGGAGAAGGCATGGTGGTGAAGCCCCTCGACTTCATCCCGCCCGGCCGCGGGCGCGGGCAACCGGCGATCAAGGTGCGCGGACGCGAGTACCTGCGGTTCATTTACGGCCCCGAGTACACCCTGCCCGAGCATCTCGATCGACTCCGCGATAGGGGTTTGCGGGCGAAGCGAACCCTGGCGATGCAAGAGTTCGCGCTCGGCATCGAGGCGTTAGACCGTTTCGTCCGTCGCGAACCGCTGCGCCGCGTCCACGAGTGCGTCTTCGGCGTGCTGGCTCTTGAGAGCGAGGCGATCGACCCGCGTCTGTAGGGCGCGTCGAGCCGTCCTGTTCAAG